>NZ_JBIWEO010000010.1:0-233629 GCF_044762555.1 Pseudomonas sp. NPDC096917 | reverse complement strand
GAAGTCGACGGGCTTGGGGTACAGATACACTTTTTCGACTTTTGCGTCGGGACGCATCATGGCGGATGGGCTCCAGAAAGAAATCGGGAGCACAGTATCCGGGATCACGCGGCGGCTTTGAATGTGGGGTTCATGGAGCGGTTACATTGGTTTTCTCCAAGCGTAAAACAACCCGCGCTCGGCGGGCTTTATGTTTAAGAAGCACCTCGTTAGTTGTCACTCGCGCCCAGGTGAGCGCCGATGCCTATACAGAAAGTCCTTAACTGAGCAATTTGAACGTCAGCGCCTTCAGTGGAATGCTCCCTTTATGTTGGCGCCCACCGTGTGAAATCTTAATGGCATATCTGAATGAACTTGGCTCATGAGTTATGCTGTGGACTCGATAGACTCCAGGCTCAAGCTTGGAGTACTTATCGTTGAATGTTTTTGTCCTGTCGACACGGACGATCTCTACGCGCCTAACGCTATCAAGCGAGCGGCCAGCAATTTCGCTAGCGGAGATGAAAATACTTCCTGAACCGCTTGAATTAGTATTTTCAAACACTGATCTTTTGCCAAAAACACTCTGATAACTTTCTCCACCGATCAAGCCATTGACTAAATCCAGCCACTTTTGGCCCACCAAATCTGGCGAATAACGATCAGAGCTTTCAATCCCACCTTTTGCCAAGTGATCAAAAAGCGAGTTATCACGCGCTAGCCTCACGATTTTCTCAGCACATTCCTCTTCGGTGCGAACAAGAAAACCATTTTCACCATCTTGAATAATTTCTTTAGGCCCGTAATTCGAGTCGAAAGAAATAACCGGGGTACCAACAGACATCGACTCTAGCAAGCTAAGCCCAAAGCCCTCTGATAGCGAGCTGGACAAAGACGCTCGAGCGCGCCTGAAAACCGTGTCCGGATTCCTTGTATACCCTTTCATGACAACATTGCCCGAAAGGCCTAATTCAACAATCAAATCTTTGAGCGAACTCTCTAGCGAGCCGCGCCCCCAAATTTCCAGCACGAGCTCTGAATCACTTTCTATTGCAATTTTAAAAGCCCGTATAGCACGATCAATATTCTTTACTGCGTCAAGCCTAGAGACCACTACAAACAATTTAGACTTTCTTTTTACAACAAAGTCATCTTTAAATACAGTTTTAGAATTAGGTATAACCGATATTTTCTGGTCACTCCCAAACTGTCGTTCAACATCTCTTTTCTGGCTATCTGTCAATAACACAAGGGAATCACACACCTTTGCATTATCTATGATTAGCTGACTTCTAGGTTTGACAGGGCTCCCATACACATAAGGCTCAGCAAAATGATTGCCATGAAGCGTCAGTACCTTGGAGGTTTTCTCAGATGTAATGTTCGCCACAACATCACTTGATGAGGACGCATCTGAGATAACTACGGTATGCGTACCGTTTTTCGATAGTTCTTCAAGCCAATGCGTACAAGCGTCTTCTCTTGTCTTAAATGTGTGCGCTTGGGTAGGAGAAATGCAAAGCTGGAATGATACCGAATTTCCGACTCCATCCAGAAGCTCACGAGCGAAGACGACGCCTGCACCATTGAAAAACTCAACAGATTGAAACTCAGTAGTCCCAATGTATCTAGATCTGCGCGTAGGAACCGACAAAGCAGGTGTCACTGAGAGTTTGCTTAGATGCGGTATTTTCTTAGACTTTGATAGAGACTCAGACAAAGAGCCATAATAAAAAAAGAAATTAAATGCCAGAACTTCCGGATCAAGCCTACCATCTCTTCTTAGCACGTCGATTGAGTTGATCAGACCAGCGTCATAATCAATTGACACCACGAACGAACTCAGCCCGCTCCTGCCAAGCACCCCAGCTCTATTAAGCGCTGCTCGTGTCACGCCACCAGCCGTGGCAGACAATCGATTAAGAACTGATATTACTTGAGTGCCAGCAAGAACCGACCCTTTCCTTCCCAGCAATGCACCAAACATTTTCCCGCGCCCCCAGATCCATAGGTAATCCATCATTATGCCATCACTCCGATCTTGGGCGCAGCTACCATTTGGGCTGCTTGGACATGACGGCAGGACTGCTGCGCAGCGACTGATTGAAGAGGTAGACATCGCCTACCAACTTGGTGGCCAAGGTCATTACCTTCCGGTACGTCGCCGAAAAATACCTGGTCGACGTTGTGCCAACCAAGAAACCGACAACGCAAAAGGACAACGTCAGGGGAATGAAAAACCTGATGGCATTCTTCGATGATCCGCCAGCCCCGCTTGAGACTATTCAACCGTCACATGTTCGCCAGTCTCTGACTTGGCGAAAAACCGCACCGGTGAGAGCCAATTGGGAAAAAGCCCTGCTCAGTGCAATCTGGAACTTTACCCGAGACATCGGCTATACCGCGCTCACCAATCCCAGCGCTAGCATCAAGGGCAACTAGGAAACCGGGCGCGATATCTACATTGAGGATGCACTGTTCAAGCTCGTGTACGAATAGGCAGATAGAGGTCTGAAGGATGCTATGGATCTTGCCTGTCTTACTGGCCAACGAGTCACAGACACTCGGCTGATGGATGAGCGAGACGTCCGCGATGGACAGATTTGGGTAGTGCAGGGCAAAAAAAAGCAAAGCGGCGGATTGAGATCACTGGTGAACTGAAGGTTTTGGTTGATCGAGACATGTCTCGAAAATCAGGACACAACGTCCGCTCGACGCGGCTGATCGTTTCTCAGGATGACACGCCAATGTCGGTGGTGATGCTGCAGGGGAGGTTTGACTTGGCCAGGGAAGCGCCCGGGGGATGCAAAGTCCGAGTTCCAGATGCGCGGCCTGCGCACCAAAGCCGGCACGGACAAGTCCTAATCAAGCGGCGACATTCTGCAAGCCTGCGATCAACTTGGACACATGACCGTGGTTGTGACTGAGCAGTGCATCCGCAACCGGAAGGGGGAAAAGTCTCGCCAACCAAGTGAGTTGCGGAAAATATTTAAATATTGCGGAAAAACAAAGGGCCTGCGGATTTTGAAAAAAACCGCAAGCCCTTGATTTGTTTGGTGCCCGAAGCCGGAATCGAACCGGCACGTCCTTTCGAACGGGGGATTTTAAGTCCCGAGGGGAAATCAATCAGCCTGCGGCTTGTGATGGATTTTCTGGTCCGCAATCAAGTGTAAAAGGCTGCCATGCAGCCCAATGTTTCCGCATACCTTGAAATGATTGCGGCCCGGAAAATCCCATGAAAAAGACGAAATGATCGACGTCGACTACCAGGCTATACAGCGAAGCAGTATGCCGATTCTGCATACCATAAGCGCTCAATAGGCATTCATTCGCCCCTAGCACCCCATGCCCGCCGTGGCATTGCAAACCCTTTAAACATGGCCGCTATCTCTGGTGCTCGCTGCAATCGAATAGCCATAGATGCATATAGGTTCGTGAGAGAGTCACGCAAAAGTCACGGCGCCTTTTACCCACTTTCATGTGTCATACCGCACCAACACAGAACACTCCTAACTCGTATCAAAACAGGCCTAGACGAATTTTATGCTCCACAATTGTCGCCAGGTCACGACTAGGAAATTGAGCTTGCAACCCCCAAGCTTCACATCCAAGGGCATGTCTAAAGCTTCTGGTATCAGTGAGTTCCTGAAAACGTAAACAACATCGGCATCGCACCCGAGAACCATCTAGTTCCCAATGCTTGTTCCAGGCGACTAGTGGAAGATAAGTCACGTGCATTACAAAATGGCCTGTCATAAGAAATAACTGTCGCGAAATACGCGTCAAACCAATTGTTAAGAATAGGCCCGCATCGTCATTTTTGCGATCGAATGCTACTAAGACTTCTAGCGCATCGTTAACCCTAGCCTAGGCATCTATTCTGGTTATGTTTCTAGTCCTCCCTTTTTTCACAAGCGTTTGCGTGGGTTACCATTGCCATAGATATACAACGATGCACAGCTAGGATTTACGTATCCTCGCAAAATCTCCTATAATACTTTAGTCCTCAATTACGTTGTCCTGCCGCTCGATCAGGAGGTATTTTATTGGCTGACCTGACATGAATAGCTCTGCTGAGCGATTTACAATCTAAAGCGTGACAGGCAGAGATTGGCCAGAGGCCCTCAATCTTTTGGGGTTACGCACTAAACTATTCAGTGATCTGCCAGTAATTGAACCACCCATTAGCCTTCGAAAACTCATTATGGTTCAGATCCTCTCTGCTCTCTCCGATAGCCTTCCAACAGCCCAAAGCCTTGAGGAACTGACGCGCCCCCTGCTGGCCCTGCTCAGCGAGGTCACCGGCATGGAATCGACCTACTTGACGACAATTGACGCCGATGAGGGTATCCAGCGTGTCGAGTTCGCACGCAACGTTGGTGATATGGTGATTCCTGAAGGGCTGGCCGTGCCTTGGGCAGATACCTTGTGCAAGCGCGCGATGGACGAAAATCGTATGTACTCGGATAACGTTTCCGAAGTTTGGGGTGACTCGAAGGCAGCCGCAGCCTTGGGCATCATGACTTACGTGAGCACGCCAATAAGATCCCAATCTGGGCAGGTACTGGGGACGATATGCGCCGCCAGCTCGAAACAGGTGGCTCGCTCTCCTGAAGTGGAACCCTTGCTGATACTGCTAGCAGCATTACTGGGTTATGCCCTAGAGCGGGGCCTGCTCGTTGAGCAACTCCAGGTCGCCAACGCCGATCTGACCAAGCAAGCACTGACAGACCCACTCACCGGTCTGGCCAACCGGCGTGCCGTTCTGAATGATGCCGCGCGCCTGTTCGAGCTCGCGCAGCGGGAGAACAAGTACATACTCATAAGTGTCATCGATCTGGATGGTTTTAAGCACATCAACGACACCCGCGGCCACGTGGCAGGAGACCGACTACTGTGCGGTGTGGCCGCCCAACTGCAGCATGGCCTCAGAAGCAGCGATATCATCGGGCGTATTGGAGGCGATGAGTTCATCGTGATCGCCCTGGGCACACCCATCGGCCACTTGGACCAGGAAACAGACATGCAGCATGCCGCAGAACTGCTTCAGGATCGCCTGGCCAAAGCGACGATCGGGCGATATGAACTGGGTCAAGGTCTTGGTGGAATTGAATACACCGGCGCGAGTGTTGGCGTAGTGACCGTGATACCGGGCAACATCACTGTAGAGGAGGCCACAAAGCTGGCAGATCGCGAGATGTATAAGGTGAAACAGGAACGAAAGGCTCAACGGTTGTAGAAAAGCCCAAGGTTAGCTTTTAATCAGCCCGGCTTTCGTAGACATATCAATGACCGCTTCTACTTGGCATTGAATGGCGAACCATTTGCCCCTTTTTTGCCCCATGCTGCATCGTTTTTCGGAAATACGCTCACTGCGCTGTAGGATCACTCAAAGGCAAACCCTACCGTGAAACCCAACTCCTCTGCATCTCTGCCAAAAACGCTCATAACCTACTAACTTATTTTTTTACGAACCCGCGCTTGCTAGATAGCGATTGGCCTCTATGCTCATTTTTAAAATCTAAAAATGGAGCACACGATGTCTCAAGGCATTTTTTACGTAGAATTCACAGCCAGCACAGGCGAATACGGCGATGGGATTGTCGTGGCGAAGGATGGATCAGCTAATGGTGGGGACGCTCACTACTCGTACAGGGGTAAAGTACCAGCACACTCGGGTGAATTTCAATCTCAGTTCACGATCTCGAAATGGAGGTCAGGCAACACTAATGTAATTGGCATCGACAATTATGTAGTGGAGGCAAACGGCGCAGTGAACTATGAAGAAGGCAAACTGCAGCTAGAAGGCGTGGTAGTCGGTCACCCTCAATTAAAAATGACAATTATCGGCCAAAAAATCGCCGACACTGAATAACACCCTGCTTGCGCTGTGGCACTACCCAAAAAAGCCCTACACCATTGTTTAACAAGAGTTGCAGGGTTTAATTAATAGATAGATATGTTTGCTTTATTGGCATTAGATGGCATTTATTTGCTATCTATTTGCCCCACGACATTTTTCTCACAGTAGTTCGCTACCGCCCCCAATCACCGAGTACATCTCGCTTTTCGCTACTTCCTGAGCAGTCACTTGCAAAACCTCAGTCAGCTCCCTACACCAGTAGTGGTGTCTCCCACTTCATAAAAAAAGAATGATCAAGACTGACTTTTGCATCACAGCCATTCGGTACGACGCTGACCGTAAACATATCAACTATGTCCAGGTAAGCTAGGATTTGCCAATGCTGTTCGATCCAAAACGCGTGGTGCCGAGAGCATTCGTCGCAGATTTAATTCGAATGAAAAAAACCACATCCGCAACTTGGTTTTTAAACAAGGAAGTAAATTTTTCACCCGGCGCAGACGTCCACGTGATAGAAGAGGTATACATTTTAACTGACCGAAACAGCACTAAGGGGAATAACCTGGCAACCTGCCTGAGTTCTTATTAGGACTTTTGACGCATGTCAGTGCGCGACAGCCCTGACATACGCCTGACACGTGGCCAATGCTATCAGTCCTTGATCGCCATCGCCGGTGATTCCGATAATTCGTTGAGCATGCGCTTGGTCAAGGTGGGCTCTACGATCTCCATAAACCACGCCGCCGGGGCTGGTGGTGGCTTGCACTCGATCACAACCAACTGAGTCGGTGGCATCGAGTTGGACTGACAGCCGCAGGTCAGCAGTAGCAAGGCGATTACGCAGGCGTGCCTGTTTCATTTTCTCATCGTTCAAAGCTCGGTAATAGGCTTGGTCGCTGGCTGCCAGCCACTGCTCAAGGGCAAAACGCTTACCCTGTTCCATCAGGATTTGCGCGGAATTGGCATTAGCCAGATTCGTGCGCTCGGTTTGGTAGGCAGCTTCCTTAGCAGCCAACTGCTGACCGGAGGCGTTGGCCTGCCACGCCCATGCGGCCCAAGCGCTACCAGCCATCAGAGCTAGGATCATCAGTAGTTCTCCACCCTACTTCACCGCGTCGAACTTCACGCCAACACCTTCAGCGCCCGGGCATACAGCGCCTGACGATCCGCCGCGCCGTTCTGACCGCCATTGATGCGCAGAGTGATCGTATCGAACTTACCCGCATCGGCCAGAGTGTTCAGGCCTCTACTCGACCAGAAACATGCGGCAGACATACAGGCGTGCTGCGGCTTCTCCAGCAGTTCAGGGTGAGTGAGCAGGTCAAGACCCAAGGCTTCGCCGCATTCGGCGTAATTGGCCCGGCCGGTGATCTGGATCAGGCCACGGCCGCGATACTTGGAGCCGTCACCCACCACGGTATTGCCCAGGTCTACCCTGCCCTCGTATTTAGCCTGGGCTTTTGTGGGGCCCCAGATCTCTTTCACATACTTGAGCTGGCCCGACTCATGCCCGATCTGGGCGATGAACGCCGCCACCCGCTTCAGGCCAACGATCTGGTAGTGGTTCATGGCGGTGTTTATTGCGGACACAAAAACGCCGGCTGCTTGGCCGGCGTTCGGGAGGATCTGCAGTAACTGCTGCACAGTGATGGGCATTACTTTTCTCCGGAGGAATAGCCCGCACTGGGCGGGCTTCACGAATTTCAGGCACAAAAAAACCGCACTAGGCGGCAATTAGGTTCTTACATTCAATCAGACGATGATCCCAAAGCGCCGGATCATATAAGCCCGAATACGGGCAACTACAGCAGCAATTTCGGAAGTTGTAAGCTCAGTAGAATAATGCGCCCACATCGCCATGTCTGCCGTGCCTTTCCACAGGCTGCTGGCTTCGTAAATTGAGCCAATCCTATAAGGTTCCGAAGATACTTTTCGCCCGTACGTGGTGTCCGTGCGTTCTGCGGACGTAGACATCGTGGCGTTTTGTATTGCGTTGAAGCCCGCTTTTGTAATGTCTACGACTAGAGACCATTCGCCTAGGTTGACGGCAGCAGGTGCCCCTAATGACACGGGTGAGGATGTTACGGCTGTCTGTCCCATATCTGTAAATCTGCATGCTACTTTTGTCAGGCTGGCGGCGCCCGCCGGGATCGCCAAATATGATCCTCCATTGCTAGCGGATCGGTAATTGCCATAGAAGGCCGGAAGGTGATCGAGGCCAATCCGTGTATCTTTTGTTCTAATCACGCTGAAGACGGTCTGTGTGGCGGACTCAGCCACCTCCGTCTGAAGGTAGTTTGCCAACCCTTTAAACTGAATATAATCAGAAAACTCTAGCGGTGCGCCCACGACCACTGCGTCAGGCTTACCCCACGCGTAGTTAGTGGCTGCCTTCGCTACGTCGGTGTTTAGGAAATGCCAGGCCTCCAGGTTGCGCGTGACCGGAGGAAAGAATTTCCTCATCCCTGAATTCTCGGCATTGGAGTTTTTTGCAGTTATAGCGGTTCCCATTATTATTCCCCTTAAATTAAATTTGCGAAGATGCATGCAAGCATCTTTGCGTAAGCCTTATGGAGTTCAAGTCGTACGCTGCCACGTGGGTGAACCGTATCTCCCAGCGCGCCTGTGGAGGTGCCGGTGAGCGGGTCAACCTTGGCAGTCGCAGATGCGATTGTGTACCCGGCCTCCTGTGTCATGTGCGCCCATGCCGGAAAGACGATTACATTCGTACTGCCTGCGTCCTTCTTTGCTTGGATTAAAGCCCGTAAATAGGGAACATACTTAGTTTCCCAAAGCACGTCGCGGGCGGGGTCCCTAGGAGTTCCTGGACAGGATAGAACGATCTTTGCGAGAGGCCATGCCGCCCGGCATTGGCTTATAAGCAAGGTTAGATCTGAATAGGCATTGTCGTATATTTCCGCAACAGACCTATCCCGAACGTTATTAGTGCCGAGAGTGATATTTACGACCGCCGGCGTACCCAGAGAAAACCTCGATTGATAAAACGCTGGGTCGAATACCATACCGTTGCGAATAATATCGGCTGAATCGCTCCCGGTAGCTACGCGAAGAAATGGGTTGATTTTCCATTTAGAGCTTTTAGGTAGGGCTAAGTATGCAGCCTCCCCGCCTGGCTCGACGATGCTCACCCTGTCAGTGATCGAGTACGTGAAGTCGCCGGTTTCCCAGCCCTCACGAGACTCACCTAACGGGCCGTCGGAATTCTCGGTGTCTTCAGCTTGGGTCGAACCTTCGAGGGTTCCTATAAAGTCTGGAAAATAACCCCAGCTCTCAGCATATTGTTTCTGTAAATGCGCGCCCTGCCTGTTCTGGATTGAGTCGCCAATAGTGAGAACGTTACCACCCCCAGCTCCTGGATTAGGGGCTGAAACACAAGACATTAAAAGCCTCGACCTCTCGGCATCAGATAATTCTGATCTAAGGTATAGATATGCACTTGCACCCATACTTTCCGTAAGAAACTTTAGTTCGAAGTCACTCGTCTGAATCTCTGGCAGGGTGATAGAGGTAATAGTTCCGAGAACGGTGTTTTTGGCTGGGCGCTCGGTTAATACGTTACGCACGTATAGGGAGGTATACTCTCCGTGTACGCCGCAAATTGGTCCGTAGAGAATAGGTATTGTCGAGGGGATTACCGGATCGACAGGCACTACCTGCGAAGCTGAATCCAATAGGTTGTTCCAGACAAACCCGAGATCGTCTAACACCCACAGACCATCACCGGGCACGTGTCGCACACTTAGTGGACCGAGGGTCATCCCCTCTTCACCGTCTTCAAGAATCAAGAATCCCTCCGGGTCCAGTAAAGTGGTGCTGCTTTCCCGCGTGGGCTTAACTGACAGACCAGGAAGGTCGAAGCCGTCGGTGTTGATGGCTCCCCAGGCAAATCCAATATCATCTAGAAGAGCATAAATGGGCGTCCCATCAGCCGCTCTAATCAGCTCCAGCACTTTCTCTATAGTTTCTGCGCTTGAGATCCGACCAACTTGGACCGCTGCTCCCGCATCATTGCGATAGCGCGTCTCATAAGTATTCCCCGCTTCGGGCACAGTGAAGAACCGATTGTTCGTACCAGTTCCATTGGTAGCCTCAAGCCCATCAGCCACCGTAATAAAGGTGCCAATGCTCGCCATGAAATCAGCATATATTTTCTTCAGCGTTGGCTTCGTGACCCCGTTGATGACGACAAAGTCCTCATCGGACAAAAACAACGAGTTGGCGTTGTCCACCAACTGCTCAAAAAGCTGAAGGTCTTGGGCTCCGCTCATATTTACTCCAGGCGAAAAAAAGCCCACTCAGTGGCGGGCTATAGAATTGAAAAGTGATTTTTAAATCGAGCGGTTATGTCGCACCTTGCCATGACTTGGTGTGCCAACGCTGTAGCAAGCCGCGCAGCCGGGAGTTCATGACGGCGATATTCATGCCGGCCATCATGTCGGTCAGTTCGGCTTCGGAAATAACCGGCATTTCAAAGAGTGAGAGCACAGCGGTATACCGCCAGTGGTCGACACCTACGAGCTCAGGGCCTCTGTAGATCCCAGTAAATTGCGCTTGGGTTGGCATCAGACCCAGCGGGCTTTTGATAGGACAAATGAACCAATCGGCCCAACCAATCCCCCACTTGCACCACCCCTCAAACAGGCGAGCTTGTTTGGCATTGCATAGCCAGGTAACGGTCACCTCAGTCGGCACACTCAGATACCGGCGCCGATTGCGCGCCCGACCGGTCAAGAATGGCGTGCGCGCAATCGGGTTGGTTGGCGTGAACCCATAACCCTCACGCAGTGGTAGCGGAATCCCATCAGGCATTGTCAGCATGTTCCGCAGTCCTTATGTGGGGGCGAAGTGATCGTCATCCGC
The DNA here is from genome assembly GCF_044762555.1 of Pseudomonas sp. NPDC096917. NCBI lineage: Bacteria > Pseudomonadati > Pseudomonadota > Gammaproteobacteria > Pseudomonadales > Pseudomonadaceae > Pseudomonas > Pseudomonas sp. NPDC096917. The sequence continues at coordinate 222,906 of NZ_JBIWEO010000010.1, read as the reverse complement.
ATAAATACGCGGGTCATAGTTGACGGCCTCCACGTCCGCCGAGTGGTCGCCTGGTTCAATTGAAGTAATCAGCACCGGATAGCACCATCGTGTCGACTCACCGAACAGAAGGTGCGGCGGATCGATGTCCCAGGACAAGCCAGGCTCGAAGTCGAGTGAGGGAATTGCCAAGCGGAACTCATCGATCCTCGACGCAGCCCAAGGCCCGCTGAGCGAGCCGTCCGGCCGGCGAAGCGCCACCACATGTGAGGCTCCCGAAGTCCAAACGAATCGCTCCGTGCTTTCCAGAATCACCGGCCCTACACCGACTGTGCAATCCACGAGAACGGCCGACTGCCCATACCCTGGAATGTCATCGGCGACGGCGTCGTAGCTGAGATAGCCGCTATTGAGCGCGTCGAGCTCAGTACTCCAGCTGTAGGTTTTGTTGCGGTAGACCTGGGCTCGCCGCAAGCGCATACCATAGCGCCAGGCTCTGTCGCGGTTCGTCACGCCTTTTACGGTAACCGTTTGCACGGTCTTGCCGGCATCACCTGGCAGACGGCACGGAACCGTCTCTGTCGCTCGCGTAACCTCGTCCACATACTTGATGTCCACTCCGTCATAGGCGTCTGGCTCCAAAAGCGTGAAGTTGCGCTTCAGCTCCTCGGTCATGTTTTGCGGCGTGTACATGTGACCGATCTGTGTGCGTGGCTCATCCCGCACCGGACTAACCCGCCCCCGCTCCAGGGTGAACTCGGCGAAGCCGGCAAGCAGAGCGTCATTGATGCACTCCTTGACCGTGCTGTCATCCTCAACTGGGAAGTCGAAGTAGTCGCCGCGACTGCTCCAGATCGCGCCGTAGCGCGCCAGCTCCTCGACGTCCATATCCTCATCGGTTCCGCCGACCGACTTCATGACGTAGTTGACCCAGGGCACGATGTCGCGCGTCGCGGTTGGCACGCTCCATGCGCCATTGACCAAAATCGGAAGCTTACGGGTGGCGACGACAGACACCTGGCTTTGCGACTGAGCGGAAAGCTTGTCGCCGCCGCGGACGTAAAGCGCCATCACCGTGCAGCCTTGGTAACGACTCGGGGCCTTATCGATCCGGCCCCGCAGGCCATACCACTGCACTCGGTTAAATTTGAAATTTTCAGAAGACTCCTCGCCAACACGCCGAACTCGAACTTCCGGCCTAATGTAACTCGGGGCGAAAACACTTCGGGTGTAGCCTTGTTGGTCAGCGCTCATCGCCTCAAACTTGAATTTAGCGCTCGTCCAGGCTCCAGCTGTTTCGATGTCACGGTATTGCACTTCCACCTCGGCCCAATGGGAGCGAGTGTTGCCGTTGCGCTCCGTGTATCGAACCAAACCTTGGGGGAAGAAGAAATCGAACTCGATGCGGCGCACGAGCTCACCTTCCGGGCAGGCTGCAAAAGGCCCTGCCCAGTCGCCCTCAGTGGTCGAGCGATCGAGCACAATCGAAGCGCTGTTGGATTGGATATCATCGAAACCCACCCAGTCCTCATCTTCTGCGCCAGTATCCGTCAGGCGGATAACCGTGATCGCTGACGGGCCATGGCTTTCGTCAACATCTTCAGTGTCTTCATCGTCATCAACCGAGTCACCTGAAACGGAGCTGATCCGGTACCGGAGTCCCCGATAACCGATGCAGGACCAGAGCATCCCAGTTTGCAGGCCGATCGCCGGCGCGCCGCCGTCATAGGCTAGGGTGATCTTTGCGGACACCGCATCAGTCGCAGCTACCGTTTTAACACCCGTGACGTACACAGGAGCCCCGCCAAATACCGTTGTCACTGATCCAGCCAACGAAAGCGCCCTACCGCTGAAGGGAGGGGCGGCCTCAGCAACGCGAAGAAACCCGCCGGCGGCGCTGGCCAACAGGCCGGAACCCGCCAATTCGGCGTTCACAGCAACCACCAAGCCAGCCAGATCCGTTACGGCTGAATTGAGATCTACTCTGAAAGTAATGGCTCCGTGGCTGACGGTGAAAGTCAGGGGCGTGACGTCGAAATCATATCGCGCGGGCACGGAGTTACCGGTCACCCGCGAAGCGCTTCCAGAAACAGCCGGGACGCCTGGCACATACGGGGTATAGGTGGCCACCACGTACTCACCGGCATTGGCGCCCGTGATTTCGATTTTCATGCCAACGAAAGGATCGAGCATCGGCACATGGTCACCAGTGATGACCGTCGCCGAGCCATCAGCCGGCGCAACGAACACATAGGGGTACATCACCTCGATTCGCGCAATCAGACCCGCGTCCCAGCCATGCGGGAACCACCCAGCCAACGGCGGAACCGAAATCACGAACTCGCTAAACTGGACGGTTTCAGCGGCCAACTGCTGATCAATGTTCGTGGTGGTAGTCAACGTCAGACCGGCACTTCCTGTCGAGGTTGAGCCAACCTCATCAGAGTTGTGCCACCACAAACGAGCAGGCTCCGCTGCTAGCGACTCACCAGGGCCATAGATCGTGTAGCTGGCCGTGCTGCCCAACGATGCGATCGGTGTTCCACCAATACGTACCTGCCCAGGCGGAATATCGAATTCTCCGACGCCGACACAGAGCAGCATTTCCACCCACTGTACCGTTGGGTCGCTACCAAAATATCGGCGTGTAGGCGTCAGGTAGTCCGGGAAAATTTCGTTCTTGCCGGAGCACTCTCGAATGATGTCCCCAAGCTTCACCTGGTTGGCAGTGGTTTTCGCCAGCCCGAGCCCTTTGCCGGTTGGGTTGTTCGCTGAGGTCGGTACTGCAAGCGGCTTCTGGGTCAGCATAACCACCGCGACCGCCACTATCGCGGCAACAACTGCCCACGCTGCGATCTCCAGCCCGGTGCCCTTCGGCTCCGGGTAGATGCGCACCGTGTCGGGCGGCGCGAATTCGACCTTGGACCATCTGCCCGGATCGATGAACACGCCATTGACCTCAATGCTGATCGGTGGCGACTCCATGGCGCGGTAGGTCCGCACGTTTTCGATCAGCCACGTCTCGAGGGTCATCACGCGATCAGTCTTGTAGCGCTCCAACGGCTGGCCTTCCAGCTTGCTCGGGTAGAGTTCGATCACGGTGATAACTCACTGTCAGATATTGGTCTTGAAATTTGCGCAACGGCTTGATGGTTGCGCCGGAGGACTTCATTTCCATGCCATGAAGCCGGCCGTCGACCTCGACGATGACGGCGACATGGAAGCAAATGCGCCCACGCCAGACGCAGGCGATAGCGCCGATCTGCGGTTCGCAGCGCTCCATGGCGGCGGCGCCCTCATTCACCGCCCGGGTGAATTCCATCGGCATGGTATTGCGGACGTAGCCCCAGCTCGGTAGCAAGGACAAGCCGTAGACTTCATGCCGGACCAGCCGGACCAAGCCCCAACAATCCAGGTGCGCATGGCTTCGCCCGCCATCCTCGTAGGAAGCGTTCAGGTATTTGTCGAACATGGGATGCCTCAGTGCTGGGGAAATACCCAGTAACGCCGCAGAGCTGCCGCGTAGTAGCGTTGTGACTTCATGCAGCAGGATTTCCCCCAGTCCGTTGCCTGCAAGCCCATGGACTGGGGTACCGCCAATTTCGGCGTGGTTTATGACCTGGAGGTCAAATGAAGATTCGCGAAGTTCTCACTCAAGAACAGGTGGATGCCGCCCTTGTAGACATAGCCCGCTGGGCGGATGGCGAGATTAATCTTGGCGAACTGCAGCAGCTAGTCAGTTACCAAGCCGCTGCAGCAGTTCAAAGAACCGGCCTTGCAAACATTTCAGCCACCCAGATGGTAGCGGGAAACTGGAGAATCAGAGTCAAGATGTCACCAGCAATCATGCCGCTCGGGCGAGCACGGATTGAAGCCCTTATGAACAAATAGGGAATGACGGCCTCTATTGAGAGGCCATCTTTTCTTCAAGTAGCTCGCGCGCCTTAACCTCGTTCTCAAGCTCTATCCAAAAGTCTGTTATCGCCTGATGGATCTCCCCAGCAGCTCCGGTTTCCTCGGACAAGTCCCACCACCCCGAACGCAGCATTTCCGCCTTTTTTAGAACACTCCTCTCAAGCGTCAAAAGCCGCTCATTCTGGGCTATTAGCGCATCCAGCTGAGAAAGCTGCTTGCCCTCTCCATAAGCAGCAATCACTCCCGCGCGCAGTTCGGTGTGCTCGTTCATTTCTCTTCCTCTGGTTCGATTAGATGTAGCGAAGGCAGGGCGCGAAGGCCAAGGTGTACTTGCGGCGGGGCCAGCCGAGGTTGATCAAGTCGAAATAGCCGGCGTTAAGTTGGACACTCGCCCCTTGCATAAACCCGTTCAGCACGGTCATGCGGTAGGGGCGCTCTGCCGGCGCGCTCAGGTCACTGGAGATGTACACCCGGAACACGAGGCTGATCCTGGCCCGGGCATCAAGCGCCTTGTCGATCAGTTGCTGTGCCTCCCCTGTCACGTTATCGATGGCAAAGGTCAGCGACTGGTTGCCGCTGTTGTCCCGCTTGGGCAGCGCCACAGCAAACCCCGATGCAGTGAACTTCACTGTTGCACCGGTGTCCGTCTTGGCTGTGGTGTCATCAAACCCATGACAGAGGTAGATAGGCGCCGGCCACGCCGAGCACCTCAACTCCAACGTGGGAATGATCACGGCTTTGCCGCCTGAGGCGTAAAGCGTTTCAAGTGCCGTCATCGCCCCACTCTCTTCAGTCCATAAGTTTGCTCTAGGGTTTTGGCCATCTGGCCGTGGGCGCGGATGTTGGACACCCACATGTCAGTGATCTGCTTGCCGTCCGGGCCGGTACGGTTCTCCACCTGACCCGCGCGGCTGGCGTCTTCGTGAAGGTTGACCACATTGCCAGAGCCGCCAGATGCATCACGCTGGACTCGCTCCAGCGTTCTATCCAGCTTTGCGCTGGTTTCTGCGGTGGTTACCCGCTCACCTTTCTTCAGGTTCCACGTGCCATCAGCCGGAACGTAATCGATACCGTCGTGCGCCTGTCCGTCCAGTGCCGAACCTACGGCCGTCATCATCACTCCAGCAGCAGCTGTCGCTGCGATGGCCGCACCAGGTGCAACGACAGGGCCAACGAAGGGAATGCCGATCATCGCCGTGAACGCGCTAAGTCCGGCCATCGCCACTTGAGCGGCGGCATAGGAAAGCAGCGCATGTCCCACGGACTGGATGAAACTCGCGGCCAAGCCCTTGGCATCCAGCTTGCCGGTCTCGGCCCATTCCGTGATGGCGTCGGTGAGATTGTGGAACGTATCGGCACCTACGCTTTTCATCGTGCCGTAGAGATTCATGCTGGCTTCGGCTTGCGTGGAAACCCCGCTGATGAAACCCACGACTCCCATCTTTTGAAGTTTGTCTATTTGATTGTAGTGGTCCTGCTGTAACACCATCCGCGCCGCCAATGCTTCTTTGAGAATATCGGTTTCTTTGTCATACAGGCCTTTCGAAATATCGCCGGTATTCAGTTGCTCCTGCAGGCGGGTCATCTTCTCGTTGTAATCTTGTTGTATTGCTAGATCCTGCATCAGGCGGTCGCGCGCCTGATCGCCCATAGCCGCGCCGGCCAACTCCATATCGAAACCGGACTTTACCGTCGCGTTTTCCGCCTTTAGATTTGCAGCGAAGGCAGCAGATTTCGCATCATCCTCATTTGCCACCTTGAGCTTTTGGAGAACATCAAGCTCGGCTGCTAAGCCTTCCAAGCGTTTTTGCTGAGTGGCGTTAATGCCAACCAACTTGCCTGAGGCCAGTTCAAACCTGAGCTTGTCAGCTTCCGTTGCTTTCTTCTGCGCATCTGCGGAGGTGTTGATCAGCGCGATCTGGCGCTGATAGTCGGTAATCGCATCCTCTCCACGCTTGGTCAGCGCGGACGCCGCCGTGGCTGCTGCCGTAGCGGCTTGTTTCGAAGCAGCAGCGCTTTTCTTCTCTGCCTCGATCGCAGCTTCGCTGGCGTCCAACGTCTTGGCTTTCGCTATGAGCAGGTCACCCTCGCCTTCTTTCAGGCCCGTGACGAGCCCGGCACCGATACGGGCGGCGAGCTTATCGGCGCTTGTTTTCTTCCCCGAAAGCAATATCTGCTCGTCAAGCGTCTTCGCCAGGTCTCTGAAGGCTTTCGATTGCTCCACCACCACTGGCGCAGCAAGGATCCCGTTCAGCACATTGATTTGCGCGCCGAAGGCCTCAACCCTTTGCCGGGCTGTATCAAGCTCGCCCTGTGCGGTTATCAGGGACGCGTTCCATTCGCGCTGCCGGGTATCATCGGGATGATCACGCAGCAATCGTTGGTACTGGGAAACAGCGCTCTCTGCATCAAGAGCTCGCAGCTGCGCGTCCATCAAATCCTGGTTGATGTCCTGCAAGGCCGAGGCGGCCTGATTCTTTGTGAACCCGTCGAACGACTTATTCAGGTAATCAATCTTGCTGGTCAGGGACGTCGCCGATTCGTCAGCGTCATCGCCGCTCATGGCGAAGTAGGCAAGCGCACTGGCAGCGAGTAGCACTACCCCAACCGGCCCCCCAAGCAACGCCATGGCTGCCGATGCACCACGGGCAGCAACCCCGATTCCGACAAGCCCTGCGGCTGTTGCAGGCGCTACACCGGCCATGCGCGCAAGCGCGAGCTGATAGCGGACAGCCTCGACTTGAGCCGCAGCGAAAGCGATAGCGGTTCCGGCGGCACTAGCGGCTAGGCGAGTTGCCAACACAACAGCTAGAGCTGCTGCTGCCTGTGCAGTTAGTCCAAGCGCGGTGCGTGCCGCCGGAGATCCCAAGGCCGAGTTAAACGCCTCGACCGCTGCGCGTGCACCATCGAGGCTCCCCTCGCCGGTCAGGAGACCGGCAACTGTATTGCGAAGTGCATCCAGCGAGCCGCCGAAGGTGTCCCGGGCAGCTGCGGCGGCACCGCTATACGATTCCTCAAGTGCATTTAGGATAATGCCCTGGGCACCCGCCACATCCCCCACAGACTCAAGTGACTCCGCGAGCTTTTTCTGATCCTCGGTAAATCTGAAACCTTGCTTGCTCAGAGAACTGAGGCCCTCTGTTGGCACGTCCAACGCCCGCCCGATTGTTTCGGCGGCCTGCTGCACTGTTGTGCCGGTACGCGCGGCCATGTCGGAAGCGGCTTGAAGCGCTCGGGTGAACTGCGTCCCGACAACACCGGTGAATGCCAGAAGCGCTGTCTGCGCCTGGTTGATATCACCACCAGAAAACGTGCTCGCCTTCTCCATGGCGTCAGCCATTTCGTTCAGCTGGTCTCGACTGAAGCCGGCTGACTCGCCCGTCGATTTAAGTACTGCTGCCAGCTGGGCTTGTTCCTTTTCAGCATCCCGAGTTTCGGTGATGAAGCTGGTAAGCACCGCACCCACCGAGAAACCCGCAACAGCACCCGCAACGACTTCGCCAAGCGCACTCCAGGCCAGCGAGGCCATATTCGCAGCGTCGGCAATCCCTTTGCCTGACTTCCGAGCCGCAACTTCGGCCTTGTCCAGCGGACCAGTAAAACCACCGATACGCGCGATAAGATCGAGCGTTAGCGTGCCCAGTGAATTAGCCATCTGTAACTCCAAGCGACACCGGCCATTTTGAGAAATGGCCTGTTTTTATGCCCATGTCTCCATGGCCTGTTCCAGCGTCAGTGGCTGTTCCGAATCGTGCGGCATGAAGTCGTAGATTTTGTAACCGCCCTTCGCGCTCTTGGAGTTGGCATAGAGCGCCGCCAACATCGCCGTTCCTCGCTCTATGCGCATGCCCCAGTTAAGTGAGCCTCGCTTTTCGCGATATCTCACCCAACTTCTGTACTCGGCAAGACTCAGGCGCTCTTTCGCTTCCGCGATCGTGGCGCCAATCGAGATTGCAATTTCGTGCCAGAGCTCGTCGGCGTCGGAGAGCTCGTCATCTTTCCCAACTGGTTCACCTCACCAATCACGGTGAGCAGAGCCATGGACAGGCTGCCATCGAGCGCGCCGCGCTCGGGGTCGGCGGCACCGGTGATGTCACCCACGGTGAAGACCGGGTTCCCGGCCTCATCGCAAATGCTTACAGCGATTCGTCCTGCCACGCCGTCCTGCTTCCCGACGCCGGACATCAGGTCGCTCACCGCAGATTGGTAGCCCAGCGGCCGCACAAACACCGTGGCCGTATGCTCGGTATCACCCTGCTTCCAGGTGATCTCTTTCTTAACTGGACGGCCCGTGAACGAGCCACGCTCCATCAGAGACTGAATACTCAGCTGCATAGTCGATCCTTACGGAGTGGTAGTTTTGCGAATCCAGGCGGAGCCGCCCGAACGCTGGATGGTGGCCGCAGTAGTGACCACGGTGTTGGCTGCGAAGTCGAACGGGAAGTCCGAAACGTAGCCCTCGAAGATGAACCAGGTTCGAGTCGTAGGAAGCTCGAAATCGTCCCCGGCAACGTTCACTGTTGGAGGGATTCCTTTGCCGTCCGACCAACCGACCGCCCAAGAGACGCTCTCGATGCTGTCGTCCTCGGAAAGCTGGTACAGCCGAATATGGGACGCATTGCGCGAATCGGCGTTGAGGGTCAACGACGCCTGTCCAGGTGTGCGCAGGCCGCGCATATATCGACGGACGGTCTCGCTAAGACAGGTGGTCTCGATCTGGTCCGCAGGGTTGCCGCCCGGACTTAAAGCGGTAGCACATTCGATCTCAACGACTTCAAGAGTTGAAGGGTTGGCAACGCTCGGGATGAGAGCGTAAACCTGAGTGCCTTGGGTGAGCATCGACATGGCATTCTCCAAATGTCGGGCATAAAAAAACCCGCACATGGCGGGCCTGGGGTTGAAGTTTTCTATCTGGGTACAAGCCAGTCGATGTCGAAGCTCGACCGGTAGTTCTTTGTGGCGGAGTCCTTCGATTCGCCTCCCCATCGCGTGACATACGCGACGAGCTCGATCGCGGAGCTGATAGCGGAGGTCACGGCTCTGGCCGACGTAGCGGTGGCTGCGTAAACGTCAACCTGCAGCGTGTATCCGTCGAGATCAGGGCGACCTGCGAGGAAGTTCTCAGGGCTACCATTGATTAATTGCCAAACCGCATAGGGTTTGGCCACTCCCTCCGGGGCTTCACCAAACGGATACAGCCTAGTGGGCACGGTCCCGAGCAATGCGGTGACCTGAGGACTCGCGGCACAAACCGCAAAGATTGGTGCTGCTGCCATCAGGAACCCCCTCTCGATTTCGCTTCGCGCTTGATGGCCCGATCAATGGTCTTTTCGTAATTTGTGATGAACGCATCGGTCGCCTCGTTGATGCTGTCGGCAAGCGCATTCCTCATAAACGGATCTGCCGCAATTGTTTCTGTTCCGAATTCCAGCAGGCGCCAATGAGGGGTTGGGCTGTTCTGTGACTTTTCGCCCCCATCCTTGAGAACCGCCCCATGCTTAACGCCGATTCGGAAACCAAGATCTCCAGAGGCTCTGAACAACCGTCCGTTCCAGCGCAGAGCGATGTTGTCGGCAATAGAGCGCCCGGTCTCGGCATCATCCAGGCGCAAAGCGCCTTCCCTTGCTTTGTCCGCTATCAACTGCGCAGCCTTGCGTAGAGCTGATCGCCCACCTTTGCGCTTCATGTCGTAGTTGACCGTCCTGAGCTTTTCGAGCAGCGAATCCACACCGAGCATGCTGAATTCAACGGTCTCAGCCATCATTCAACCCCTTCGACACCAGGATGGTGAGGTACTCAAGACCAGAGTCAGGATCGGGAAGCGGCGGCCCCTGTATGTTGTAGATGCCACCTCGGTACAGGATTCGCATCGTGGGCAGGACCCCGGCGCGGTAGCGGATCACCATCCGGCCAGATGCTTCGGACTGGCCCGCCTGTGCAGCGATTAGGTCGCGGGCACTCAACGGCTCAACTGATGCAGGGACTTTCTCCCAGATCGTTTCCCAGCCGTCGAGCATCTCGCCAGTTTCTGGATCTTGAACCTGACCTGCCGCCTGGAACGCTATTCGATGTCGCAATTTGCCCGCGCGCATCAAACACCCATCCGGATGCGATATGGCATCAGTAACGACTTGGATGCCAAAGGCAATTCGGTGGCAATGGTGCCGGTCACCACTTCTTCACGGTTCGCGAACAGGTGGCCCAACTTCAGCAGACAGGCCGCAGTGATTGCAGGGTTGATGACGATCCCGTACTCGTCCATGTCGATGGATTCGAAACTGTCAGCGAGCGACTGTCTTGCCCGCTCACGCAGGCGACAGCGGAATTCGTGGTTCTCAGGTAAATCAGCTACCGCCTTGGCCGCGGCATAAACATCGCGTGCAGCCCGAGTGCGTTGGATGGTTTGGGATTTGGCGGCATCCATAGTGGCCTGATCAACAAAGAACCGGCGCTGCAGGAACTGCTGGGCGGCCTCTTCTGCAGCATCGAGCTGAGCCTGGACAAGCACCTGGTCTTCCGGCTCCGCCAGCAAATGCCTCATCGCTAGTTCAATGTCGATCACGCTCATGCTCAGTCAGCCTTTTTCTTATCGGTGGCCTTTGCCTTGGGGTCAGGCTTTGGATCGTCCACGCTGGCGGAGGTCATGGGTGTTGGTTGGGTTTCCGAATCAGTCAGATCCACAAGCGCCTCATCCTTGCCTTCGTCCAGCTCGGCATAACCTTTCTGAAGCAGCTGCCGCCCGTGCTGTTCCCCGGTTAAAAACGAGGTGCCTTCGACGAGAGTTTTACCGCCGAGGTACAGCGGTTTTAGGGTCTTCAATTTCATGTCGGACTCCGAAGGGCCGCCGCTCGGGCGGCCCCGCTACATCAAGGGGTTGGAGTGGCGAAGGTGCCGTAGATGAACGCTTCCGGACGCTTGACCGCCAGAGCAAGACGCTCTTCACAACGGATCGAGATCATGTTCTTCTCGAAGTCGTCAGCGTTCTCGGTGGAGATCACCACGTTGGCATCTTCGCGATCGAAGATCTGAGCGCCGGTCTGGAAAGCACCGGTCAGGAACTTGCCGAGGAAGGCTGCCAGCTCAGTCGCAACAACTGGCAAGCCCCACAGCGTAGGACCTGCAAGGCTCAGCGGGTTGCCGATGATGTAACGACCCAGGGTGTCCTTCGTCAGCTCGATCTTCGCCCAGTCGGTGAAGTGAAGAACGTGCCCGCTGGCCGGCAGGCGTGCCAGTTGAGACTGGAGAATGGCCAAGCGCAGCTGGTCGATCTGGGTCATGGCGTCAGGCTCGAAGGCGGCCGAGTAAGCCTGGGCCTGCGGCACGATCCCGTGCAGGTGCACACCAGTACCGTCGCCGAACAGGATCTCCGACTCTTCAGCGTATTTCAGGCCATAGCGCATTTCGGCGTCGATGGTCGATTGCAATTGAGCGAAGTCGTCCAGAATCTGCTTCGATGCCTTGAACATATGCGCGATGGTGGTAACCGGCGTGATCTTGGTATCGAACTGGATATCGCTGTACGGCTTGGCGGTGTTTTCAGCAACCACACGGGCGGCGTTGGTGAATCCTGTTTGCTGTACCCAGAAGATCGCCGGGGAGGTAGTACGACCTGGCGCAATCAAGTCGCGGATGAACAGACGCTGCTTCGGCATCACGTCGATACCTGGCAGGCGCTGAGGCTCAACTACGCCTTCGGCAACACCGGTGCTCAGCAGCGCCGCGTTAACCGGAACGCTGACGCGGCGGTTGCCTTGAATGCTCTTGGCGAATTCAGCCAAGGCCTCGCTCTTGATGACGGTACCGCCCAGGGTCTCGCGCTGAGAGGCGGCGGCCTGGGTGGGAATACGGGCGAACTCCTGCTCCAGCTCACCGAGTTGAGCTTTGAGCTGCTTCTCGGCTTCGGTCAGGGTATTGAACTTCAGGGCCATCTCATCGACGGCGGCCTTGGTTTCAGCAGACAAAGTGCCTGCCTTTTTCGCTTCGCCGAGCGCGGCTTCAGCTTTCAAGCTGAAATCACTGGAAGCTTTTTCGAGCTCGGCGCTCATTTTTGCAAGCAACTGGGCTTGGTCAGACATAGTTTCGTTTCCTTAATTAGTAGCGGCTGCCGAGAACCGAGCGAGCGCTCGTTCCAGTTCGGCGATTGGTTCGGCCAGATTGGCCAGGTTTTCGGCAGCGTCTTGCGTACCGGGTCCAGCAGCGCAAGGCGTACCGGACTTGATTTCTTGAATGAGTGACCGTCGCTCGCTGCGGGGCATGCCCTGCTTGGCGAGGATCAAGTCGAGCTTTCGTGCGGCTATGAGACCTACTTGAGCCTTCGTGCCTTCTTTGATGGAGTCGGACTCGAGAAGCGAATCAGCGAACCCTTGCTCAACTGCAGCAGAGCCGCCGATCCAAGTTTCCGCGTCCATAAGCTTTTGCATTGCCTTCAGATCACCACCGGTGCGGGCGGAGTAGATATCGCCCATGGCCGCGTCGAACGGCTCCATCATGTCGGCCACTTCACGAAACTGGTGGCGGTTACCGGCAGAGATGGTCCATCCGTTGTGCACCATCAAGAAGCCCGACCGAGCGACCTGAATTTCATCACCGGCCATCGCGATAATCGACGCGGCAGAGGCGGCCAGTCCCAAGACCTTGATGGTCACGTGGCCTTTGTATTCGCGCAGGATGTTGTAAATCGCCAAGCCTTCAAACATATCGCCGCCCGGGGAATTCACGTTCACCGTGACATCAGCTCCAGCCATGCTGCGCAAGGCGGCAGAGATACGCTTTGCAGTCACGCCCTCGCCGGACCATGGGTCAAAGCCGATGGCGTCCAGTATTGAAATCGTGTTTTTGTCATCTTCCGCCGCGGCTTGTATGTCTGCGTTCCAACGCTCCATGGCCTGAGGCATGAGATCAAAGGAGACGCCCGCGCAGGGACGACCCGCCGGCGCTGCCGGAAGGCTTCGAATTGTCATGAGTCAGTCTCCAGAACTGCCGGGGGCCCGGCTTATTTCATTCGGTAGAAGCCAAGCTGATAGCGCGGCGCGTACTTGCTCGCCACCGTCCTTTCCTTGGCCAAGCTGTTCGATCGGGAGCAGGTTCGACTGCACGGTGTAAACGTCACCACCTGGGATAGGCGGGAGGTTTTCGAGCTTACGAACTTCGTTTCGGCTCATCCAGCCATTCTGCAGGCAGATGTTGTAGTAGCTGGCACGGCCTTGGCTGTCAGCGCGGAGCAAGCCCTCGACGGCGAATTCAGCGAAGTAGCGGTCATCCCGATCCAGCAGGCAACGAATGATCTCTTGCTCAATATTTTCAAGCAGTGGTCTCAGGCAGTTGGTCAGAAACTGAAGGTTTTGACCCTCAACGCTCGACGCCCAGCTGCTCTGCTTGTCCATGTGCCCCACCATGAAAGGCGGAACTCGGAACCAACGGCAGACCTCTTCAATGCCATACGAGCGGGACTCCAGCATCTGAGCCGCCTCAGGGTTCATGGTGATGCCCTGATACTTCAAGCCAGCTTCGGCCACCATGATCTTGCCGGCGTTCTTCGAGCCCATGAAAGCCTGCAGGCTTGCCCGTAGCTGTTCACGCTGCTCGGGCTTGAGCGCGGTATCACTGCTTAAAATCCCTGAGGCCTGCATGCCCTGGGCAAAAACCTTTGCAGCGGCTTCCTCGGCGGATATCGCGGCACCAAAAATCTCCTTGCCAGTTGAAACAGGCAACATGCCGCACACACCATCAAGACCGAAGCCACGGATATGCATGAGGTCGGCTTCGGGTATTACGCGGCTATGCCCCTTGGTGGTGTACTTATATTCAAGCCGGCCCGTATCCAGACGTTTGACGGTCATGTACTGAGGCAGCAGAGGGTCAAGAGCGACAATTCGGCTACCTACACGCTTTTTTTCAACGAATGCGTTTCCGCGCAAACAGATGCTCGCGACGACCATCAGCATAAATCTGCCTGGGGTCATCTCCGCGTTGGGACGCTTGGTCAAAATGTCGTAAAGGGGGTGATTAGTTGCAACAACTCGACCGCCATCTGGTCGGCGCTCGTAAAGCCTGAGAGGCAGAGTGGACACGGTCTCAGACAAAAGACGGACACAAGACCAAACGGCGGATAGCTGCAGGGCCTTGTCTACCGTAACAACTTGGCCGCTGGCTGATGTTCCAAACCACTCCTGCCAAAATGAATCGTTATTGAGCCCAACCGGCACGCCAAGCCAATTCTGGAGGGCAGATCGAACCCGCCCGGGTTTCTTATCGCGCGCCATTAAATGCCTACCATGATTGGGTTGTCGTAAAAGCCACTGGTGTCTGGCTCTGTTGCGGTTATCAGAACCCTACCGACGGCCATGATCAGCGCCACCGCGCCGTCGATCTTGTTGTCGTCGCCCTGCTTGATCGGACGCACCACGTCGTCATTACCGGGCAGGTTCTTCCCAATCACATTGCCGATACACCAGGTCATGATCGGATTGCCGTCGTGATGGAACCGCCCGGCAGTGATGGCCGCCTCGAGCTCCTTCATCGGATCCGACATGTTGGTGTAGTTCTGCGTGATCGTGATCGGATTGAAACCTTCATCGTCGAGGTCGTGGCTCAAACCCGTAGCACCGTGCGGGTCAATCGGGCACTCGCGCACCGGTGCCTGGTGGTTGGCTTCCTTGGTGTCTTCGAGGATCTCGCGGTAATCAATCTCGGCGCCGTCAGTCAAGTCCAAGTGCTTGGAGTTGACCCAGGCCTGAAAGCGTTCAGACATCCGCTTGTTATCGCTGTAAAAAGCAGTGTCGTAGGGGACCCAGAACTTCGGCGCAACACTGTAATAGTGCATTTTCCCGTCGATCACTCGCCAGAACAGCCGGGCTCTGGAGTTCATGTCCAGCTTTCGCGCCAAGTCGAAGCCCGCGATCCATTCGTGCCCCTCGAATTGCTCCAAGGTGAGTGAGGTGTCCTCGCAGGATTTCCAATCCTCCATATTGAAGAAGCCAGTTTTGGCACTTACCCAGAGGTTGAGATGCTTGGTTTTAAACTTATTGGTAAATCGTGCGGAACGGATCGCTTTAGCCTGCATGCTCTCCAAGTAGTCTTGGAACACCGAAACTCCATGGTTCGGGTTAGCCTTCGCGAGTAGCTTCGGATCAGTCCAATCGTCGCCCTCATCGAGCGTCCAGATCCAGCCGAACAATTCATCGTCTGGCACCGTTCCCTCGAGCATCTCGATGACCTGACGCCGCTTGTCATAGCAAGGCCCTTCGATGTCGTCGCCGGCGGTAGTGATGATGAACATCAGCGGCTGCCGACGTGCACCCATACCGGTCAGCATGGTGTCGTATTGGGCCGACGTCGGGTGTTCGTGGTATTCGTCGACGATGGCGCAGCTGGGTGACGCGCCGTCGCCCGGGTTGCCTATCAGCGGCTCGAAGCGACTAAAGTCAGACGGAATATTCATGTTCGAGGCGTTGACCTCGATACCCGCAGCTTTAATCAGCATCGGGGACTTGCTGACCATCAACCTCGCGGGTCGGAACACCTCCCACGCTTGCTTCTCTGTGGTCGCTCCCGAGTAAACCTCGGCGCCGTACTCGCCATCGGCGACAAACATGCTGATGCCTACGCCGCCAGCGACTACTGATTTGCCGTTTTTACGAGGCACTTCCCAGTAGCTTTCACGGAACCGGCGGTGGCCGCCTTTCTTCTTTACCCAGCCGAAGGTGACAGCCAGGCCGAAAAGCTGCCACCCCTCAAGGGTTATGAGCTGTCGCTTAAACGCCCACTCCCCTTTGGTGTGCGGCAGCAACTGGATTAGCTTGAGCTTTTTCTCGGCCTTAGCGGGGTCAAACTTGTACCGATACCCGCGTTTTCGGCTGGCCGCCAGGTCGTCGAAGTGCCGCTGGATCGCCTGGTGGACGTATCGACAGGCCGGCACCTTCCCGCGGAGCACGGACCTTCCCCACACCATCGCCTTGTCGACGTTGGGGTGCAGGGATTTGGTCATCAGGATCTCAGCAGGTTGGCGAATTCGTTGGTTTCTTTCTCCTTGTTGCCGCCAATCAGACGGGTCCGGCTGGCCGGGTCAAGCCCAAGCATCGAACCGAATGTGACCATCTGGCGCATTGTTTCGTTGGCTGCGGTCAGCGCCGGATTTTTCATCGGCCCACCAGTGGCACCCTCAACCACGATACCGTTTTGCTGGATCGATTCCTGTGCCATCCGCCAGTTGTCGTAGGCAACACAGAACGCCTCGACGTTGTGCAAGTCGGTGAGCGCGACCACGTTTTCGCGGAGCAGCTCCGGAACAATCATCTTCCACATCGTGGCGGCGCGATCACTCAGCCACTCAGGCGGATCGACGTTGGTGATCTTCGAGAACTGCGGCTCATCCTTGTTCAGCGCGCGTTTGCCGGGATTCCCGGCCAGTGCTTTCTTGGCCGTCGGCTTGGGTTTGCGACCACGGCCGGCGACCGTGGCGGTGCCTCCCATCGCGCAACTCCTGAATTTTTAATTTCGCGGGTGTAAGAAAACGATTGAGGGCGCGGTCTAGAAGCCAAAAGGCCAAGACTTTTGACCCTCCCCCTCCCCGTGAGCGCGAATCGCTCTCATTTGGTCGAATTTCGCTGTTTTTTCGGGGTTTTTCTGCTTTCAGCGCCTCGCATTGCCGAATCCGCCGTCTTCGGCGGCCGTCTTGGCCGAGTGGCACGGTCCGCACAGGCTCTGCCAGTTGGTCTTGTTCCAGAACAGAGCCATGTCGTTCTTGTGAGGGATGATGTGGTCGACATCGGTGGCCACAACCACCAAACCCCGTGCCGAGCAGTGAAGACAGAGCGGATGCTTGGCAAGGAACCCAGCACGCGCCTGCTGCCACTTGTAGTTGTAGTGTCGCTTGGTGCTGCTCTCCCGAGGCTTGGCCCGGGCCGTGCTCTTCAGTAGGTGAACATGATCATCACAGTAGCGAGGGTTGCGCGTGAGCACGTTGCAGCCCTGAGCGTTGCATGGTTTCTGCGGCCTCAGCGGCATAGCGTGCCATCCATGTAGGTCAACGGCGCCGAGTCAAGGTCTTCACCCTGGTCCTCTGCCAGCGCCTGGATCAGTACCACCTGGTTGCTTGCGATCTGCCTCAGCAGCTCGGTCTGCACATGCTGCTCGACCAGCATCTGCTCTAGCAAGGAGGTCACGGGCTCGCTCATAAGCAACTGCACTCCACTTCTTTATCCAGTCGCGCCGGGCGGCGCATACAGTGCATCCCATCACCAGCAACCTACTTGTTCAGCTTCGGTTGCAGCACGACCCGAGCAATCATCACCAGGAGCCCCAGCACGCCATAGGCAATAGGTGGCAACACGGCCTGAAGTGACGGCATCAGTTGCTCAGCAACTCCAAGGGCAGCGATTGCACCACCAGCCTGAACGCTGGTCATGCTCAGCGCTTGTTTCCAATTGTCGATCAGTTGCATGGGTCACTCCTGCCGCTTGGGCAATTTGAAGTCGGTGAATCGGTCAGCCAAGGCAGCAACCTTTTTCACGCCGAGGGTGCCGATACAGGCTCCGACGGCAGCTGCAAGGCTCGATGGGAGGTTGAAGTATTCGAGCAGCGGGAATGCCCCAGCGGTGATCGCGCCACACAGGCATGACTCAAGCAGGGCCTGTCGCCGGCTACCTCCACCGTAGATGACACGCAAGAAGGCGATCCAGCACGACAGCGCAGCGGCATAGAACATTGGGGCGTTCTGGCTGAGCCAGGCCATGGCAATGAGCCAGGTCTCTGGATTCTTCTCTGGCATATGTGACATCCGGCATCCTCCCTTGCGGGGAGCGAGATAGGTTCGGCCCCAACAGCACTCCCAGCTCGGAGCAATGGGTGTGATGGAGCCGATAACGAAAAAGCCCCGCACGATGGCGGGGCTTTGGTATTTCTTGACATCTTAAGCGCGTGCTTCGCAACCTGGACGCGATGTATCGATTACCAGGTCGCCTTCAACACGGAAGCCGATCATCCCGAACAAGAAGGAATGGTTCAGCTGAGTCATGACAACATCAGTAAGGGCTACTGCGCAGGTATCCTGCTGGATTGCGTTATCCATCGCCGTTTTCATATTTGGGATGCCTGTTGGGAAGATAATTACCGGGTAATTATCCTCGCCAATCACGCGCTTACCCTTTACGAATTTTGAGGCGTTGATGTTGTAGTTCTTGGTGCTCGCGACTGTCATGTCAGCAACACGGAGAGTACAGCCCGAGGTAGCAACGGCTGCAAGAAGTAGTGCAATGGCGGCTTTTTTCATGAGTCCCTCCTGAATTGGGGCGGGAATATATCAATTAGCCACTATTACAAACAGAATTTTTGCCACAAAAAAGCCCAGCTATTAACTGGGCTGCGGATGTCGCATCTCATAACGCGCAACATCGACATTATGGGGTTAATTTACGATCAAAGCGCCACTACGGTCAAGCTGCTTCTACGAAAATTTCTTCCATGTCAAAAAGCTCGGTGGCGTGCACTACTGCGGCCTCTTCCAACCGCTCAAGACACCGGGCTATTCCGGTCTTCCAGCGGCGCCGGGTGGACTCTGGTTTGCCCTCCGTATCCCAAGTATTCATGTCGTAGAACTCAGGCGGCAAAACAATCATATCGGTGGAACGTTTCACGTACTGGTTACGCTCGACCTTCACTTCGGTCTTCCAGCCAGACGCAATCTTCTTCCCAACAGCGGCATGTTCTAGGTCTTCCCGCAGCCCACGACTGACCACTTCACGACCGCCGCGCGGCGCAACATGCACGCCCTTTAGTTTAGGGATCGCCCAAGCGGTCACCGCCTTATAAATGAACAACTGAGGCGCTGGCGTTTGAATCCGATTGATGAGCCGGCCGATTGCCGCGACTTTATTCGCATTGTGCGTCGAATACTTGGCAACAAGGACATCCCACTGGGCCGGAGCTAGACGACTGTGCAGCAGCGCATACAGACAACAGTCATAGTCGAACTTGTCTCGCACCGAGATGCCGGCGCCCTGCCCACCTGAGCGCAACTCGGCATCGATCAGTTTCTGCCAGCTCTGCTTGGTGGAGTTGTCGATGTTGTCTGCCGCAAGCACACGCACCAGGGTGCCCATTACGTCTTTGTACATACCCATCACTTGATCTCCAACGCTACTGACTGGGTGGACTTCAAAGCCCGCACACCACATCTGGCCAACACCATGTTCTGGCAGGCATGAATAGCGCTGCAGAACTCTTTCTGCTCCATCGGGTGTTCGATGGGCAGCTTCAGGTATTCACTCCAAGCATCCCCCAGCATCTGAGCAACCTTGGCTTCTTGATCAGTCAACTCAGCAGCTGCGGTGGCCATTTTTAATCCTCTACTGTGGTTGTTTTCTGAATAGCGCTGCGCGCCACGCCGTTAGCGGCTTCCAGCGCATTACCGGATTCTCCGAATCTAACGCCTGTCTGCCCGTGGATCAGGCTGAAACCCTTTTGGTCTAGATGGGCGTGCCACTTCTCCAGCGCGTCACGCTTGCGACTCATCACATCCGACTGGATGTACACCTTCACGCTGTGACCCATCGCGTGATTGATCAGCAGCTCACCGATCAGGTGGTCGATGCCGAGGTCTGCCCAACCGGTACGGGCCACCTTGCGCAGGTCGTGACTGGTCCACTCACCCTTGCCCAGCCGAGCGAATACAGCACTGGCCTGCCCTTCACTCAACGCCTTGCCATTGCGAGCCGGGAACAGGTACTGGCCGTCATAGCCGCGGGCGGTTTGGGTGTCGCGGTACTGGATCAACAGGCCGCGCACTTGGTCGGTCAGCGGCAGGTGATGCTCCACGCCGGTCTTGGTGTGTTCAGCCGGAATGAACCACTCCCGTTCGGCCAGGCTGATATGCGACCAGCGCGCTTGCCGGGTCTCCCCGATCCGGGTGCCGTGGCACAGCATCATCAAGGCCAGCATGGCGTCAGCGGGTTCATTCGCCATGACCGGGGCCAGCTCGTTCAGCAGGTCCTGCAACTGCACTCCTCGCAGCCGAGAGGGCTTTATGCCGCGCTTGGCCTTCGAGAAGTCGCTGAACTTGATGCCTGCCATTGGGTTGGTCGAGATCCAGCCCAGCGTTAACGCCTGACGGAATGCCGAGGCCAGTAACTGGAACGCCAGGCGCACGTAATCGATGGAGAGGGTTTCCTGCAGCGGCCACATGAGCAGGTTGTCGAGGGTGGCCTTGTTGACCTCGGTCAGCGGCAGTCCGCCCAAACGCGGCAACAAGTGGCACTTCATGGCCGAGGCCCCGGTTGTCTTTCGCTTGGCCGACAGGTTGCGGTCTAGAGCCATGCGACCGGCATACCAGTTCAGCAGCTCGCCCGTGGTGACCCATTGGGAAATGGTCGAGCCCGCATCAGCTGATACACGCAGGCGCACGGCCGGCAGCGCTGCCAGTACCTGCTTGGCGCTCAAATCAGGGAAGGCACCGATGCGATGCCAGCGGCGTTTGTTAAGCAAGTACCAGGAGCCACGGGTGCGGTTCTTGGAGAAGCGAAAGTGCAATGCTGGGTGACCGGCATCCCTTAGGTCGCGCACATGCTCAAGCTTGGCATTTCGACCAATCTCCGCGTCCGACAGCTTCACGGTCAGGGTTTTGATTTTGGTGTTCAACGGTCACCCTCCTGTCGGGGCTGCTGGTGTACAACCTCGTAAGTGGTTGGCCACATCAGGCGACCAAACGTGTGCGCCACGCTTTCATGCTCGAACAGAGCCACGGCGCGGTCTGGGCTGTGGCTCAAGTCGAGCTTGTAGGAGCAGCAGTGAACAGCCCAGCGGTAGGCGCTCTGCTCCACCGGAGCCAGGTGAGGATTAGGCATGCGCTGCACCTCCCGAGCGCATGGCCCGCAGTGCCGCCAGAGCCTTGTTGCCCACTTCGGGCGAGCTGCGTTCAATGGCCCGTGGCGGCAAAGCCAATGGCATTTTCTGCAACGGCAGGCCCGCCAGAATGCGACGCACCGTGATCGTGTAGTTGCGCTCAAACAGCTTGATGCTCAGGTCGTGGGACAGCCGGTTGAGGTTTTCAAAGCCGCACTCTTTGGCCGTATGCCACACCGCGTCATGAGTCCACTTGGCCTGACCAGCCATCGACGGATGCGCGTTACGGCAAGCCTCGCGGTGAGCCGCAGCCAACCTCGGCAGGCCGAGTATTTCCGCTGTCGGTGTGCACCAACCGATAAACACACCCACGTTCGGCACAAAGTCCTTGGCGGCTTGGCGCGCCTGCAACAGGCCGAAGCGCAGTTGCTCAGTGCTGCAGATCCCGGCCTCAAGAAACCCGCGCATCCACTGCTGCTTGGCGGCTTTGTAGGTCGCCATATCCGGCCAAGCCTGCTTCCACGCTGGGAAGATCGAACGCAGTTCGCGGAACAGGCCGTTGATGACCTTGGCCGTGGCCTGGGACAGTTCTGCGGCGGGCTGAATGTGTTCGCTTTCACCGGCAGCGATGAACTGGCCGGTCTGCACCTTGGCCCACAGGCCGGTGGCGATTACTGAAACTTGATTCATTGGGTGGCCTCCTGATGCAGCCAGTCGGTGTTTTCATCGTCAAAGGGTTCGTCAGTACGGGACTTGCCCGGGAAGCGGCTGACGTTGGTTCCGGCGGTCTTGACCTGATCACGCTGTACCCACTTGACCAGCATGCTCACCCATTCAGCCTGGGTGTTGATCACACCCTTCGGCTCGTAGTGGCAGGTGAACAGGGCAATCACCGCTGGAGTGAACAGAGCGCCAGACAGGCCAACGTGAACGGCATAGGTTTTTAGGATTTCTGGATCGGGCAACCAGTCCAGGGTCATGGCGACCATTTCCCGAGGGTCGAACGGTTCGAGCGCGTTGGGTGGGTTTTCTCCCTTACATTCCCCTTCCCTTCCGGGGGTGAGGGCTCGTCTAGGCTCTTGCGATTCCTCGGCGAGGGCTCGTCGAGCATTCTCCGAATCAGCGTCGATAGTCAGTCGATATGCAGGGTGTTTAATCGTCGGCCGATCGATCTTTTGATGCTTCCAGCCGCTGACGTGCAGGTACTCTTTACCCGACACCTCGTAGAGATCGATCAGCCCATTTGTTGACAACTCGGCGAGCAATTCAGCGACTTTCGCCGAGGTGATGTCATCGCCTGGGAACACCAGTGCCTTCAGGGTCTTGGCCGACATGGGGTGATTGCCCGCGTCGTCGCAGAAATTCCACACACCGATAAATAACAGGCGCGCCAGAGGACTGCATTCCATGACCTGTTCACTGGTCCAGAATTCGGGTTTGATCGTGCGGATACGGGCCATTACACGGCCTCCTGTGCGGTGGTCGTGGCAAGTAAGGGTGCAAGGCGAGGTCTCACGTCAGCGGTGTTGCGTGATGAGAAAATGGTGCACATAATGGCCCCCGAAATAAGTTGTGAAGAAGCCGGTCTAGCCACCGGCTTTTTTTTTGCCTGCGATTTGGTAACTGGATGGATTAACAGCTAATCCGAGGTGCTGTTGGGTGAGTTCGGAAGGATTGATAATTCACGTCCCAGATAGCTCCTTGCAGTGGGGTTGGGTTAAGCGGCGGATTTTTGGGACGGAAATGGGCGCTGCTCCAGCGCCGAGAGGCTCCCATCTTCGTTACAGGTCACGACTACATCGCGACCTACGCGAATAGCTTTGCTCAGGGCACCCTGGGTGCAACCAAGCATCTGCGCAGCCTTGGTATGGCCGTACTCTTTAGCGAAATCAGAAAGCGGGATACGACGCATGTCGACGGCCTCAACATAATTACGAGCAACGAGTATGACCGCCGGTATTGTTTTCAGTCAATACCGGCGATATTGGCTGGCTGAATACCGCAGGTAATATGATCCATCCATGATTAAAGACTCTCGAAGACTTCCTCTTGCCGACTGGCAGCTGGAAGACAGTGATCGCCTGAAAGCAATTTTTCAGAAAAAGCGCGGGCAACTGAAGCTCACCCAAGAAAAGATCGCCGCCGAGCTGGGTGATGGAGTAACGCAGGGCGCTGTTAGCCACTTTATGAATCGGCGCACAGCTTTGAGCCTACGTGCTGCAGCAGTATTTGCCCGTATGCTTGAGGTTCCAGTGGCTGAGTTCAGTCCTGTCTTAGCCGAGCAACTTGAGAAGATGAGTTCGGCGTTGACACCGCCTCAGGACTCTTCCCCATCCAAGGATTCAGTGCTGACTGCTCCGGCTGCCAACACTCCTTTCCCTGCCGGCGATGACGTTAAGGCTGTAGATGACAAGTACGCCTTCATCCCTCAGTACGATGCAAGAGCAGCTGCTGGCCTTGGAAGCGAAAACTCGCACGTTGAAATTCGCTCCACTCTCGCTTTTAAGCGTGACTGGCTGAGAATGAAAGGCGTGAACCCACAGAACCTGATTGTCATCTACGCCGAAGGCGAAAGCATGTGGCCAACGATCAACGACCGCGATGTGCTGCTCGTTGATAGATCAAGAGTCGAGCCTACCAGCAAGCACATATACGTACTGACCAGCACTGACAACGGCACAATCGTAAAACGCCTGATTCAGACGGCTATGGGCGATTGGATCATACGTAGCGACAACAACGACGAAGAATATCCGGACCGCACGCTTTCGCGGAGCGAGTTCAACGAGCACCACATCCTAGGCCGAGTCATCTGGCGTGGCGGGGATTTGTAGTTTTTCAATAACCACAGGAAGTGCGTCATGAAAATCTTCACCTTGATACTGGCTGCTGCACTGGCGATAACTTCTGTGTCCGCTATCGCGCACGGCGGGCGCACCGATAAGCAGGGATGCCATAACGATAAAAAAGCTGGCACTAGACACTGCCACTGATCCTCTCCCTGTTCATTTGAAGCCAGGAGATCGCCTTATGCCCCTAACGAAACCCAATCAAGAACTGAAGCGCGACCTGAAAGAGGCCGCTGCCCTACTCAAGTGGTCAGGAGTGGATTTATTCACCATCTCTAAAAGGTTGCTCGATGCCGGGGATGAGATAGGTGCCGCCGAACTGATGAAGATCGCATTGAGCTACCAGGCGATCGAGGACAAGCTGGTGAGTTATGCGGATGAGGTGAAGTCTGGTCGGGTTAAGCGGAATGCGGAACAAAGCGGATGAGGTGAAGGCTGGATGATTTGGCGCGGTAACGACTTTCAGGGGGATTCATGGAGCTCAATAAACCAGAGCAGGATTTGAAGCGCGACCTACAGGGCATCGCCTCCGACCTGAAGTGGTCAGCCGTAGAGCTGAAGAGGATCGCTGAGCGACTGAGCCAGTCGGGGCATGAGGCGGATGCGCAGGCGGTGCTGAAGATGTGCACCGTGTTTCAGGCTGGGGAGGATCGGCTGGCGTGGTATGTGGCAGATATCACGAGTGGGAAGATTGTGCGGGAAATATAAATTAGACGGCTCAGCGGGGATTTTTAGGGTCGCTGCGAAACTGCACACCATGCACGGAATATAATTAGAGCAAGGGGGATGCGCTTTGCCTTTACCAGAGCTTGATAAGCGCGGTTTCCTGCCCGAAGGATGCCATAGGGCGTCATGGGATGAGATCAGGACGACCTTCTGCTTCAGCGGTCACCGCCGAAATCTCATGAAGGAATTTCACCGCTTTATAGACACAGAGCTAAGACCCGCAGGTAGCGGTCTGTCGCTTATCGTCGCAGGGAGCTTTATCTCTGATAAGGTGACACCAGGCGATATAGAATCATCCATACTCATTCCAAACGCAGAGCTCGCGGCACGCGCAGATCTTTTGCGCATCGGCTCCCCAGCAGAAAATGCCCGCATTAAGTCCACTTATGGAATGGATTTTTATGTGACTTTGGACCTCGCCGGGCACAACGATTTCTATAATTTCTTTCAGTACGTTGGCCCAAAAGCCGCCGGAAAGAAGAAAGGCTTAAACGAAAAGGACCGGCGCGGGATAATTGAGGTTTCACCATGGTGACCTGGGTAGATCAAGTTCACAAAAGAGCTTCAGCTTTTCAAGGTCAGATTGCGGCCGCAAAAGCTGCGGAAGCCGGCACGGGGATCGATCTCTCAGGGATGATTGACCTCTACCGCCTAAAGCTTGAGGAAATGTACCTGGAGGAGATGCCGCTCGCCAAAATAATGGATACCTCTGATTTGGTATTTCATGCTGAGGGGCCGTCCACCTTTGCTGGGGAGCCTGGCCTAAGAGCTTTCAACTGGCTGTGTGTTTCTGCAGAAAAACAGTTGCGCATGCTCGCTAAGGCGATCTTCAATTTGACCGACCTAGATGCCAAGAAGCTTGCCAAGAACCTTGATCTGCGTTTTTCAGGGTTCGCGCCTGGCAGTATCTATGCCGGCTTTTCCATCGCCCCTATGGCTTCGATCATGGATAGCGATGAGCCAGAGTCTGTACACGAGGCCATCAAGTTCGCCATCCGCCAACTTCCGACCATTCCTGAGTTCATTGACGACGAGTCGCTCAATCTTGGGATTGCAGAGCTAATACCTGATCCAGCGATGCGCGATGCAAGCCTGGAGGCGCTGTTTAAGCTTTCACCTACTGGCAAAGTTGGAATTCATACGCTCGATATCTCGTCCCCTGACGCGGGCCAAAGCGAGCTTGGCAACCGCGAGCGCGTCGTCCTTCGGGATGCTCTTCGGAAACCAGTGACACTCAAGAAGAAGTTTGGAGAGTTTATTGGCGAGGTTCGCGAGGTTGATCTTGATTCCGGGAGATTCCATCTGCGCAATATTTCCGGCGTCGGCACTCTTCGCTGTGTCCTCCCGAGTGTAACCAGTGAAATAGGTCAGAAAATACTTGGTAGCGTTATCGCAGTCTCTGGTGATTATGAGTGTGACGCCTCAGGACGCCCCCGGCTAATGTTCGCCCATGACCTGAAGCTGGTTAAGGAAATGTCCGAACAACATCGGATCTCAGTCTAATTATCAAGCCCGGCCCAGCGCCGGGCTTCTTGTATCTGCCATCCTTGCAATCACCCGCACCCCGCCTAGACTCCAAGCACCGAGATTGAGGCTCCATCCTCTCGGTGTTCGCCCGCCCCTCCACAGGCGGGCTTTTTTGTGTCTGCTACGCTTTCCTCATCAACCAGAGGAGACACCATGGCAGCCCTTCCTGATGATCCAACCCCTGCCCTGCTCAGCCGCTTGAATCAAAATATCAACGCCTTGGGCTCAGCTATCGAAGAAATAGGACTCTGGATTGATCAGCGAGGCTCCGCAGAGACATCCCATCGAGTTAACGAGCACCTTGAGGTGCTGTCAGATAACAGTGACGCTATCGCAGAGCTGCTGGTTGATCTAATAGCCAGATGGGTACCAGAGAATGAGACTGATCCGGAAGACTGAGCTCGTCACCAGACGCAGACGGTGCTTTTGTGCATGTCACACCTAAGTAATACTCCCTAAGCATAATCGGATCAGCCAAAGGGATCTGGCTCCTTTTCTGAATGCCGGATTGGCGTCGCAATTTGATTCAGGCAACCGCGTTACGAGTACTTCAAGCCCGCCACTGAGCGGGCTTTTTTATGCCCTCCGAAAATACATCACCGGAGGTATTGACCAACACACAATACCGGCGGTATTGTTGCCACCAATAAAGCAAACCGAAGCGACCCGCTCTTTAACAACCTGCAGACGCACCCTGACGCCATACGGCACTTGAGTTCAGGGAACAGCACGCAATACAGCCTGCTTCCGTGACCGATAACTCGACACGCAAGGTTTGCTGGCAACACCGGACACTTTCACTGCTGCACCTGGGCAACCGGGTGCATCGGGAAAACAACCGAGTAGACATCATGGAATCGACAATCGTAGACGGTGCATGGAAGGGCCACCTCGGCCGAGGCCTTGCGCCACGGGAACTGCAGTTCGTGCTTTCAGTTGCCCAGGGGCTGACAGCCAAAGAAATCGCCAAGGTGTTCGACATTGCACCGGGCACCGTAGTCAAGCGACTGGCATGCGCCATGTTCAAGCTCGGCGTTCACCGCCAAGGCGCAATGGTTGCCGAAGCGATGCGCCGACAGATCATTACCCCGCTCTGCTTGATGCTCATCGCGATCATGGCAACTCAGGGGTTCGATGATGCCGGAATCTCTCGTCGTGATCGTCGCCCAACTGAACGCCGAGGCGGCGACCTAAGGATGGTGCGTCGCGCAGATTCATTTGACCTAGTTGGCTAGAGCCGCCAACCAGGTCATGGAGTAAACGGCGCAAGCGAGTCCGAGGGCGAAGATCGCCAGACTTGACGCATTCCGGGAAGCGCCGGACGTCTTGCGCATAAGTGACCGAACAACACGGAGGATTTGCAGCCATGCACAACTAACCTACCAGGGCCCGCCAACTTAGCGCGCCCCGGCCTTGCTCTCACGTACGGAGGCGTTGTTGAGAGCGCAACACAGCCCGGTTTCGACTGGGCTTCTTCACGCCTGCTTTTATTCGTCAGCACTCCATTGCGCACTACTGACAATCCGAGCGCTGACGAATAACCGCAACCCTGTCGAGGATCGACCATGCATCAATCTATCTTTCAACGCCGCGCCATTCTTGAAGGGTTGCGCGAGCGAGCGCGTCAGGCTACAGCCGACTTTTACCAAAAGCCCGGCGTCATGCCGCCACCCTTGGCGCCACTGATCGTTGTGAAGCCGAGCGGCAACAATACGTTCGCCCTCATCAATCGCGCTACTGGCGTGGTCGTCGCCGAGCGCTTCGGGCACAACAACGCAACCAGCCATGCGCGTGCGCTGGAAGCCAAAGCCAAGCAGTTCGACGTCAAGCAATTAGGGCGTGCGCTGAGCATTTGGGCTTTGCGTATTGGCGCAATCCTGACTGTGTTCGCCTTCTTCGGAAGTCACGTGTGAGGCGCGTCAATACCTCCGTGCGTCATCGCCTTCGTCAAATTCAACACCAACTGCCGCCAAGCGGAATTAAAGAGGTAGGCCGTGGCCAAAACTCCAACCGAACGGAAGCGCGATCAACGCGAGCGGGACAAGTTGAGTGCGCAGGAAAAAGAAGCGCGATTGCTGTCAAGAAAGATTGTCACATCGCTCTATCACAACGATGAAGCGGCGCTAAAGCGAACAATGGGGCGAACCGGAATCGACGAAGAGTCGGATCTTTTGTAGCGCTTCATTCGCGGCGCTGACCGCATGACCGATCAGCAATTGGCCGAGTTTATTCACCTGCCCTAACTGTCACGCCCTCATGTCACCAACAATAAACCACCTTGCTGCATCCGGTCACGGAGGGCGGCGCCATCCCGAGGTAAACACATGCCCATCCGCCACAGCATCATCCACCAGATCGACAAGAAGCCAGACGGCACTCCAGCCGTGCTGCACGTCAGCGACATCGAGCTGGTCGAGTCTCAGTCCACCGAAAACCTGCTGCAGGACCTGAACGAAGCCTACAACGCAAAGACTGGAAAGGGTTGGGGCTTCTTCCATGCTCAGTCCGGAGCCTACCCGCTCAGCGGATGGCTACAGGCCTATATCGAAGGCGGCGACTTCATCGAGTTCAGCCGTACTGCTATCGAGCACCTGACAAAGCTAATGGAAGAATCAAACCTCTCTGTTGGCGGGCACGTGCTGTTCGCTCACTACCAGCAAGGCATGACTGACTACCTGGTCGTTGCCCTGCTCCAGCATAGTGAAGGGGTAACCGTGAATGCAGATCTGAGCGTTACGCCTTCCAAGCATCTGGACTTCGGCAACATCAACCTGGCTGCCCGGATCAATATCTCGGAGTGGCGCAACAACCCGAAGTCGCGACAGTACATTTCATACCTGAAAGGCTCGAAGGGCCGCAAAGCAACCGACTACTTCCGCGACTTCATCGGTTGCCAGGAGGGAGTTGACGGCCCGGGCGAAACTCGCACTCTGCTCAAGGCGTTCAGCGACTTCGTGGAAAGCGAAGACCTGGGGGAAGAGTCGGCCCGCGAGAAGACCCACGCCTTGGTCAGTTACTCCATGGCCCAGGCCAAGCTGGGCGAGCCGATAACCATCGACGAGTTGTCAGAGCGGATCGATGAAGACCAGCCTAATATGTTCTCCAAGTTCATCCGCGACAAGGAGTACGGCCTGTCGGACACCATCCCCGCCGACAAGAAGACCCTGAACAAATTCAGGCGTTTCACTGGTCGTGCCGAGGGCTTATCGATCAGCTTCGAGCAGCACCTGCTCGGCTCGAAGATAGAGTTTGATGAAGCAGGTGGAACACTTACTCTCCGTGGGTTGCCATCCCAGCTGAGCGAGCAGCTCAAACGCGCGACTACCTCATAAAGCTGACATGCTAATTACTGAAGTTGGAGTCTAATTTTAATTAACATGCGTCCGAAGTACCTGCAAATTGATCGATGAGACATAAATAAGGGTGCTTGCTTCCTTGATAAAGGCATGCTCCTTTTTTGCAGATTCCTGATCGATTAAGCCATGGCATAAACTTTCTTTTTGCAGGGCCACTTCTAGGGTTGATCGCACCTTGAGAACCTCAATTAGAGTTTTTTCGCTAGGAAGTTTCAGTAAATCGATCGACATAAAAGATGCAAGACTGCTTTCAACGTAAGCAACATCCTCAGCACTTCTTGAGTTCGGAGAAATGTTTGCATGCAGGCGTTCGACTGCGAGAGCTGCGTTGTGAGTCATTGAAATAAGTCCTGAGATTAAAACTCTCTCATGTTCGGTTCGTTCTTTTTTTAATCTTCTTGATTCGCTGCTTGCTATATAAATGGCAACAAATATTGCCACTACAGAGCCCATTGCTTGTATCCAACCAGACGAATCGCTTGGCAGCCACCCTGACTTACTGAAGAAGCCGATCGATCCAACCGCAACCCACAATGCGGCTCCGCCGACGAGCAATCCCCAAACCGCCCAGAGGGTAGGCTCTAAGAACCTCTTCAAATGCATATCTTGCCGCTCCCGATCAGTCGCGGCACTTTGCCTTAAAGCGCTGCCGCATATCAACCCACCCTCCACCGCCCCGGCATAGGACGCCCCATGCCCACAGAAAACCGCATCGACTGCCCGACGCTGCTCGCCAGCGCCGCTACGGTTGCGCTTTTCTAGATCGGAACACCTTAGAGGCCGAAGAATATCCGATGGCGATCTCGACAATTGCCGCGATCCCAAAGACGGGGCCGAACGTGAATGACGAGGCGACAAACCCTATTCCTGCAAGGACCATGACGCCCTCGGTAATCCACTGAGTCTTTTTTGATAACGGCAGTAACCCAGACTCAATGAACCCAGCAACAAACCCGATTAAAAGCCCCGCGATTATTCGCTCAAGCATCGCTTCTCCAAACCGGCTCCATGCCGGGCCGAACACAAATACCCCACTTCAACGAATCACGCCAGCCGGCGAGGATCCCCTATGTCCGCACAACAGAAGAAACACCCCTTCGATTTCAAAACTCAATACGGACTCGGCTTCAGCACTCAGGACGATGAGATCGTTGTCGATTTCTTCTGTGGCGGTGGCGGCGCTGGTACCGGCTTGGAGATGGGTCTGGGCCGCGCGGTGAATGTCGCGAAGAACCACAGCCCCCAGGCGATCAGCATGCACACCGTCAACCACCCGGGCGCAGTGCATTACACGACCGACGTGTTCGAAGGTGATCCGGACACGGAATGCGGCGGCAAGGCCGTTGGCTGGTTCCATATGTCGCCAGACTGCACGCACCACAGCCAGGCGGCCGGCGGCCAGCCGCGCAAGCGTGAGATTCGAAACCTGTCGTGGATCGGCTTGAAGTGGGCAGGCAAGAAGAAGCCCCGGGTGATCAGCTTGGAAAACGTGAAACAGATTCTCCAATGGGGGCCGTTGATTGCCAAGCGCTGCAAGGTGACCGGCCGAGTAGTGAAGCTGGGTGGCGTCATCGCCGAACCGGGCGAAGTGGTTCCGGTCCACCAGCAGTTCCTGGTGCCCGACCCAAAACGCCGCGGGCAGACCTGGGCGGTGTTCGTGGCCGAGCTCCAGCACCTTGGCTATGTCGTCGAGTGGAGGGTACTGAAGGCCTGCGACTTCGGCGCACCGACCAGCCGCGAGCGATTGTTCATGATCGCCCGCTGCGACGACCAGCCGATCGTGTGGCCTGAGCCGACCCACGCTAAGCACCCGGCCAAGGGCCAGAAGAAGTGGCGCACTGCCGCCGAGTGCATCGACTGGACAATCCCGAGCAAAAGCATTTTCGACCGGCCGAAGCCGCTGGCACCGGCTACGCTGCGCCGGATCGCCAAGGGCATGAAGAAGTTCGTCATCGATGCCGCTGATCCATTCATTGTGCCGATCGCGAATTGGTCCGGGGAAAGTGTGCAGTCAGCGCATGACCCGCTACGCACCGTGACCTCCTGGCCGCGCGGTGGTTCGTTTGCCATGGCCAGCCCGATCATCGCGCCAGCCACGCATCAAGGCAGCGATCGCATCAACGACCCGCACGCCCCGCTGCCGACGGTGACCTGCGCGAATCGCGGTGAGTTGACGCTGATCAGTCCGGTACTGGTCGGAGCCGGAGGGCCCGAGTACAGCGGTAAGCCAACAACAGCGGATCAGCCTGCCGGGACGCTGATGACGCAGAATCACCGAGCGATCGCAGCGGCACACTTGGTGAAGTTCCGGTTTGCGGACGAAGGCAAGGCGCTCGACGAGCCGCTGCCGACCATCACCAGCGGCGGTAACTACCAGCGCCCGGCCGGCGCCACGCACGCCATGGGCATCTCTACGGTGTTCATGGCCCAGATGAATGGCGGGTTCAACACCACGGCTGCCAAGAGCATCGAAGACCCGATGACCACGGTGACCAACACCGGCAGCCAGCAACAGCTGGTCACCGCCAACCTGGTGCACTTGCGTGGCAACTGCGATGCACGGGACCTCAACGATCCACTGCACACCATCAGCGCAGGCGGTACGCATCACGGACTGATGACGGCATTCCTTGAGCGTCAGTTCGGCGCCAGTATCGGCCAGGGCCTGAACGAACCGGCCCCCACCATAACAGCGGGCGGAGGCGGCAAGAGTTCGCTGGTCGAGCTGCAACTCTCGCCAGAGGTTGAGGCCGGTGCGCTTAGGGTCGCGGCCTTCCTTATCAGTTACTACGGCACGGAGAATGTGAGCGACGCCAGCGAGCCTGCACCGACCATCACCACCCGCGACCGCTTGGCACTGGTCACAGTGACCATCAAAGGTACGCCGTATGTGATCGTCGATATCTGCCTACGCATGCTGCAACCCGCCGAGCTGTACAAGGCGCAAGGCTTCCCGGACGACTACATGATCAGTCACGGCGCCGACGGCAAGCCGTTCACCAAGACTCAGCAGGTGCACATGTGCGGGAACAGCGTCAGCCCGCCGCCAATGGCTGCACTGGCCAGAGCCAACGACCCCTGGCGTGCTGCTGAGCGCCAAGCAGAAGCCGCTTGAAGAAACTTTCATCTGCCGGGCATCACCCGGCAAGGAGAAACCATGACCGCCCTACGCCGAACCGTCCGGTTACGCGGCGCGCCCATGCGCCCGCTGGACCTTCAAACCATCTGCGATCAATGCAGCAGATCACGCGCCCACGGCAACCACACCAAATGCAGCAAGTTGCGCCAGGCCGAAGCGGCTGAGCGAAGAGCCCGGGAGAGGGTATGACCAATAAACCGATGTTGAGCGTTGAGCGGGAGTTGCTGGAGGAATTGCTGGCAGCTATGAAAGAGATACATAGCCTTCCCGCAAAGTTCTATGGCAGCACCCTGGGTGATCGCGTGCGAGAGATTCTCGAAAGTGCAGCCGGCCCTGTGGCAATCGGAACCCTACACCGTGACTGCGACGAGCGCATTGTTTTTGAGTCGTCGGGTGAAATTCATATCAAGGACGGCATGAAGGTTTATTCCGAGCCAGCCGCCCAGCGCCAGGGCGAGCCGGTGGCATGCGCCCACGAATGGACTGATGACGGCGAATACCTACTTGTGTGCACCGCTTGTGGGGTGCAAGAGGATTACACCCAAGCATTGCAGCTCGCATTTGAGCTGGGCGGTACTGATGACGGCAGTTATCACCTTGAGGCTGAAGAGCTGTGCGAAGTTATAAGGCGCTACGCCGAGCAGCCCACGCCGGTAGCGGTGGTGATGCCTGAGCGCTCAAGTCAGGACTATGCAATCGAGCATGCCGAGTACATGGCCCAATCGGCCGATGACGCACTAGCGAAGTTTCAGGCGTATGGTCTGGCCCTGTTGGCGGTAGATGAGGGCGGCGACGAAGGCGAAGGCGAGCTATTCGAAGCGATCGATACCGCCCGCGGCGACCTTCAGAAGTCTCTGGTAGATCTGCGCAGCATGGTTTACGAGTTCCGCAAGCGCTCCAGCCGCTGCACATCCCTGTAACACCTAACCCTCCCCCAATTCAAAGTCAGCCGCTATAGCGGCGGAGGATGAGTCATGCCTGAAGAAATCAAATTGATCCAACCGGCCCCAGTCGTGCGCGACGCAAACGGCATGTTTGCTCACCCCGACATGCCCGATTTCGACGAGGGCGACGGAGACAAGGTGAAAGCCTGGGTTGCTGAGCAGGCGTTAGAAGTGGCAATGGTCAGCATCGAATACGCGGATCAAGCAATTGCTGATCGTTATTTTGAAGCCGGCGATCCGGACTGCAGCTACTGGGAGCCGGATCGGCCTGATGGCGAAAGCTGGTTCTGCCTGGCAATTCATGACACTGACGACGGCCCGGTCTGCTGGTGGGCACGCCGCGAGGTGGCGCCATGACCCAGCAACGTGAACCGCTGCGGCGGTCAGAAACAGACGAAGACCGTATGAACCTTCCGGAAGGCAAGACCTGCGGTGACTGCGTGCATGCCCGGCGCTGCACGATGATGTTCGGTCACATCCCGGAAGATGAGGCTTGCGACTGGGCACCGTCCCGGTTCCGCGAGGCAACTCAGCAGGTGACGCCATGATCGCCATCGCCTGGTTCGCCTACGTGTACAGCTACAAGGGGCCGCGGTGATGAACTTACCACCGCTGATCAGCAGCCAGCGATATCTGAACCGCGATGTCATCGCCAGAAAGGCTGCCACGTTCAAGGTCTTCGTTGTCAGGACAGTGACCATGGAGATTCGCGGCAAGCACTACCGCCTTCTACTGGATGGTCACCATAACCTGGCAGCCGCCCGCCTCGTCGGTGCAGAGCCAACTTGGAAAGGGCCAGCGCCGAAGTTTGAACGGATCATGAAGCGCATGTCGGCTGACAGTTTCGCCGCCTTCATGATCAACAACCTGACCGACAGCGACTGGTACTTCCACGATACCGGCGAAGTGGTTCCTGACCTGCTCGCACCACAACTCTAACCCCTCCCCCACTCAACAGCCTGCCGGTGTACGGCGGGCGAGGTATTCGTATGTCTGACAAAAATATCAAAGCCATCATGGACCAGGCGCAAGTGTTCGCCAGCAGCTGGTCGATGGTCGAAGGGCCGTTCGCCGCAGACGATCAGCTCGAACGCGCCGAAGAAGAGAAGGCGGAACTGAAGAAGCTGGTCACCGGTGCACTGGAGGGATCGGTGAACGCCCCGCAGGACGTCGGCGAAATGATCGAGTCGTTACTGGCGTGGCACAAGCGACAGGCCGAACAGCTGGAGGTCATCAGCGACAACGCAAAGGAAGGCGTGACGCTTCAGCTCGGCACCGACGACCCCGTCGAGATCGTTCTGACAAAAGACATGGCCAAGGGATTGAAGATCGGTCTCGTACTCGCCATCGAACGCCTCGGCAAACTGCCGATCAGCGTGAGCCATGACGGCGATGACGACTTCGATCCGGACGAAGACGAATAACCCATCACCACCTTGTGCCGCCACGCGCGGCATGGAGACGCTCATGAGCATCCAGTTTTTATCCCACGAGGAGGTTTGCGAGCTCACCGGCGCGCGGACCAAGGCAGGTCAGATCCTCAACCTGAAGAAGAACGGTGTCAGACACACCATCAAGATGAATGGCTGGCCAAGTGTCACGGCAATGGCTGTGACGGCCGTCGGTATGTTTGAGCCAGAGAAACCCGTATGGACACCACGCAAGGCTAGCTGACATGGGACGACGACCAAGTAAATCCGGATCAATTGCCCGGCTGCGAGAGCGAAAGAAAGCCAGTGGTAGGATCTTCTACTACTACGATACCGGCGGTAAAGACCGCAAAGAAATCCCGCTCGGCAGTGACTACGGCCTAGCGATCATGGAGTACGCCAAGCTCGAGCGTGACCGCACTGCAACCGACCTTGTGGCCAAGGTGATTACTTTCCGCTACGTAGCCGAGAAGTACCTGGTTGACGTAGTGCCTTCAAAGAAACCAGCAACGCAGAAGGACAACGTCAGGGAGTTGAAAAACTTGATGTCGTTCTTCGACGACCCGCCGGCCCCGCTCGAAACCATCCAGCCACTGCACGTCCGCCAATATCTGACCTGGCGCAAAGCCGCGCCGGTACGTGCCAACAGGGAGAAGGCCCTGCTCAGTGCGATCTGGAACTTTGCCCGGGATATCGGCTATACCGCGCTCGCCAACCCTTGCGCAGGAATCAAGGGCAACAAGGAGACGGGGCGGGACATCTACATCGAAGACGCACTCTTCAAGCGCGTGTACGAGAAAGCGGATGCCGGCCTACAGGACGCAATGGACCTCGCCTATTTGACTGGCCAGCGGGTTACCGACACTCGACTGATGGATGAGAGAGACGTTCGCGAGGGTCAGATATGGGTACTTCAAGGCAAGACAAACGCAAAGCGTCGAATTGAAATCACTGGAGAGCTAAGGGTTTTGATTGATCGAATCATGTCCCGAAAGTCAGAACACAAGGTCCGCTCGACGCGGTTGATCGTTACAGAGAATGGCACACCGATGTCGGTGGCGATGCTGCGGGGAAGGTTTGACTTGGCCAGGGAAGCGGCCGGGGTCGAAAAGTCCGAGTTCCAAATGCGCGACTTGCGCGCTAAAGCCGGCACAGACAAAGCCGAATCAAGCGGCGATATTTTGCAGGCAAGGGATCAACTTGGGCATACGACCGTCGTGATGACTGAGCAGTACATCCGCAACCGGAAGGGTAAAAAAGTCTCGCCAACCAAGTGAGTTGCGGACCAATCCAATAATTGCGGACCAAAAACGAACAAGGGCCTGCCTGATAAAATCACGCAAGCCCTTGATATATATGGTGCCCGAAGCCGGAATCGAACCGGCACGTCCTTTCGAACGGGGGATTTTAAGTCCCATGCGTCTACCAATTTCGCCATTCGGGCGGTAGCGCTGTAAAGCGGGTCATGCAGGGCAGGTTTTGACGTTTAAAACAATCAGTAGCCTGCGTGACAGGTGAACGAATATATAGAGCCTGCGCCGATGAGGCAAGTTGCTTAATGGCTTTTGAGTGATATTTTTTAAATTTTCATTCACGCTAAAACCATCGAAAAATCAGAGAGCTAGGTAACTAGCGGTTAGACAGAGTAAGAATTTTCTCCGTATGGAGGCAGATAAAAACACCAAGCTGACGGTTCTGGTAAAGCGTACTCGAATGGACCTGATATTTAGACGCAACGGGGTCGCCGCGTTTAAGGCGGTTTGAAAGGTGATGGTTTTTTTCAATGCCGCATTTAGTCTTGCGCTCCATCACGCCAGTCAATAGTCACCATCAAGCCTGCTGAGTTTGTTTTTCCGCCCGGAGTTGGATAATAGCGAGCATTGAATTGCGTCCATACCGCTTGCTGACACATTAAAGGTTTCAACCCATGCGTATTGCTGCCATTACCAGCGTCTTTCTGTTGCTGTCATCACTCGCAGGGTGCGCCAGCGCGCCCAACCAACCCACTTTGACCCTGGACACTCAAAAAACCCCTGAAGCCTACGCCGCCTGTCTGGTGCCAAAGCTGCAGGCTAAAGCGTTTGATCCGAATGTATCCCAGACCAATCGTCACTTTAGAATCGTGGTCTCCAGCTCACTGGCCGCAGACAATATTGTTGAAACATTCAAAGCCAGCACAGGGGCAAAGGTCGTTATCTATCAACGCAGCCTCTTCGCCCCAGACTTTGTGCAGACAGCCAAAGAGTGTGTCTGAACAAGAAAAAAGGGCCGGCACACGATTCGCCTGCCGGCCCTTGGGTGTTACACCGCACCGATCTCATCGCGGGCAAGTCGGCTCCCACAGAGGACAAGCCAAGATCAGCCCCCTGCCCCCATGAAAGGCAACGCCAAATACAACTTGATCACTATCGCGTTCATGATGTCGATGAAAAAGGCCCCCACCATCGGCACCACCAAAAAAGCGATCTGCGATGGGCCGTAGCGCTGTGTCACCGCTTGCATGTTCGCAATCGCCGTTGGCGTTGCTCCCAACCCGAAACCGCAGTGACCAGCCGCCAAAACCACCGCATCGTAATTGCTGCCCATGACGCGAAACGTCACAAAAATCGCGAACAGGGCCATCATTAACGCCTGCGCAGCCAAGAGAATGAAAACAGGCAGCGCCAGTGCGGCCAGATCCCAGAGTTTTAGCGACATCAGGGCCATCGCCAAAAACAGCGACAAACAGACATTGCCCAACACTGAAACTTCGCGCTCGAACACCTGATGCCACCCCAGCGCTGACAACCCATTACGCAGCACCACGCCCACAAACAGCACACACACGAACGTTGGCAGTTCAAAAGCCGTGCCCTGGATATAACCGCTCAGGAGTGTCCCGACCTGCAGGCTGATGGCAAGCAATGCCAACGTCTCGATAAACGAGAACGAGGTGATCAGGCGCTCCTGATTGGGTTGTTCAAAGCCGGTTGGCAGCCTCGAATCGGCTTGCCCCGCTTGCCCAAGACCCGGTGTTTGCACCCGCTTAATCAGAAAACGAGCCACCGGGCCGCCAATCAACCCACCCAGAATCAGGCCAAATGTGGCTGACGCAATGGCCAGCTCAGAGGCCGAAGGCACGCCGTATTTCTCACTGAACACCGCGCCCCATGCAGCCCCAGTGCCGTGACCACCCGACAAGGTAATCGAACCGGCCAGCAAGCCCATCAACGGGTCCAGCCCCAATACCTTGGCCAGCACTATACCCATCGCGTTCTGTGCCACCAGCAGGCCCGTCACCACCAGCAGGAAAATACTCAACACTCGCCCGCCTTTCTTCAGGCTGGCGAAATCCGCGTTCAAGCCAATAGTGGCAAAGAATGCCAACATCAGCGGCACCTGTAACGAAGGATCAAACCGTACTTCCACATCAGTGAACAGACGCAGAACCAGAAGCAGCACAGCCACTAATAACCCGCCAGCAACCGGCTCCGGAATATTAAACGTGCGCAAAAAACCGATTCGGGCCACCATCCCGCGCCCCAGTAAAAGCACCAGCGAAGCCGCTACCAGCGTGGAATAAAAGTCGAGTTGGAGCATCGGGCTGCATCCTCTGTATTGACCATCAAGCACACTCACTCCAAAGCTTCGTGCAGTGAAGGAGCCGTCCCCTCGTCGCTTCAGGCTGAGTCAAGCGAGGTATTTCCTACAGTCTAGATGCCTTTTGCGACAGCAATCATAGACTTGAGTGTATAAGCCGTTCGCTCACCGCCAACCTTTGTGGGCAAAAGCCGTAGCACGAGGGCATCACTATGGAATATCCGATTCGACTCGCAACCTGCCAGGATGCTGACGCAATTAGCCGCGTGGTGATCAGCGCATTAAAAGAATCCAATGCACAGGACTACTCGCCCGAGGTCATTGCCAACGTGATGCAGAACTTTTCATCCCAGGTAATTGTGCAGTTGATGTCCCGCCGCCAAATAACAGCGTGCCCCCCCCTCGGACGGCAGTTCCTGGGCATGCAGCATCGAGCCCAGGCTTGGCAGTTCTTTATAAGACAGGTCGGAATGCCAGAACTTGCCAGCATCCCCCAGGCCGATGGATTGGCCGTTTTCAATGATGTTGGAAACGATGAGGATTTCCGGGTGGCCGGTGAGCAAAAACTGCTTGAGCACATGGATTTGCAACACGCCAAAGCGGCGGCTGAAATCGATCTGCTGCTGCGCAGTGATGCGCTGATCTCGGAATACCACCACATGATGTTCAAGATGAGCACGGTGAATACGGGCTAAATCCTGGTCATTGACCGGCAGCGCCAGGTCCAGACCGATTATCTCGGCACCTACGGCGCCACTGAACGGGCGAATGTCGAAGACTTGAGGGGGGATGCCAACGGCATTCGCAGAGGCAGACGGTGCAGACATGATGTCACTCCCACACGGTGCGCAATCAAAGGCGCGCACCTCGATCAGAAACTCACGGTGGTCCCGTGTTCGTTCATTTCGTGCGGCGCGCCGATTGGTCGGCCTGTACGCAGGGAGATAACTTTATAGGCATAAGAAACTAAATTTAAATACCTTTAGAGAATAACGATATGACGCATTGAGCGCGCCACTCAGTCAACGAATCCGAAATCCAAGACCCGGCGACTCATTTGCGTACCGCCCAGGCCTTGGGACGAACGCTTTTTTCCTGAGCAATCCCACTGACGGGGCTGAACAAATCCGGCACTATCGCAATGCTTGCAGCGGCCAACGCTCGTGTCTACAGGGCCCGCTTAAGTACACAGATTGTCGCTATTATCGGCCCACTCGCCCTGCCCGGTATCGCGCAGGTCGCGCACTCGGGACACTTTAGAGGAGTAAAAATGGACAAGCACATTGCCGCCGTCCCCTTGGACAAAGCCTATCGACTGATCAATCACGGCCCGACGATTCTAGTGTCGGCACGCCATGCAGGCGTGCAGAACGTCATGGCGGCCTCCTGGGCCTGCGCGCTGGATTTTGCCCCGCCAAAAGTCACCGTGGTATTGGACAAAAACGTCAAGACCCGCGAACTGGTGGAACACAGCGGGTTGTTTGTGATTCAAGTACCCACCGTGGCGCAGCTCAAACTGACCAGTCAGGTTGGCAGCCTGAGCTTGAATACCGACCCACACAAGCTCAGCGACAGCGGCGTTGAACTGTTTGAGATCGATGGGCATGACCAGCCATTTGTAGCCGGGTGTTCTGCCTGGCTGGCGTGCAAACTGATTCCGGAACCCCACAACCAGACCACCTATGACTTATTCATCGGTGAAGTGGTCGGCGCCTGGGCCGACACCCGGGTGTTCACGGACGGGCACTGGCATTTCGAAAACGCCGATCCGGCCTGGCGCAGCCTGCATTACATCGCGGGCGGACACTATTACGCGACCGGTGAAGCGCTGGATGTTGATGATGTCTTGTAGCCGCTTTCGAGGTGCGAGGTTGCGATCGGTTGCGCAGCAGCCGCAACCCTATAGCGTCTGCGTTTTTATCTAAAACAGCCCTAAAGCCCCTGCTCCAGCGGCCGATGGCCTTTAATGAATGGGCTTAAAGGATAAAACATCATGCTCGGCAGCATAAACAACCTGGCAACCAGCTTGAACGTTCCTGGCGCGTCAAACGTGAACACATCAGGCACCGCCAGCGTGAATATTCCAGATGCGACCGGCACCACCCGCAAGACCGTGATCCCAAACGCCGACAATACGGCTGTGTCTGATTCCGAGGCGACAGCTACCCGCGAAGTCAAGCCGCGTGCCGCCCGAGGGGCCGCGTCAGCACCTGCGGACGATAGTGACGACAGTTCCGACATCGTCAAACAGCTGAGAAAACAAATTGCGCGCCTGCAAAAACAGCTGCAACAACAGTTGCAAGAGATGCAAAGAATTCAGGCCAGCAATCAGACGGCAGAGGCCAAGGCCGCCGCCTTGACTGCGGCTCAAGCTGCCGTGACAACCACC
Source organism: Pseudomonas sp. NPDC096917 (assembly GCF_044762555.1). Classification (NCBI taxonomy): domain Bacteria; kingdom Pseudomonadati; phylum Pseudomonadota; class Gammaproteobacteria; order Pseudomonadales; family Pseudomonadaceae; genus Pseudomonas; species Pseudomonas sp. NPDC096917. The sequence continues at coordinate 182,237 of NZ_JBIWEO010000010.1, read as the reverse complement.
ACTACCGCCTTGCAAGAAGCGACTGCTGCACTGCTGCAAGCTTTGACCGTACAAGGTGGCAGCAGCTCGGGCTCGATGGTCAACACCTCAGCCTGATCCGCTTAGTGAGCAACGATATTCAAACCTTCTTGCTCATTCGGGGCCTGGAAGTGGCTCGTAATCAGGTCGAACTCGGCATCGGTCGCAGCGAAATCATGATCACCTGTGGCATTGCGCGCCCTTAACCGGGCGCGGCACGTATCGTCATCGACAGCCAGGTAATGCAGGCAATGCGGCACCTGAGCGCCATCAGCCAAGGCGCGCAGCCATTCGCGATCAGCGCGCGTATTGGCCGGTACATCCAGTACCACGCTCACCCCCGAACCCAGCAGTTTGATCACCAACGGTTGCAACACCTGACGAATTCGTCGGGCGCAGCGCACGTAATCAGCCACCGAATGAATCTCATCGGGATAGAGCGCCGCCAACCAGCGATCTTCGCTAATCAAAATCGCGGCGTGTTGTTCAGCCAACGTTGTTGCCAGCGTCGATTTACCCGAAGCGATCTTGCCGCACATCAGATGCAATACAGAGCGGGTCATGGGCGTCTTTCCTATTGGCGAGCCAACGATCATGCCCAAACACGCAGTCCACGAGCAAGTGCCCCCCGCGGCGGACATTCCACTTTCACGTTGCTGTCCGCTTGGGACGGCATCCACAGATCATTCAGCAACACGGGGGCAGGAGCTGCAAATGCACGCCCTTTCGGCAATCGGATTCGATTCTGCCAACGCGGATGTGCCCAATCACAAGGGCCATAAAAAATTATGTGGTAATGATAGTAATTCTCAATAGAATGCTCGCCGGGCACGCGGGATTTGCGTGGGGATGGCGGGAGCGGTTCGGCATGAGCACACAGGACAATCAGCAAAAGCTGAGCGAGCTGTACATCAACCAGCGCAGTGCGCTGGTTCGGATGCTAGCTCGGGTGGTGGGGTGTGCCAGTCTGGCAGAAGACCTGGCGCAAGAAACCTATGTCAAGGTGGCCAATGCCTTAAACACCCGGCCAATCGAATACCTGCACCCTTTTCTGTACCAGACCGCCCGCTATCTAGCCTTCGATCACCTGCGCAGTTTGCGCAGCAAAAGGCGTTTCGAGTGCCAGGTCAGTGATGAGCGCCACCTCGCCGAAATTGCCACCCATGCGCCCGGCCCCGACAGTCAGTTGCAAGGCCAGCAGTCGCTGAAGCAGTTTCAGGCAGCGCTCACCACCCTGCCCAAGCGCCAGCAACAAATTCTGGTGCTGAGCAAATTGCATGACCTGTCCAAAGTGGAAATCGCCCAGCGCCTGGAAGTGTCGATCAGCACGGTTGAAAAAGATTTACGGACTGCGCTTAATGCCTGCGCCAAAGCCATCCAGAAGCAAGCCTCCCATGACTGAATTACCAGACGCCTTTGTTGCGCCCAGCGAGCACGTGCAGCGCCAGGCCACTGATTGGTTCGCCCGGCGCGAGGAGATGGCGCAACAGCCAGCGCTGCGTCAACGCTTTGAGCAATGGCAGCAGGCAAGCCCGGAACACGCCGCCGCGTACCAAACCCTGGAAACACTGTGGCAAAGCCATGCGTTCGAGCAGGCGCTGCGCAGCCTTGACCTCGACCTGCCAGCCGCCCCGGCACGCCCTGTCCGCACAGAACGCAAAACGTGGCGGGTGGCGACAGCGGCCATGGTCCTGATGATGCTCACCAGTGGCTGGCTCGCCGACTTGCCGATGCGTCTGCGCGCCGATCAGATCACCGCCGTAGCCGAAGTTCGGCACCTGACCCTCGACGACGGCTCGCAGATTGTGCTCGGCAGCCATAGCGCCATCAGCACTGACATTAACAACGACCACCGACGCGTGCGCTTGCTACGCGGCGAGCTCTACGTCGAAGCCTTTCATGATCCCTCGCGCCCGCTGACCATCAGCGCGGCGGATGCCACCGTGACCGTAGTGGGCACCCAGTTCAGCGTAGGGCTACAAGGTTCGGACGTGACCGTCTCTGTGCGTGAGGGCAACGTTCGCTTTGCCGACCCGACAGGTGAGCACAGTCTGTTGCTGGCGGGTAACTGGCAGCAACTCAAGAACGCTCACCTTCAAGCCGTGAACACCGAAGGTGCTGAACGGCAAATGGCGTGGGTGCAAGGCCGACTGTCCTTTCAGGACCAACCGCTGGCTGAGGTCCTGAACACCCTTGGACGCTATTACCCGCAGCCCATCCTGCTGTTCAACGACGACGCCGCCAAACACCACGTCAGTGGCAACTACCAATTGGATAATCCAGTGGCAATCGTCGAGGCTCTGAACAAGGTGACGTCGACTCAACTGACCCGCTTACCGGGCGGCATGCTGGTGATTCACTAAAGCCAACCGCGGCCTGAATATTTTTTTAAAAAGCTTTACGGCTTTCGCGAGCTCAACCCGTCAAGGTGTTTGTTGTTGCAAATACTTCCTATTCGCTCGGGGCTCGCATGTACTTTCCTACCCTCAGCACCACCTATGCACGCAGCGCGTTGGCGCTCGCTGTATTTCTGGCATACAGCAACGTTCAGGCCGTCGAGCCCGCCACTCACTCTGTCAGCAATCAAGCGCTTGAGACTCACACCTTTGCCATTGCTCGCCAACCGCTGACCAGCGCGCTAGACCAGTTGAGTACGCAAAGCGGCCTGCAAGTCGCCTACTCATCAGACATGGCCCAAGGAAGAGTGTCGCCGGGTGCAAACGGCACCATGACCACCCACCAGGCGCTGACCCAGTTACTGACAGGAACTGGCCTTGAAGCGCAGCCAAGCGGCGAAAATGCAGTGGTTCTGGCACCGCTGCCCCAGGCCGGATCCGCCCTGGAACTCGGCGCAACAGCGGTCACCACTAACCAGCTGGGCACCGTTACCGAGGGCTCGGGCTCTTACACACCGGGCACCATCGCTACCGCCACGCGGCTGATTCTAACCCCCCGCCAGACGCCGCAATCGGTCACCGTCATCACCCGCCAGCACATGGACGACTTCGGCCTCAACAACGTCGACGATGTGATGCGCAACACCCCCGGCATCACCGTATCGGCCTACGACAGCGACCGCTCCAACTACTACGCGCGCGGTTTTTCGATCAACAACTTCCAGTACGACGGCATCCCTTCAGCGGTGCGCAATGTCGGTTATTCGGCGGGTAACACCTTGAGCGATACGGCGATTTACGACCGCATCGAAGTGATCAAGGGTTCAACCGGCTTGCTCACCGGCGCAGGCTCGCTGGGCGCGACCCTCAACCTGGTGCGCAAAAAACCGACCTCCGAGTTCAAGGGCCACGCCTCGCTAGGTGCAGGCTCGTGGGACAACTATCGCAGCGAAGTCGACGTGAGCGGCCCTTTGACCGAGACCGGTAACGTCCGTGGTAGAGCGGTAGCGGCCTACCAGGACAAAGATTCGTTCATGGATCACTACTCGCGCAAAACATCGGTCTACTACGGCATTCTCGAATTTGACCTGACGCCCGACACGCTGTTGACCGTCGGCGGCGACTACCAGGACAACACCCCCAAAGGCTCCAGTTGGTCAGGCAGTTTTCCGCTGATCAACGCCAAGGGCGATCTCAACAGCGTCAAGCGCTCGTTCAACAACGGCACCGACTGGAGCAGTTGGCAGCAATACACCCGCACCGTGTTCGCGACCCTTGAACATGACATGGGTGGCGGCTGGGTGACCAAGCTGCAACTCGATCACAAACTCAACGGCTACGATGCGCAACTGGGCTCGATCCAGGGCGCTTACCCGTTCGAAGACGGCACCACGCCGATCACCGCCCAGCGCTACGTGGGCGACACCCGCAGCAACTCCGCCGACCTGTATGTCAGCGGCCCGTTCCAGTTGTTCGGGCGCGAGCATGAAGTCGTCTTGGGCGGCTCCATCAGTTCCGCGCACTGGAAAGGCCGCGGCTACTGGAACCCCCTCTACCAGAACCCCAACGTGGTGGATTTCGACAACTGGGACGGCCACGCCGAAAAACCGGCCTGGGGCCCTGTTGGTCAATACACCGACGACGTGATTCGCCAAACGGGCACCTACATGACCACCCGGTTCAACGTCAGCGATGACTTGAAAGTGCTGGTCGGCGGTCGCGTGGTGGATTACCACATGACCGGACTGACGCCGTCCTTCCGCGAGTCGGGACGATTCATTCCTTATGTCGGTGCGATCTATGACCTCAACGACACTTACTCGGTGTACGCCAGCTACACCGACATTTTCATGCCGCAGGAAAATTACAACCGCGACAAAAATGAGCGGCTGATCGAACCAGATGAAGGCGAAAACTACGAAGTCGGGCTTAAAGGTGAATATTTTGACGGCCGCCTGAATGCCAGTCTGGCTTACTTCCAGGTCAAGGAAAGCAATCGCTCGGTCGCTGATGATGCCTATAACAACCAGACCCCTACCCCGCCGAACTATGCATTCATCGGCACGAAGGCGGTGACCAAAGGTTTTGAACTTGAGGTGTCGGGCGAACTGAGCCCGGGCTGGCAGGTACAGGCGGGGTATACCCACAAAATCGTGCGCGATGACAACGGCGAGAAAATATCCACGTTCGAGCCGCAGGATCAGCTCAAGGTGTACACCAGCTACAAGCTCAAAGGTGACCTCGACAAGTTCACCGTCGGGGGCGGTGCTCGCTGGCAGAACACCGCCTGGCAGAATATCTACAACTCACCGCGCAGTCAGTACCAGAAGTTTGAGCAACCTGACTACTGGGTGGTTGACCTGATGACCCGCTACCAGATCAGCAAAAACCTGTCGGCCACGCTGAACGTCAACAACGTGTTCGACAAATCCTATTACACCAACATTGGCTTCTATAACTCGGCAGTGTATGGCGAGCCGCGTAACTTCATGGTTACCACGCGCTGGGATTTCTGATGCCCTGCGCATGTTGAGCACAGGCCAGAACACTGATGCCGCCCTAGGGTCTGTTACCGTTTCATTGCAGCCGCGACGAAACGGCAACAACCCCAGGCTGCGATCTGCAGAGGTTAAAAATCAACAGATCGCAGCCTTCGTCAGGCCTATACAGGGTGTTGGGTTAGTCCAGTTTAAAGGCAATCACACTGTCGCCCAGTGTGGTGCCCAACGAACCATGCCCACCGGCCGAGATGATCACGTATTGCTTGCCATCACTGCCCATGTAGGTCGATGGCGTGGCTTGGCCACCGGCTGGCAATTCGTACTGCCACAACAATTCACCTGTGTTGATGTTGTAAGCACGAATGAAGTTATCCGCCGTGGCACCATGGAACACCACACCGCCAGCCGTCACCAGCGGACCACCGTGGGCCACCATGCCCATAGGAAAACCAATCGGGAAACGCCCCGGCAAGAAGCTGGTTTTCAGATTTTTGGTGTTACCCACTCGGCGCATCCACTCGGTTTTGCCGGTGTTCAGATCAACCCCGACCATACGCCCCCATGGCGGCGCAATGCAGGGCACACCCAACTCAGAGGCGAACTGCTGGATGTGGATCGCGTAGTCGCCCTTAAAGTTTTCGTTCCAGTACGGCTGCCCCTCTTCGGTGAACAAACGTTTTTCTTCGGTCTGCGGCGAACGCTTGATCAGGTTGTATTTGTACGCAAGGCGCACAGGAGCAGCGATCAACAACTGACGATCCGGGTCTACCGCGACGGAGCCCCAATTGAAAGCACCGATGTTGCCCGGGAATATCAGCGACCCGCCCTCAGTGCTCGGTGTCCATGGATTGGCATCGTAACGCAGGTTTTGATAGCTGATCCGGCACGACATCTGATCGAACGGGGTCAGGCCCCACATGGATTTTTCAGTCAGTTTCTCAGGAATAAAGTTGAGTTTTGACACCGGCTGAGTCGCTGCGAAATGTTCACCCGGCACGCCGCCTGTCGTCGACACCGGCACTTGATCCACCGCCACAATGGGCTCACCGGTCAAGCGATTGAGAACAAAGATGTTGCCCACCTTGGTCGGCAACAACAGCGCTGGCTGCTTTTGGCTGCCTTTGCCCAGATCCATCAAGGTGGGTTGCGAAGGGTTGTCGCGGTCCCACAGGTCGTTGTGCGAGGTCTGGAACTTCCATTTGAAGGCACCGGTTTTCAAATCCAAAGCCACCAAAGTGTCGCGGAATTTTTCGGTGTTGCTGTCCATTTGGCGCTGAGTGCCCAATTCGTCAGGCGAGGCATTGCCAAAAGGCACGTACACAAGACCGTTGGCGACGTCTGCGCTGAGGGTGCCCCAGGCCACTGGCGTGTCTTGAGGGTAGATCTGCCCGGCGGCTATCGGCTGGGTCTGCTCAGGGTTGGCCGGGTCGAAGTTCCACACCAACTGACCGCTGATCACGTCGTAGGCACGAATCACCCCGGACGGGTTACCCCTGTTGTAGCCGTTGTCCATCACCGAGCCACCCACGATGATCAAGTTGCCAGCCACCAGCGGTGCGGCCGTCTGCATCAAGGCGTGGGAGCGTATATCACCCATGTTGGCGGTCAGGTCGACGACGCCGTTATCACCGAAATCAGCGCACAGTTTGCCCGTGTCGGCATCCAGTGCCACCAGCTTGGCGTTGGCCGTGGCAGTGAAGATACGCTTCTGGCACTGCTGCGGCTGCGCCGACGCTTGAGCCGATTCAGCCCCCGCTTCGAAGTAACTCACACCCCGGCAAGTCTGATGCTGTTGCAGGTAAGAACGGTCTTTTTCAGTCGAATACTTCCAGGCCAGGGCACCGGTTTGCGGGTTCAAGGCGTGGACTTCGTTGTGCGCGGTGCACAGGTACACATGATTATTGACCTTCAGCGGCGTGGCTTCGAAGGTGTATTCACTGGCGTCTTTGGCCGGGTCGCGCAGGTCGCCGGTGTGGTATTCCCAGGCAACTGTCAGTTTGTGCGCATTGCTTGCGTCTATCTGCTGCAAGCGCGAGAAGCGCTGGCCCTTCTCCGTGCCACCGTAAGCGGCCCAGTCATCACCGGCACCGTCGGTGGTGGTAGACGCCACCGGCGCGTCGAGCGTGCCTTGCACCGGGTAAGGATCATAAAACATGATGGCCACGACCATCGCCATCATGATCACCACGGTTGCGCCAAGCAACGGATGAAAACGTTGTTGGCTTTTGGCGTCTTGCGCCTGGTACAGCGGGCGTACCACCCACGGCAGCGCCAGCCACAGCCCGATCAAGGCAAACAGATCACCGCGCGGGATCCACTGCCATTTGTCGAAGCCCACTTCATAAACTATCCAGATCAGTACCCCCCACATCAGCACGGCATAGAGGGTCAGCGCCGATTTTTTCTTCCGGTACAACAGCACCGCCGTTGCCAGCACGACCACAGCAATGATGGCATAGGCCGGTGAGCCGCCAACCGCAAGCAATTTGCCGCCCATGTACAAAAGGGCTATGCCGAGTATCGCCATGACGATACTTGTCACTCTCAGAATCATGATTGTCTACCTGTGGTTATAAAATTAAGCCGCATACCCCACCGCATCATGGGGGGCTGGGGGTCTCAAAAGACGGTGTTGACGGTCAGGCCCACCACAGTGGCGTTGTCGACTTCATACACGCCGCCAGGATTGGCCAGGTATTGGATGTTGGGACGCAGCATCAACCAGGGCGTGAGCTTGAAGTCGTAATGAATTTCGGCGGCATACTCTGCATGTTGCAGCGGCTGGTATGCAGGGTTGTTGTAGTCATCCAGACTCAGCGCCTGATCATGTAATCGCTGGTTTTTGGTCAGCGCCGGATTGACGTGCAGTTCACTCAAGCCAATGGCCAGGGAGTCCTGGGGCCGGGCATCAAACGGCCCGGCATAAATGGCCCCGACCTGAGCCTGCCAATCCAGGGTGCTGCTGCGTTTATCATACTGCGCGTAGTGGGCAAACAGGCTCAAGCCGCGCTTGGTGTCGCCACCGACCGTGGTGATTTGTTGGCGCGCGTAGGCATAGATGCCATAGCGACCATCGAGTTCATCAGCCGCCTGACCGGTCAGTTGCTTATCGTTGCCATTGCGGTCTTTCAATACATCGTTGGCACTTGCATCGTTCCAGTAACCGCCGAGCATGTACTTGCCGAGCATCCCGGCGTCCCCCAGGGTCGGGGTCCAGCCGACCTCGCCCACATAGGTCGTGCCTTCGCGGCCTGAAGTGCTGAGCTTAAAGCCGTTGTTGCGCTCAAGCAGGGTCGGGTTGTACTCATAAGCCCCGACCTGGAAATAGGTTTGATGAGGCAGGTTGATCTTGATTCGACCGCCCCACTGACCGACAGGCGAGTTGTACCAAACAGTCGAGGCATGCCCTACCAGGCCCCCACACAGGGAGTTGTTCTGGAACACGCAGCCGGTCGAATCGAAGTCGCTGCCAATAGGCAAACGGCCGACCTTTATGTCCAGCACATCGTCGAAGTACTTTTGCTGATAAGCCAGGGTGGTAATGCGCCACGTCTGGCCACGCCCATAGTTTTCCTGCACCGAAGAACCCAGTGTGCCGGTACGCGGATCAGCAAGACGGTCGTTGGTGATGTCTCGGCCGCTGCGCTCGGTGATCAACAGTTGCAGATTGGCGTCGCTCCAACCCAGTATTTTCTCAAGATCAAATGCCCCGCCCATGTTGAACTGGTCGGTGTACCGGGCGGTGTGATCGTGGTCGAAACCGCCTTTGAGGTTGGCCGCACTTTCAGATTGATAACTGAATTGAAAGTCATACCCTTTATCCAGTAACTCGGTCCGCAAACCCTCCCAATCTCCTGTCATCCAGCGCGACGACGGCGAAAACATGGGTTCACTGGCCCATACTCCGGCCGCCCAAATACTCAGCAACAATGTGCTGAAGGGAACGACTTTGTTATTCACATTGTTACCTTCGAGTTATATACACGACACGTTAAAACGCGGCACACATTGCGTGCGCGAGTGCGATATGAAAGAAGGCAGGCTAACACGCAAAAAGTTAGCTAGCTACCTAACATAGAGAGCAAGAAAAATCCAAAAATCCTCTCCAGCCCTTTTATTACGGGGCTTTCAGCGCTGCCATCCAGCACATTTATACCCACTATCTACCCGATGGATAACACGGTCACAGCCGTAAGTTTGAAATGATCGCGTGGCTGTTACTTATGAAAATCAAAACGAAACAGCGATGTCCTGAATAACATCTCTTAACCACATCACCCCCGGCTCATAATGATTTCTCGGGTGCCATGCCATCTTCAACGCAAACTCCGGCACGCTGAATGGCAACTCATACAGTTCAAGCCCTTCGGCGCCCTTCATCAGCAGCGAGGTCGGCAAGGTACACACCAGATCACTGTGGCAGAGCATTCCGGGCACCAATGAAAGTTGCGGCAAGGTCGCCACCACATTGCGCTGGCGCCCCAACGTCGACAGGTACTCATCGGCATAGCCGCGCGGGTTGAGGGTGTCGCTGGAAACCAACAGGTGTTCCAGTGCGCAATACCCTTCAAGGTCAAGGGGCCCCTGACCTCTTGGATGGCCTTGGCGCTGGGCCATGACAAACCCGCAAGGCAACAACGTGCGGGTTTTCATGTTGTCCGGGATGAGCCTTGCGTCATCAATCAGCAGGTCGATATCGCCCTGCTCAGCTTGCGCTGCAATCGCACCTTTGTGCACCCGGCTAAAACTGAAGCGCAACTGATGGGGCGCATAACATCGCAGGCTGTCGAATAACGGGCCCCCAAAGACCGCCATCGCACTGTCACTGGCGGCCAGTTTGAAGTGCCTTATGTCCTTGCGAGGATCAAAGCTTGGCTGAAAGCGGACAACCTCCTTGAGCCCCATCAAAGCCAGGGCCAACGGCGCCTTTAGCCCCAAGCCCATGGCGGTAGGTGTCATGCCGCGGCCTTTCTCGGCGGGCAACAGCAACGGGTCATTGAACACCAGCCGCAAGCGCGATAATTGCGCCGACAACGCGGGCTGGCTGATGTTGAGGCGCTGTGCAGAACGGGTGACATTGCACTCCTCAAGCAATACCTCAAGCGACACCAACAGGTTCAAATCGATGTCACTCAAATGCATAAATGCCTCCAGATAAACATGCAGGCTCTGGCGCTGACCGCGGCTTGATCAGACGACGAGTACGCGCATAAATCCCTTGTTGAATTAGTTGGTGTACTGAGCATATAGTCGATCAACCTATAAAGCCAGCACACAACAAAAGGTCCGATGCCATGCAATTTCATCTCAACGGTTTTCATCCCGGCGACCCCGACGTCCAGCCCGCTGCCGAGCCGCCCCACAGCGCCGATCTGCCAGAGACTCTGGATGTTTTGATCGCTGGCAGCGGCCCGGCCGGCTTGGTGCTGGCCGCGCAGCTATGCCAATTCCCATCGATCAACCTGCGTATCGTCGAGCGCCGGGCAGGCCGGTTGATGATGGGCCAGGCAGACGGTATTGCCTGCCGCACCGTTGAGATGATGAACGCCTTCGGGCTCAGTGAGCGTTTACTGCGAGAGGCCTACTGGGTTAACGAAACCGTGTTCTGGCGCCCCGACAAAGACGCCCGCCATTGCATCACCCGCACCGGTCGCGTGCAGGACACCGAAGACGGCCTGTCCGAGTTCCCTCATGTCATCGTCAATCAGGCACGCATCCAGGACTATTTGCTCGACAGCATGCGTTTGTCGCCAAGGCGCCTAGAGCCCGATTACAACCTCGAAGTGGTGGCCGTCGAACGTGACGAGCAAGGCCAATACCCGATAAAAGTCACCCTGCGCCGCACCGATCAGGCCCGACTGGGGGAACTGGTCACCGTGCGCACTCGCTACCTGATCGGTTGCGACGGTGCCCGCAGTTGCGTGCGCACAGCCATCGGCCAGGAACTGCGCGGCGATGCTGCCAATCATGCGTGGGGCGTGATGGATGCGCTGGCCATCACCGACTTCCCGGACATTCGCCTCAAGGCGGCCATCCAGTCGGCCAGCGCGGGCAACTTGCTGATCATTCCCCGGGAGGGCGGACACCTGGTACGTTTCTATGTCGACCTGGGCGACGTGCACGCGCAGGACCGTGAGCGCGTTCGCAATACCAGCGTCGAACAGCTGATCGCGACCGCACAACGGGTGCTCCACCCCTATACGCTGGATGTGAAAGAAGTCGCCTGGTTTTCGGTGTACGAAGTCGGCCAACGCCTGACTGAACGCTTTGATGACTCACTCAGTACAGACGGCCGCGAACGCGAACCGCGTATCTTTATTGCCGGAGATGCCTGCCATACGCACAGTGCAAAGGCTGGGCAAGGGATGAACGTCTCCATGCAGGACGCCTTCAATCTGGGCTGGAAACTCGCCGCTGTACTGGAGCAACGCAGCGAGGCCGATCTGTTGCGCACGTACTCTCAGGAGCGTCAGCCAGTGGCACAGGAGCTGATAGATTTCGACAAAGAGTGGTCGGCAATAATGGGCGCACGCCCCAAAGATCCCGAACACCCGGAGGACGGAGGCGTCGAGCCGGCACATTTGCAGGACTACTTCGTGCGCGCCGGGCGCTACACCGCCGGTGTCGCGACCCGCTATCACCCTGCCAAACTGACGGCCCAACCGACCTATCAACACCTGGCGCAAGGTTTCGGCATCGGTACGCGCTTTCACTCGGCGCCAGTCATCCGCGTTCCGGATGCCAAACCGATGCAACTGGGCCACATCGCACAAGCCGATGGTCGCTGGCGCCTCTACCTGTTCGCCGATGCCGCGCACACCCGGCTCCACGATCTGTGCCGCTATCTGGTCAACGACCCGGACTCAATCTTGCGTTTGAGCACGCCGGCAGACGCCGACGTCGACAGCGTGCTCGATATCCGCGCCGTGTTGCAGCAACCCCATCGCAGCTTGCGCTGGGAGTTGCTACCTGAGCTACTGAGGCCTGCCAAAGGTCGTTATGGCTTGATCGACTTCGAAAAGATCTTCACCGCCGATAGCGCGCAGGACATTTTTCAAGCCCGCAACATTGACCGTGAATGCGGGGCGATGGTACTTGTGCGACCCGATCAATACGTTGCCCATGTACTGCCGCTAGACGCCCACGAACAACTCACTGCATTCTTACGACCTATTTTGAAAACGCCCAACGGGGGGTAACAGGTGTCGCACCAGATCGATGGTAAACAGGAGTTGGCCAACTTCACCGGCAGTTTGCTGCGCCGGGCCCAGCAACGGCATGTCGCGTTATGGCAAAGCCTAGTCTCCACAGAGATTTCAAGTGTGCAATACGCGGCAATGGTCATTCTTTTCCATCGACCTGGCGCCTCACAGCGCGAGTTGGGTGACGGCCTTGATCTCGATCGCTCGACCATCGCTGACATTGTGCTGCGCATGCTGCGCAAAGGCCTGATTGAACGCGGTCAGGCCGAAGACGATAAACGGTGCAAGACCTTGTGCCTGACCACCGAAGGCCATGCACAGTTGTTGTCACTGCGACCTCGGGTCGACATCATCGAACAGGCACTCACCAGCGGTCTCGACGCGCAACAACAGGTTGAACTTAAGCAGTTGCTTATCACCCTTCTGCAAACCGACGCGCCGTGACATCAGCGCGTCAGGTTGCTTGCGTTCGCGCCGTGAGGTGCGCCAGCATCGGTGCCTGCCCACGAATGCATCATCAAGGCCCACGACGCCTTGATCCGCCGTTTTAAGTCCCTGCGCAGGAATCACGCGCCTTCGAACTTGAAAGGCGCTGTCACTTGAAAGCGGCTCGACACTTCACCCGAAAAAATGGTGCTTTGATCCGGCCCCAAGTCCAGCTTCTTGACTTGGCCGGTGGCCTGGGTGAAGTCCAGTTTCTTAAGGTCTACCCAGAAGGTATTAGGGGTGATGGCGGACTCAAAAAAGTACACCCCTTGCTTGTGATCGATCACCGAACGCCAGCGGGTCGATGAGATATTCGGCTCCCCGGGCGTGGTGATGCCGTAAGGCACCGACACGTTGCGTATCACGCTAAACACACTGGCCAGTGACAAGCGCGCATCCTGATTTTTAGGCACTGCGTTTACGTAAAACGAAGCGCGGGCAAACCGGTCTGCCGAACGATTGGTGCCGGGCAGCATGACCGTGCCGCCAATCGCCTGCCAATAAGCGTTCATGGCCAATTGAGCATCAAACGCCGGAGAGTTGGTGACCACCTGGTACGCTCGGCTGTGGTGAATCACTTGCTTGCCGTCGATGTATTCAATGATCGCGCTATCACCCGAGGCATCGGACATTGAAAGGTGCAGCGTGGCCAGGCGGCTTTCACCCGGCACCTGCGAAGTCACCACATTGAAGGGCTGGGTTTTGAGCACGTCTACCGCTTCGGCCACGGTGCTGAAGTTATCCAGTACGTACTGAGCCCAGGCGGCAATGCTCAAGCCCGGCTTGTCTTTGTTGAACGGCGGATACTCCGACTCCACCAGCCACAGTACGTTGGCCGCCAGCCCCGCTTCATTGACCCCGTCGGTGGTCGAAATATCGTAACCGCTGGCAATCACACTGCCGTATTTGGAGGTCCACTTGATGGACGATGGTCCGACCTCGCCATTGCGCTGCATGCCCTGCGGAAACACCCACAGGTTAGTGGCAACGTCGCTCTTCCAGTCCATGGAGCGGGCCGTGATCACCCGCTGATCGTCCCCCAGATACACCAAACGGGTACAGGCCTGCGCCAGTGGCAGTGAAAAGGCGAATCCTGACATCGCCAGAACCAGGGCTTTGATAACTGGTTTTTTCATTCCGTTGATCCTTGCAAAACTCATTAGAAACGCATGGACAGGCCTAGCACGGGGCCACGCTGGGTCACATCGTATTTGAAGGTGTTGCCGGTGAAATCCCGGCTTCGATATTCTTGCGCCAACACCCGATAGCCCAGCCGCACGATTGTCGGGTGCTCGAACAGAGACAGGCGGTAGCCGAGGTAGGTTTGAACGTTATAGGTTTTCTTGGACGAGGTATCAAAACCACCGGTGTCCGCCGCGCCAGAGAGCAGCCAGCGATCTGTGAGGTCGGCCTGCATGCGCACCCCCACAAACGGGTCAGTCCATTCGGTTTTTTTCTTGGTGCTGAAACCGACCGAGTCGATCTCGACTTTGGTCGAGAGCTTGGTCCAGCGCAGTCCAGCGGTCGGCTCCACCCGCCAGGTTCGTGGCTCGCCAAACACCGTGTTACCGCCTAGCGCCTGCTCATAAACCCGGTAGTAAACGCCACCTGCCAGGGTGGTCTGGGTGATGTCCAGGCCGACTTTCTGGCCATAGACCCTTTCAGACTGGCCAGTCTTGGCGTACACCCCATCAACATAGAAGCCCAACGTGCGATTGGTGACTTCCAGGTTGCCCATAAAGACCTCATTGAGGTTATTGAACACCTCACGAAACCCCACATCAGCCTTGGTATCGATGCCGCCCAGCGCGACCTGGCCACTCATGGACGGCGCCCACACAAACGGGCTGACCAATACCAGCCACTCCTGTTTGTCAGTACCGCTATGGCCAAAAGAGTCTTCAGCCTGAGTCGTTGAAAAAATGCCTAACAAAGGCCAAGCCATGCACATCGTTCTGAACATCTGCTTAGCCGTAACTAGCCTCAGTGTCATCGCTTTCGTCGTCCTAACTGACAGATTCAAATTTCTGACCAATGGGTATAGCACAGCCTCTCTGAACGGCTATTGAAACCGGAAAAAAGATCGGTCGGACGATACGTACCCAGCGTTGAAAGCGTCAGGCCCGGGTCTATTTGACCCGTCGCTTTTCCTTGGAGGGGCGGTAGCCAAAATAAGCGCTGTAGCATTTGCTGAAATGACTGGGTGAGACAAAACCGCAAGCCACCAGGACGTCCACCTGAGACAATTCAGTGTGTTGCAACAGCCGCCGGGCTTCGGTAATGCGCAGCTCCAGGTAGTAGCGTTGCGGCGTAATGCCCAACTGTTCTTTAAACAAACGCTCGAGCTGGCGGCGCGAGCGGCCCGCATAAACGGCCAGTTGCTCAAGCGCCAACGGTTCCTCGAGGTTGGCCTCCATCAGCTTCACGACCTCGCGCAATGGCGCGCTGACGCTGATTTTTTCAGCCGGCTTGATGCGTCGATAACGCGACTCCTCAAACGCCAGGATGTCTTCGATCCCATCAACCAACGCTTTGTCGTGCAAGCTCCTGATCCAGTTCAGCGCCATTTGAAAGGCTCCCGAAGGGCTGGAAGACGTCAGCCGATCGCGATCAATCACGTAAGGCTCACTGGTGACCTGCGCCGCCTTGGACACTTCTGCCAGCGCGGGCCGATGTTCAGGATGAATGGCGCAACGGTAACCTTCGAGCAATCCTGCACTGCCCAGAAACCAGGCGCCATTCCACAAACCGCCCAGGCTGATGTCCAACTGAGCAGCGGCTTTGAGCACACGGACAAAATGTTCATCCATGTTCAGTTCGGTGCGATAACCACCACACACCACCAACAGGTCCAACTCATTGAGCCGTGCTGCATCAAGCCGTTCATCGGGACGAATAACCAGTCCCAGGTCACTTACCACCTCACCTGCTGCCAGGCCGAAGGTCTTGGTTGAAAACAGTCCGGGCCGCAAAAGGTTCGCCGTAATGAGGGCATCCAGCGCCTGAGTGAAGGCCGGCAGCGAGAAGTGTTCAAGCAACACAAAACCGGTACGAACCATTGGCCCTGCTTCGCCCGGGTTCTCGCTTAAAAAGCGCAGGTTCTTGCCCTTCATGCCTCCGCTGAATTGACGTCGTTCGACCAAGATTCGATCCATCTATTTAAGTTAACCAGCAGCCATAACATTCTATTTTCTACCTGTGCGGATGATACCTGGGCTGATCCAGACACGTCGGTCAATTGTAGTCGTCCTACAGAGCCTCTTTCACTTTGAAGCAGCTCCACCCACTACATCCTGATACGAAGCGTGTTTTTATTGATTGTCATCGGTCAGGCGCCCAACAGCGCGACCAGTGCGGGCACGGTCAATACAGCGGTGTAGTACCCCATAAATTGCACCCCGATGTTGAAACCCAGAAAGCGTGAGAGAAAACCGCCCAACAGCCCGACAGTGACAATCACCAACAACCCCAGCAAGCCACCTTCCCAGATACCGATAACCAGGATCAGCCCGACAAATGTCGCGATCACAGCTTCGTGGCTGATTTTGCGCGACACGTAAGACGCCGCCCGGTACGCGTAATTCATGGTGAAGGGGTACGCGATCAAGATGGCAATCACCACCGCCAGCATGCCGTAGCCCAAGAACTCCCAGGTATTGAGCAACGAGTGCAGGTTATGCACCTGGCCCGATGCGGCATCGACGCTGAAGCGTGGCGGCGCGTTGAACAATGGCGCCGCCGGACCCGCAGCCACCGGGCTCAGTGGCAAGCCAAAGGCAATCAGCGGGATCAGCGCTTCAGCAATGTAGGTGGACTCAGTCACGCCATTGCGCGCGGTGATCACCGTGGTCAGGCGGTGATAGACATGCTTGACCCGCGAGCCGACCAGTTCGCCCATGATCACGGTCATGGCCACCGGGCTGAATACAAACGTGGCGCTCGATACAACTGCGGTGATGGCCGTCCACAGGCTTTGCTTGCGGTCCAGCACCTTGAGCGGATTAGGGAAGAAACCGCCGCCGTTTTTCACGTCGGGTGACAACGAAAAAGTCCGGACTTCGTTGCGACGCATTTTTTCGCGTTCGGCCGGTGCCAGCATGGCAAACAACGCCGCAATCAACGGCCCGATGGCGATGCCCAGGAAGTAACTGACGCTGAGTTTGACCCCGTATTGCCCGGTTAGGGTTTGCAGGCCCAGGATGATCAGCACAAAGGGAATCAATGCCAACACAGCAGCCAGGCGCCCTTTGGAGAACCAGGCAATGGCAATCGCCGCCGCCAGGAAAATCCAGGGGGCCGTGCGTTTAATGGTGTCGCCGAACGGCGCCAGCATGACTGCAAACAATACCGCCATGGGCACCGCAATCAGCGCGGCAATCACCGCCCCGGAGATCATCTTGCGCAAGGCAATGTGCGGCACGCCCAGGTTGCGCAAAAAATTGGCCTCGCGCATCAGCGGCGTGGCCATCGTGTCACCGGGAATCCCCAGCAAAGCCGTGGGCACGGCGTGAGTCATGTGTTTGGCCACGGCACCCGCCAGGAAAAACGTCAGCACGCCGGGCGCAGGCACACCCAGCAATACCACCAGCAAGGTCAGCGGGGCCAGGGTGGTGGTTTCGTCACTGCCGGAGATCAGGCCAATCGCCGCGAAGATCACCGCCCCCAGAATGCCCATGCCCAGCGCGATCAGCACCTGATCAAGCAAGGACGCGATCATGACCGGCCTCCATTGGCCATAAGGCCGGAGGTCGCTTGCGGATCGGCAGCGGCCGGAACTTCCTGGGCCCCCATCAGGCCTTGCTCGTATTCGACGAACAGGTCGTAGAGGTCCATGTCCCGCAGCTCTTTGATGGTTTGCGACGGCAAGTCGGCGAGACGCCCAAGATCGCCAAATTCATTTTGCAAATCACTCAGCACCTGGCAACGCCACGCCGGATCGGCCTCGTGCTCGACCACGTTACGCTTGGGTTTAAACAAGGTTGCGCTGATGGTGCCGCCCACCAGGCAGCCAACAATGCCGACCAACATGGCATAGGCGCGCGCCATCTGCGCCGAGGCCACCCACTCCAGCAAAAAGTGCTGCGCCGTAAAAAAGCTGCTGAGGCTGACGATTGCCCCGATCACAATGGCGTACAGCAGATGACGCGCATCCACTGTGTCGCCCCAGACTTCGTAGAGTTCAGGTTTCAAAGATTTCTCCCACTGCCCCTGCGGGCTTTTATTGTTATGAACGTGAAGAGATACGGCTTAATCGCAGGTTCCTCTACCGCGCTTGGCCAACAGGGCATGCGACACAGGTGACGCAGGGTCGCGCCTCATTGTGCAAGCCATCGCGGGGCCCGACCTCGACCAGGCACACCGCATCAGCCTGCACAATGGCCATCACTGACCCCGCTTTTGCTTGAGCAGTGCCGCGGCATGATCGGCGCGCACATCGTGGGCTTCGACCATCTGTTTGACCAGCCAATTGAGTTCTTCACCCCGGGCGCCAGCCGACAGAGCGATGTTGCGCGCATGCAAGGCCATGTGCCCGCGCTGGATACCTTCGGTGGACAACGCCCGCAGCGCGCCGAGGTTTTGCGCCAGACCGACCGCCACGGCAATTTCGGCCAGTTCCTGAGCCGTCTTGACCCCCAGAATGCGCAGCGACAGTTGTGCCAGCGGATGGGTCTTGGTGGCGCCGCCGACCAACCCGACGGGCATTGGCATTTCCAGCGTCCCCACCAGGTTGCCCTTGCCGTCCTTCTCCCAGGTGGTCAGGGAGCCGTAATGGCCGTTACGACACGCATAGGCATGGGCGCCCGCCTCGACGGCGCGCCAGTCGTTGCCGGTGGCGACGATCAGCGGGTCGATGCCATTCATGATCCCTTTGTTATGGGTGGCGGCGCGATACGGGTCGACCACGGCAAAGTTGTAGGCATCGAGAATACCCTCAATGACCTCCTCGCCCTGGTACGTGGTGGTGGTCAGTAACTCGGGCGCAATGCGGATCTGCGCGCGCGCCAGACGCAGGTCAGCCAGGTTGGAGAGAATTCGCAGGCGGACTTTACCGCCCGTGATTTCTTCCATCAGCGGCGCAACGGCTTCAGCCATGGTGTTGACGGTATTGGCACCCATGGCATCGCGCACATCGACGATCAGGTGCGCCACCAGCATTGGCCCGCGCGGGCTTTGGGCAAAGGTATGGACTTCGATATCCCGGCAACCACCGCCCAGCGAATTGAGCAGTTGGTCCTTGCGGTTCGCCAGTTCAATGATGTCGTCTTTGCGGCGCAGCAGGCTCAAGCGGGCGTTGAAGGGGTCTTCGACGTCGACGATCTGCACCTGGGCGCGCATCAGCGGCAGCGAGCTGGAGGTCTGGAAGCCGCCGGCCTCGCGCGCCAGCTTGGCCATAAAGGAGGCGGCCGCTACCACCGAGGGCTCTTCGACCACCATCGGCACAATCACATCACGGCCATTGATCTGGAAGTTGCTTGCCACCGCATACGGCAATTCGAAGGTGCCAATCACGTTCTCGATCATGCCGTCGGCAATCTCCAGCGCGAGCGCGCCTGGCTTAGCCAGCAGGCTGATGTCATCGCCAGACAGCTCAAGAAGGTCCTGCAAGTGCCCCAAACGCTCGGCAGGCGACATGCTGCGAAACATGGGAAGGCGCGAATCAATGCTCATGGCGAAATCCTGTGATCGTTATTGTTGTCTGTGTCGCCACCCTAAATCGCTCTGTGCCCGCATAAAAGGTACAGTTCGCACAAACAGTACCCAATCTGTACCCTCACTCACTTTCTCAAGGATTGCAGACCATGGCGCGTCTGACTCTCGCCCAGCAACTGACCGCGTCTCTGGTCGAACAGATCGGCAACGGCACCTACCGGACTGGCGATCGCTTGCCGTCGCTACGTGAGTGTATGCGCCTGTTTGGCCACTCCAAAAATACCGTCATCAACGCTTACGAAGCGCTGGCGTCACAGGGGCTGGTTGAAGCCCGTCACGGGCAGGGGTTTTTCGTGCGTCAGGGTGCCCCCAGCCACAACGAGCCGGATGAACCCCTGCCCTATGCCCGGGCCATGGATACTCTATGGCTGATGCGCCAGCAGTTCGTTCGCGAACCGGGGCATTCACCGCTCGGCGAAGGTTTCCCGCCGGTGGAATGGTTGATGGACTTGCGCCTCGACAAGTTCACCCGACAGATCATGCGCACGGGGGTCAACACACTGTTTCGCTACGGCAACCGGCTGGGCAATGCCAGCCTGCGTCAGCACCTGGTGCAAAAACTGGCGAGCTATTCGATCACCGCCAGCCCCCGGCAAATCGTCACCACCCACGGTGCCAACCACGCTCTGGACCTGATCATCCGACGCTTCATTGCCCATGGCGATGCAGTTCTGGTTGAAGACCCCGGTTACTACCCGCTATTCGGCAAGCTGCAATTGCAGGGCGCTCGGATGCTGTCTGTGCCGCGCCTGGCGGATGGACCCGACATGGCGGTACTGGAGCAACACCTGCGAACCCATAAGCCTAAATTGTTCTTTATCCAGTCCGTGGGCCATAACCCGACCGGCTCCGATATCTCGCCCGGCAAGGCCCATCGACTGGTGCAGTTAGCGCAGGTGCATAACTTTATTCTGGTCGATGACGACGCACTGGCCGACTTTAAACCGGCGTCGGCGATCAAGGTCTCAGCGCTCGATCAACTGCAACGTTCACTGTATGTAGGCAGCTTTTCAAAGTCAGTGTCAGCGGCATTGCGGGTCGGTTTTATCGCGGGCAGCAAGGATGTCATCGATGAACTGGGGGACTTGAAGATGCTGCTGCACACCAGTTCATCCGAGTACTGTGAGCGAACGGTGGATGTGATCCTGATGGAAGGGCATTTCCTGCGCCATTTGATCCGCCTGCAAGAACGCCTCAAAGTCGCCACCGCGACCGGTTTGCAAATGCTCGACGAGATCGGCGCCGAGGTGTTTTGTCGCCCGGAACAGAGCCTGTATCTGTGGGCGCGCTTTGCGCATATCGACGATGCCAAAACGTTGACCCGTCAGTTGCTGCCCAAAGGCTTCATGATCGCGCCGGGGCATATTTTTTCGCCCGAGCAATCGCGCATCAACCCCTGGACCCGGCTCAACGTGGCGTATTTGAACGACCCGCTGCTTAAAGCCGTACTCAAGGGTTGAGTCCAGCCGTTAAAGACACTGGCAGCGTATCAAGACTTACGCGGTGGCCCTCGTTCAATGAGTTGAGTCGGCGCCAAACCCTCAGAAACAAAACAAGATTGCGCAATACGCTGATCCGGCTTAAATGAAGAAATAGCGCAACAAAATGCGATCAGCAGGGCTATCGATTCAAAAGAGGTTCTGTGCGCTTAAGTTCAGGCAAGACTGAGGCCAGCACGATGACTTTGATTAGCGACGTACAACTCACCTGCTCTCGCTTGGCACCCCACGGCTGGCACTCTCTGCTGCTCCAGCATGGCTTGGACATTACAGCGGCCGACCTGCACCATGAACTGACCAAACCCTTGTCTGTTGATAGAACGACAAACGGATTTGAAGACTTCTCGCCCTCTGGAGTTCGGGGTATCGAAGCAGGCAGACCTGCCGAAAGCTTGCTGTATCACGCCTTGGCCTCACCCAATGTCACCGCCACTGCCGATGGAACCCCACTGACGGCCTTCCCTAGCGCCGTTGAAATTGAGCAATTGCTGAATTTCGTTTACGGCGCCAATCCACCCAGCGTGGCGATGTTAAGGGCGTACGCAGGAACAGCGCCTTTGGCCATCGTAGCCTTCGCCTACGAATACCGTCCCCGCCCTGAAACCGTGCATAGATGCCAGGCAGACCTTTGCTTTTCCCGCACTGGGGTGGCTCGAATAGGCACCGCCCCAGCCTTGTATGATGCGCCAAAGCGCGGGTTTCTGCCCTTTGTCGAGGATGCGCCGCAACAGATGCGGGTGATTCCTGCTCGTTATGGCGCCTACATCGCCATGCAGAAAAAAGGCGATAGCGAACGTTTCGGCCCCATGAACTTTCAATTTCCCAGTGACACAGACCTGGATTTTTGGGTGCCTTTACACAAGTTATTCAACGGCAAAGAATGCTTGCAGGGCTTGGACTTGACGGTGCATCTGGACAACTACCAGATCAATGAGAAGATCCGGCAAGTGCATAAGATGTACAGCGGTACGGGTTGGCAGGAGCCCGACATTTCGAATGCCCCCTTTGTCATTACCCAAGGCCTTTGTCATTGGGCCGAACCAACGGACTTTGGTGCAGGACTTCTCGTCCCGGATGATAAAGAACGGTTGGTTGAACTGGCCTATTACCAGGGGCATCCCTTGTCGTTCACGCTGCCTGCGGGCACTGGAGGGCTGATCCACGGGCGCCATAGGATCGCGGATGATGGCACGGTCGAAGACCTGAATAACGTTGAAGGTGTTGATGCGATCGTCAAGCAAGGCGGTTATCGCACCCTGCACTATCAGGATGCAATGGCGGACGGCTGGGTGCGCGCACGCTGTCCAGAACTGGAATCTTATGGCCTGGACAAGGATAGCGTCGCGGCCTATTCGATTATAGGAGCGCCCGACTTCTTCCCCCTGTGCGGGCAACGCGAACTCAAAGAATGGTCAAATGATCCGCAGGTATTCCCTTGCCCGACGCCGCCCTGCCCCGAGGTATGGCATACACGGGTCAATCCATTGTCGGATGTTCGCTTCCCAATCAACCCAACCCTGAAGGGCGATTACTTTGCTGATGAGGATCGTAGCGCGACTGCGATTGTCTCCCTGGCGCTTGATAAACCAACCTCTCATACGATTTTAGCCGGTGCTGAAACAGCCCTGGCTCAACGCCAGTCCTGTTTACCCGACTTTGCCAGTGGCGTCTTCGGGCCCGGCTGGGAGGTTGGCAGGGGGTTGGTCGATAAACCTTTTGCCAACGTATTGAACGGTTACATGCTAGCCAGCCCGTTTACGGAGGATGCCCGGATTTGCGCAGCATTAGGCTCCTACTGGCCGGGCGTGGCACCCGACTCAACCCGCACATTTGAACCGCGTACCGCCGCCTCAACCGTCATTCCCTTAACAGACGCAGAGATTGGTCTGACAGGCGAACCTTCATGGGACGGTCTGACAGGCCCCGTGCTGGTTGATTGGAACGGTGATCAAGTTGTTCAGTACCAAGCCTACGAGTACAGCGATTACACGAGGGCTGCATTAAACGGGCAACTGTCATCTGCAATAACTGGGCAAATCAATACTGAGCAGTACCACTCTCGTGTCATGGCCATGTATCGCGTTTATAAGGCTGTCGGAGCAGCCGATAAACCGGAGCAAAAGCGTTGGCCCGTGCTGTCCTTCTTCTATGTGTCACTGCCAGACGAAAACCTGGAAACTGCTCAGCAACAAGCAGGGCATGTGCTAGAGGGCGATGTCATGTTTTTTTTCCTCTACCAGCACGGCACCATCAGCACACCCGCAGAAGATTTCAAGCGTCGTTATGTGGCCATTGAAACGCGAGTGCAGCTGTACGTCAGCCCAAATGCATTACTCATCAAGCAAGATGACACGACGTGGCGTTTACTTGATGAATCACTATGACGTGGTTGTGGTGGGGGCTGGCCCGGCCGGCTGTGCAACAGCGATCGCCTGCGCCCAACGAGGCATGCAAGTGGCACTGCTGGAAAGGGCTACGTTCCCCCGACACAGACCCGGCGAAACCCTTCATCCAGCCATTGAGCCGCTGCTTGAACAATTGGGGATGCAGGGGGAGTTGACCGAGCTACCTTGTCTACGGCATGAAGGGCACTGGGTGCATTGGGATGCAGCACCGCGCTTGATCAAGTTTGGTGAGGATGCTGCTGGCCCCTGGCGGGGCTTCCAAATCCAACGAGCAGCCTTCGATGCTCTTCTCCTGGGTCGAGCGCGAGCCTTGGGTGTGCAGATCATGCAGCCCTGTCAACATCCAACGGCGATGTGTAAAGGCAACACAATCACCGGCGTAAACCTAATGTCACACAGACTTACCGCCACTTATGTCGTCGATGCTTCGGGGCGTCACGGATGGCTCAGACGGCAATTGCCCATGCAGTGGCTGGAATTTTCTCCCAGACTCATTGCTCGCTATGGCTACTGCCAGGGCGAGTGGGAGCTTGTTCATGACGCACCACGACTTCTCGCGACCCAAGACGGTTGGCAATGGATCGCACGCGTCGACACTAACCAGCTCCACTGGACAACGTTGAGCTGGCACACAAACAGCAACCTGATTGCTGAACCGCCCGATCCCCTCAAGCATTTAACGCCTGTTGGTCCGGTACGCGGCGCAGCAGTGTCCTGGCGGCTGTCCGCGGCGCCAATGGGACCCGGTTACGTGCTCGTCGGTGACGCCGCCGCGGTATTGGACCCTGCGTCGTCGCACGGTGTGCTCAAAGCACTCATGTGCGGCATGCAAGCCGCTCAGGCCATTACCGACTGCCTCGCGTGGCCGCATGGAGAACATGCAGTGCACAACCACTTTAAAAACTGGCTGCACACTCAGTTCAATACTGACCTCAAGGCACTGCGTCATTTCTACAGCGTGCATCCTTGCGCGCCAGCGTGGATCTGATTACAGGCAGAGGCAGCTACCTGCAATCATCCTTGTCGAACTGCCCCCCATCGCGCGTAATCAGTCTTGCAACGCCCGCGGGCGATGGCTGCGCTGTTCGGCGGCAGGATCGAGCGCCTTCTGCAGCTGGAAGTTGAAAGTCATTTCGGCATAACGGCCCGGCACGCCACGGGCGCCGTCCTCGCGAAACACCACCTCGCCCACCAGCCCATCACGGGTGGCATAGGCGAAATCGTCCCACAGGTATTTCTCCCCGGACAGGTTGATCTGGGTGGTGAGGTGCCGCTGCCCCGGCGCCGAGATAAAGAAGTGCACATGCGCCGGGCGTTGGCCGTGGCGGCCGAGCTGGTCGAGGCATTCTTGGGTCGGGCCCTGCGGATCGCAGCCATAGCCCGACGGCACGATGCTGCGAGCCCGGTAGCGACCGTCGGCGTCGGTGATGATCCGGCGGCGCAGGTTGTACTCCGACTGGCTCGAATCAAAGAACGAGTATGTGCCCTTGGTATTGGCCTGCCACAGGTCAACCGTGGCGCCGGGCACCGGTTGGCCGTCGGCATCGAGCACTTGGCCCTCAAGGAACAACACTGTGCCGACGCCGTCCTCGCTGCCGTCATCCATACGCGCCTCACCCTCAAAAATCGGAGCACCGGCCACGTACAACGGGCCTTCAATGGTCCGGGGCGTGCCGCCGGTCAACCCGGCCTGTTCGTCCTTGACGTCTTGCAGCAGGTCAAGAAAGTGTTCAATGCCCAGCCCGGCTACCAGCAAGCCAGCTTCCGAGCGCCCGCCCAGTCGGTTGAGGTAGTCCACCGCCTTCCAGAACTCGTCTTCGCTGATGTCGAGGTCTTCTATCAGTTTGGCGCTGTCTTGCAGTACCCGAAGGATGATGTTTTTCAGGCGCGGGTTGCCGTTGTCGTTACCGAAGCCGGCGGCTTCTTTGAAGAAGGCCTGGATCGCGTCGGTGTGGGAGATTTTCACGGTCATGTTGCTCACCTCATATTGTTTTTAGGCAACGGATTTTTCAGTGTCGAACAGGCTTCAACGGTCGTCTGAATGGATCGAAGACGGGTGGCGGCACAGGCCGTCAATTTCGATGTGCATGTAAGGGAACAGCGGCAGTTGCAGCAGCAGGTCATGCAGGGCTTCGACGCTGGCGACATCGAACACGCTGTAATTGGCGTAGTGCCCGGCAATGCGCCACAGGTGGCGCCACTGGCCTTCGCGTTGCAGTCGCTGGGCCAGTTCTTTCTCGTCAGCCTTGAGCTGGGCGGCCTTGGCCGGGTCCATGTCGAGTGGCAGGTTCACGGTCATTTTTACGTGGAAGAGCATGGGGTTCTCCTTAGAGAGCAAGACACAACTGTATGAACGCGCCTAACTGTGGGAGCGGGCTCGCCCGCTCCCACACAGACAACACGCTTCACGCAGGGCGGCGAAAGTGCGCCAGGCGTTCTTCGTCCAGCGTCAGGCCAAGGCCCGGCGTGCGCGGAATGTGCAGTTCAAAATCGCGATACACCGGCGCGTCGATGACGATGTCTGCGGTCAACAGCAACGGCCCGAACAGCTCGGTACCCCAGGTCAGTTGCTTGAGCGTGAGAAACGCATGGGCCGACGCCAGGGTGCCCACCGAACCTTCGAGCATGGTCCCGCCATACAGCGCAATGCCCGCTGCTTCGGCAATTTGCGCCGTTCGCAGCACCGCGCGCGGCCCACCGTTTTTGGCGATCTTGAGGGCAAACACACTGGCCGCACCGTCGGCCGCCAGGCTGAACGCGTCCTCGACACTCTCAATCGACTCATCCGCCATGATCGGCGCCGGGCTGCGCAGGTTGAGACGCACCTGCCCCGAACGATTGACCCGCGAAATCGGCTGTTCGATCAGGTCAATGCCGTTGTCAGCCAACACCTGGCAACCCCGAATCGCCTGGGACTCGTCCCAATACTGGTTAACGTCGACGCGCACGCTGGCACGTTCACCAAGGGCTTTTTTGATGGCGATCACGTGTTTGAGATCGTGCTCCAGCGGGTTGGCACCAATCTTCAACTTAAAGATCCGATGACGCCGCGTGTCGAGCATCTGCTCGGCTTCGGCAATGTCGCGGGCGGTGTTGCCACTGGCCAGCGTCCAGGCCACTTCCAGACTGTCGCGCACCCGGCCACCGAGCAACTCGCTGACCGGCAAGCCCAAGCGCTTACCTTGCGCGTCGAGCAGCGCGGTTTCGATCCCGGATTTGGCGAAGGTGTTGCCCTTGGCGATCTTGTCCAGGATCTGCATGGCCGCATTGATGTTGTCGGCGGGCAGGCCCACCAGCACCGGGGCCAGGTGCGCGTCGATATTGGCCTTGATGCTTTCGGGGCTCTCGTAGCCATAGGCCAGGCCGCCAATGGTGGTGGCTTCGCCGATGCCTTCAACGCCATCGCTGCACCGCAGGCGCACGATGACCAGCGTTTGTTTTTGCATCGTGTGCATCGCCAGCTTGTGCGGGCGAATGGTCGGCAGGTCGACGATGATCGTCGTCAGGCTTTCAATCAGGGCTTGGCTCATAGATTTCGACTCATAGTTTTGCAAGGTCTGTGCAGGAGTCGCCGCAGGCTGCGAGTTGTTGATCGTTTAAAAGATCGCCGCCTGCGCCACTCCAGTACGCGGTGGTATCAGCCGAGGTCGCCGCCGCCCACCGGCAATGTCACGCCAGTGATATAGGACGCCTCGTCACTGGCCAGAAACAGGATCGCGCCGACCTGCTCGTCGATGCTCGCGTAGCGTTTCATCAGGCTGCTGTCCAGGGTCTGATCGACGATCTGCTGATACCAGGCCTTCTCCGCCGGGCTCTGTTCGCTCGCGTTGCGCGGGATGCGCCGTGGCGGCGCTTCGGTGCCTCCCGGTGCGGTGGCGTTAACCCGAATACCCCGCTCGGCATTTTCGAATGCCAGGCAGGCGGTCAAGGCATTCACCCCGCCTTTGGCTGCCCCGTAAGGTACGCGGTTGATACTTCGGGTAGCGATTGAAGACACATTCACAATCGCTCCGCTGCCCTGTTTGAGCATGTGCGGCAATGCTGCATGGCAGCACCACAAGGTCGGGAACAGCGAGCGCCGGACTTCGGCTTCGATCTCGTCGACTTGATAGTGCTCAAACGGCTTGGCCCAGATCGTGCCGCCGACGTTATTGACCAGCACATCCAGACGGCCAAAGGCCTGGACGCCCTCAGCCATCACCCGTGCGCAGTCCGGGTACTGCTCAAGATCTGCGGTCAGCGTCAGCACGCCGGGGCCTTGCAGTTCGTGAACCAGCTCGGAGCGGTCGACGGCGATCACCTGCGCACCTTCGGCCAGCAGGCGTTCGCACACGCGACGGCCGATACCTTGCGCAGCACCTGTGACCAGCGCGACTTTGTTATCGAATCTGTTGTTCATGGCAACCTCGATTAAGAACAGATCACGCCGCAGCGGCTGCGAACTTCTCGTAGTAGAAATTGGCCGGGGTGATGCCCTGCTCGCGGATGTACTGGCTGACCGCCTCGACCATCGGCGGCGGGCCACACAGGTACACATCGACATCGCCCTGGTTCAAATGGCGCGGTTCGATGTGCTGGGTCACGTACCCCTTGAGCGGGTGCTGGCTCTGCGGGTTGGCCACGCAAGCGCTGAAGCTGAAGTTAGGGATCAGTTCGCTCAAAGCCTGCAGGCGGTCCAGCTCGACCAGATCAAAATCGTTGGTCACACCGTAGATCAGGTGCACCGGGTGCGGGCTGCCCTGCTCGGCGATTTTCTCGAGCATCGCGGTGAACGGTGCCAAGCCAGTACCGCCTGCCAGCAACAACAGCGGGCGCTGGATCTGGCGCAGGTAAAAACTGCCCAGCGGCCCGGTCAGGGTCATGCTGTCACCGGTCTTGGCCAGGCCGGTCAAAAAGCTGCTCATCAGCCCGCCCGGCACGTTGCGAATCAAAAAGCTGACCTCGCCATCCTTTTGCAGGGTACTGAAAGAGTACGCCCGGGTTTGCGCGCTGCCGGGCACTTGCAGGTTGACGTACTGCCCCGGCAGAAACGCCAGGCGGCCGAGCGAATCGCCCTTGATCGACAACGCGATGGTGCTCTCGGACAGTTGGCGCAGGTTGCTGATCACGGCCTCGAAACTGGACTGCTGGGTCTTGCAGACCGTCGAAGAGGCCGGCACCCGCAGCACACAGTCACTTTCGGCGCGCATTTGGCAGGTCAGCACGTAGCCCTGCTGGACCTCTTCATCGCTCAAGGCGTCTTCGATGTACTCTTCGCCAAGGTCGTAACGACCGGCTTCGGCGAAACATTTGCACGTGCCGCAGGCGCCATCGCGGCAGTCCAGCGGAATGTTGATGCCCTGGCGATAGGCCGCATCAGCGACGGTTTCCTGGCCGTTGGCCTCGATGAATCGGGTGACCCCGTCTTCAAAGTTGAGCGCAATCTGAAAGCTCATAGTGTGTCTCCAGCGCGTGCCGGGCCGCAGGCGCCCACAGGCACCCGCTACCACTCGGCACCCGGTTAATCAGATGTGGTAGATGTCGATGACCTGACGCACGTAGTCGTTCTTGAGCACCACTTTCTTGGCCTTGATCAACGGCTGTGGGCCGCGCAGGTCGAGGGTGTAAAAGCTGGTGCCAAAGTAACTGTCAGTGGTTTTGTAGCGAAAGCTCAGGGTGTGCCAGTTGAAACGCACCAGGCACTGCCCGTCGCCTTCTTCGACGATCTCGATGTTGCTCAGATTGTGGGAGGTACGGGTGTCCGGCATGGTCGCGCTGGAACGTTCGGTTTTAATCCGGAACACACGGTCTTCAAGGCCGCCACGGTTGCCATACCAGATCAGCGAAATTTCGCTTTGCGGATCCTCGGTCAGCGCATCATTGTCATCCCAGGACGGCATCCAGAAACTGGCGTCGACGGCGTACAGTTCCAGCCACAGGTCCCATTGCGAGTCATCCAGGTAGCGCGCCTCGCGGTACAGAAAATCACGCACGATTTCGTAGGTAGTGCTCATCACACGGCCTCCACGGGAATGAGCGCCGACTCACTGGCAACGGCCTTGAGCATGGTCTCCTGCCAGTATTTGTGTTGCAGCACAAACAGCCCTTCGTCTTCGGTACGCACCCCGGACAACAGCGGTTTGAGGTCGATTTCTTCGGCCGCCGCATCAGCGCCTTCAACCCAGTGTGTTGCCCCGCGCGACATGTCATTCCAGCCGCGCCCGGCACCATAGCCGGTCTGGCAGGAGCGGAACTCTTCAAGATCATCCGGGGTGGCCATGCCGCTGACGTTGAAGAAGTCTTCGTACTGGCGAATCCGCTGGGTGCGCGCCTCACTGCTCTCACCTTTAGGGGCGATACAGTAAATAGTGATTTCGGTTTTATTCACCGAGATCGGTCGGGCGATGCGGATTTGCGAACTGAACTGATCCATCAGGTACACGTTCGGGTACAGGCACAGGTTGCGCGAGTTCTCGATCATCCAGTCGGCCCGGGCCTTGCCGAAATCGCGGGCCAGTTCATCGCGGCGCTCATAGGCAGGACGGTCTTGTGGATTAGCCCAACGGGTCCAGAGCAGCAGGTGACCATTGTCGAAGGAGTAGAAACCCCCGCCGCTTTTGGCCCAGCTACCGGCGCTCATGGTTTTTATTTCACCACCGGCCTCACGCAGGGTGCGCTGGTTCTGGGTGGCGGCGTAGTTCCAGTGCACGGAGCTGACGTGATAACCGTCGGCGCCGTTTTCAGCGGTGAGTTTCCAATTGCCTTCGTAGATGTACGAACTGGAGCCGCGCAGCACTTCCAGGCCATCGGCGGATTGGTCGACGATCATGTCGATGATTTTGGCTGACTCACCCAAGTGCTCGGCCAGCGTGCTGACGTCGGGGTTCAGGCTGCCAAACAGAAAGCCACGATAAGACTCGAAACGCGCGACCTTGGTCAGATCGTGCGACCCTTCGCAGTTAAAGCCCGCAGGATAACCGGCTTCGCTCGGGTCCTTGACCTTGAGCAACTTGCCGCTGTTGTTGAACGTCCAGCCGTGGAACGGGCAGGTGTAGCTGGCACGGTTGCCAGTTTTGTGACGGCACAGCATGGCGCCGCGATGGCTGCAGGCATTGAGGAATGCATTCAACTCACCGGCCTTGTTGCGCGCGATAAAAATCGGCTGGCGCCCCATGGTGGTGGTCAGATAATCATTAACATTGGGGATTTGGCTTTCGTGGGCAAGGTAGATCCAGTTGCCCTCGAAAATATGCGTCATTTCTAGCTCAAAAAGCCGCGGATCAGTGAACATCTCCCGCTTGCAGCGGTGGACGCCCTTCTCCTTGTCTTCCTCAAGCATGGCATTCAAGTAGTCGATTCCCAGGGACATGGCCAGGGCCTCCGTTGTTATTATTCAGGCCAGTTCAAGGTAGAGAATCGAGGGGCGAGGCACTATCCGTTTGCTGCAGATCGCTATCCGATTACTGCACACACATCACCCCATCCGTTTAGCCGCTGCCGCAGGCTGCGATCAGAGACGCAGGACCTTTTCTTTTATTCAGCCGCAGGGCCGCCCAGCGCAGCCTGCGGCAGCGGCTAAAGGTGCAGGGCTTAGTGTCGGCGCTTGAGGGTGCTGGAAGGGAGCTCGCCATATTGCTGGCGATAGCTGTCAGAGAACCGGCCCAAATGCAAAAAGCCGTAATCGAGGGCCAATTCGGTCAGGCTGCGCACGGTGCAACTGGGGTCACTCAGGCAGGCGTGGATGCGCGCCAGTTTGCGCTGGCGGATGTACTGCAACGGCGTCACACCCAATTCGCGCTCGAAGAGCACGTACAACGAACGCTGGCTCATGCAGGCCTGCGTTGCCAGGTGCTCGGCGCTCAATTGCTGTTTCAGGTTGCGCTCGATGTAATCAAGGATGCGTTCAAGGTTGGCGCCCCCCCCCACTGCCAGGTTTTCGCGACTTATGTTGGTGTGCATCAGCGTCAGCAGTTTGCTGCCGACGATCTGCGTGTAATGCTCCTGAACCCGCAGCAACGGGTCACTGGCTTCCGACTCCTGGCAGACCATGCCGAGCAAGCCGAGAAACCCTTCCAGCTCGTCGAGTTGGTAGTGGTTGCGCAAAAAGCGCACACCACTGGCCGGGCGTTTCCAGCGCTGTTCATCACACACCGACTCAAGCACGCTGATCGGCAGTTTGAGGATGAATTTCTCGCAGTCTTCGGAATAGGTCAGGTCAACCGGATCATCCGGATTGATCAGCAGCAGTTCGCCGGGCACCAGATGGTGTTCGCGCGTGGGGCCCCGCCACAGGCAATTGCCACGCAGCAGCACTTGCAGGTGAAAGATGTTTTCCAGCGCTGGCGAGGTCACACGCACGCTGCCTCCGTAGCTGATGCGGCACAGATCAAGCTCGGCGAACTTACGGTGATTGAGGCTGGCCTGGGGTCGAGTGGTCCGCGACAGGCCGATACAGTGTTGCCCTACATGCAGGTTCACATAGTCGGAGACGGCATGTGGATCGGCGTGTCGGAACACGCTACTGCGCTCACTCAACAGGCGGCTATCCATCGGCAAGGGTCTCAAGCATTTTTTAATTATTGGAGGTGTCACGTCAGCAAGAGTATGCGCCTGCCTTGCGGCATATCAATTGGGCAGATGGCCAGAGCCCGATAATCGAACACAATATTTGCGTCCCCTGCTGTATCTACCAAAGAATCACGTGCTGTATGACGACACATTCGGTCATATCCGCGGCCTGTGTAGTGACTTTTACTGCACGCCAATCCTAGTATCGCCCGCGCTTTACCCCCCCCTTCCCTAAAAATAAAGTATGGAAACTCGGATGATGCCCTTTACTCGCACCCTGCTCGCCCTCTCTTTGGGCATGACACTGCTGCAAACCCCGGCATTCGCCGCCCCGCCCCTGACGCTGAGCAATGGCGTCGCACAGGTGAACACGCAAGACAGCAACGCCTGGGTCGAAATCAACAAAGCTGCCTTTGAACACAATATTCAGGTCCTGAAAAACACCCTCGCCGGCAAATCGAAAATCTGTGCCGTGCTCAAGGCAGACGCCTACGGCCACGGGATTGGCCTGCTGATGCCCTCGATCATCGCCACCGGCGTGCCTTGCGTGGGTGTTGCCAGCAACGAAGAAGCCCGTGTCGTGCGTGAGAGCGGCTACAAAGGGCAACTGATCCGCGTGCGCACCGCCGCCTTAAGCGAGCTGGAAGCGGCACTGCCCTACAACATGGAAGAGTTGGTCGGCAACCTTGATTTCGCGGTCAAGGCCAGCCTGATTGCTGAAAAACACGGGCGCCCGCTGGTGGTGCATCTGGGCCTGAATTCCAGTGGCATGAGCCGCAACGGCGTGGAAATGAACACCGCGCAAGGTCGCCGCGACGCAATCGCGATCACCAAAGTGGCGAACCTGGAAGTGCGGGCGATCATGACCCACTTCGCCGTTGAAGACGCCGACGACGTGCGCGCCGGGCTCAAGGCTTTCAATGAGCAGGCTGAGTGGCTGATGAACGTTGCCCAGTTGGACCGCAGCAAAATCACCCTGCATGCCGCCAACTCGTTCGCTACCCTGGAAGTGCCGGAGTCGCACCTGGACATGGTCCGTCCTGGCGGCGCGCTGTTCGGTGACACCGTGCCTTCGCACACCGATTACAAACGCGTGATGCAATTCAAATCCCACGTGGCGTCGGTCAACAGCTACCCCAAAGGCAACACCGTGGGTTACGACCGCACCTACACGCTGGACCGCGACTCGAAACTGGCCAACATCACCGTTGGCTACTCAGACGGCTATCGCCGCGCGTTTACCAACAAAGGCATTGTGCTGATCAACGGCCACCGTGTACCCGTGGTGGGCAAAGTCTCGATGAATACGCTGATGGTGGACGTGACCGATGCGCCCGACGTGAAAAGCGGCGATGAGGTGGTGCTGTTCGGCCGACAAGGCAAGGCTGAAATCAGCCAGGCCGAGGTCGAGGACATCAATGGCGCATTGTTGGCGGACCTCTACACCGTCTGGGGCAACTCCAACCCGAAAGTCCTGATCGAGCAATAAAGCTGTCCTGCGCCTGGTAGCCGCTGATGAGCGAAGCGGCTACCAGGCAAGCGTTTATTTATCCGACTTGATGCTGGTCCATGTGCGGGTACGCACACGCTCAAGCTTCTGTGGCAATGGCTGGACCACATACAGCGATTTCAAGGCTTCAGGCGTCGGCGTCAGGTTCGGGTTGCCGGTGATGTCTTTGTTTATCAGCGGCATTGAATCCTTGTTGGCGTTGGGGTAACCCAGGAAGTCGCTGATCGAGGCGATGACTTTCGGCTCCAGCAACGTGTTCAAGAACTCATGGGCTTCTTCGACATTCTTCGCGCTTTTCGGGATAGCGAAGGTATCAAACCAGATCGGCGCGCCTTCTTTGGGCAAGCGCCAATCCACCACGACGCCATTCCCCGCTTCCTTAGCCCGATTGCCAAACTGGTAGAAGCTGCCTGAGTAACCAATCGCCACGCAAATATCGCCGTTGGCAATATCGGTCATGTATTTGGCCGAGTTGAAGTAGGTGACGTAAGGACGAATCTTCAGCATCAGCTCTTTGGCTTTTTCATAGTCGGCCGGGTTCTGACTGTTAGGGTCCAGCCCCAGGTAATGCAACGCCAGCGGCAAGATTTCCGAAGGTGAATCGAGCATTGCCACGCCGCACGCTTTCAGCTTTTCCATGTTCTCGGGCTTGAACACCAGGTCCCAACTGTCCACCGGAGCATTCTCACCCAGCGCTGCCTTGACCTTGGCCGGGTTAAAACCGATCAACACCGTGCCGACCATGTAAGGCACCGCATACTGGTTGCCAGGGTCATTAGTCTCCAACAGTTTGAGCAAGGCCGGGTCCTGATGTTGCCAGTTGGGCAGTTTGGACTTGTCCAGCTTCTGAAACACCCCAGCCTTGATCTGGGTGTCCAGGAACTGGTTGGACGGCACCACCAGGTCATAACCCGAGTTGCCGGTCAGCAACTTGGCTTCCAGCGATTCGTTTGTGTCGAACGTATCCCAGGTCACTTTGATCCCGGTGTCCTTGGCAAAGTCCTTGGGCACCGATGGCAAGATGTAGTCCGCCCAGTTGTACACCCGCAGCTCGCGCTGCTCGGCCTGCACCGCGCAGGCCAGGAGCGACAACCCACATACCGTGGCGCCGAGTAAGCGTTTCATAGTGCTCATGGTTGAGTTCCCCATCTTTGGCGTGAGATCGATAGTTGTTATGTTCTGTACACGGCAGCAGCCCGAAAGGGGCAAGGCTCTGGAAGACAACTCTTTGGTGGTTGCGAAGTTGACTTGATTCTTGCCGACCGATGGCCTGGCTCACAGAGGTAGGCAGGCCAAAAAGGGATTTTTATGGCCATTGTTTGTGTCCGAATCTATGTCCGGCGTCGCCCCCTCCAAGCACTCAAGTGTTCGCCTAGGTGTAAGTGCTTGCAATCGATCTTCGTGTGCTCGCTTTATGTGCGACTGACGGAGCGTCCATCAAACGCTGGTTTGGTGGACGTCAGCTTGGATGACACCAATTCACCCGAGAAGCCGCATTGCTCGCGTCCAATAACTGTTTCTATATTTCAATATCCAGCGAAACTGAATTTCTATTGAATATCAGGACGAAATTATGTTGATTGGATATGCCCGTGTCTCAACCGATGATCAACTCCTCGATTTGCAACGCGATGCATTGGAGAAAGCGGGTTGCGAGCGCGTGTTTGAAGACATTGGCAGCGGTGCCAAGGCTGAACGGGTTGGCCTGACCGCTTTGCTGACGACTCTACGTAAAGGCGACACTGTAGTAATTTGGCGCCTGGATCGGCTCGGGCGCTCGCTCAAGGATTTGATTCGACTGGTTGAGCAATTAGACACTGCAGGTGTTGGGCTGCGTAGCTTGCAGGAAAGCATTGATACGGTCTCGATTGGTGGTCGTCTGGTGTTTCATCTGTTTGGGGCTCTACGTGAATTGGTGAAGAAGAACAAACACCCAGTGGCCCTGTTTGTGGATGAAGCCCATGACCTCAATGGACACACCCTGACAGGGCTTAAGCGCTTGATGGAAATTGGTTATCGCACTGACATCTTTTCACTCGATGGTATTACCGGTAGTCAGCGCGAATACATTCACTGGCTGTTGGATACCTGTACAGAGGGGAAAGTGGCTGCTGAATCGATCTTGACCGAAGAGGCGATCGATCTGTTAGCCACCAAACTGCGCACGCCGTTGCAAATTCAACTGCATTTGAGCCTGTCTCTGGAGGCCGGTTATCTGACGGGCGAGAAACCTGTTTCGGCGGAGCCGGTGGAGTCGGTGCTGTCGCGTCAACTGGATGATCTGGAACCGACACTCACTCGTCATGGGTACCGAATAAAGGACCTGGTAGAGCAGTTCGACGCCAAGCCCACCGAAACCAAAGAATTATTCAGCAACATGCTTGACCCGGCGCGAGCTGCTGAGTTGCGCGACAAGATGCTGGCAGCAGGATTGCCGATATAACTTAAAAGTATGAAAAATTTGTGTTGATTGTAATTACTTACAGACACGTGATTTTTGCGACAACGTCGTTCTATAACAACCTAAGGATGGTCTGAAAAAGCCCACCTCTAAAATTTAAGTCCAGGTAATACCCGCCCCCCAGACCTAAATTTACCGAGAAATGGGCTTTTCAGAGACCCCCTAAATTTTCCTTATATTTAAATTGGCTACCCAAGGTTCTGGGATACCCTCTTGAAAATCAATATCCCTAATAATAATGTCGTCATACATATCCATAGGGAAAACCAATTCAGAGCTTTTTAACGGATTTTCTTCACCTCTTACAAAACTAAAATTTTTCCCGGGCTTTTTTAGATGATACCCTTTGACGTATACGCCAAGCACCACTGGTTTGTGAGGTAGAAATGTCGTAGATGTAGAGCGAACAACAGGATCTCTTGAGAAGTTTTCAAAAGGAAAAATAATAGACCTCTTCAATGTTTTATTTTCCGCGACAATGACCTCCCTCGCAAAGCTATGGGCAAAGCTGTAGTCGGGTGTTGCATAAAATCCGGCGCCGTCGGTTTGACCATTTTCAGAGCCTGCATAACTTGGTTTTAGGCCTTTTTTCAAGCTTTTAACATGCCTCTGTGAGGTGCCATGAAAAGCAGCAAACACGTACCCATCAGAAGGGATTTCCGGTTTATTTTTCATTTTTCCTACACGAGGTATTCGTGCAGGAGGCCTGTACTTTTTCAATAAATTGACTAATCCACGGGAGTGTCCTGTTGGGTCTTTATAGTTGATTGGATCGCCCCCACAATATGCGTACGAGTTTATCCCCCCCTTATCAAAAGGACTTAACTTATCCGGGCTGTTAAAGCGCATTAGGACAGGATTAAATGCCCGGTAACCCTGACCCAATAAATAATGCCCTGTTGCTGAGTCAGGCCGCTCCCCGTTAAAGCACAGTAAAGTAAGTAATCCGTTCGTCGTTGGACGATGGCCATAAGGGCTGTAGCTCTGCGGCTGGCTAATTTCAGCACTAACGCCATTCAGTGTCGATGTTTGCTGATCCGTGGCCAGTAAAATGATAGCACCTCCTAGGTGTAACTCAGCCAGGGGCATAGCCTCGTGTTCGAAAAAACAGATTTTTCTATTGTTCTGAATCTCGGTCGCGATACGGGTGCCGTTATAAAAACGTTGGGCCGAAGCAGCGCCTGTCAAACGGTTCAACGGGTCGTACAGATAGAGATTGGCAATGGATTTGCGTGGTGCGCTCATGTGCCTTACCCAAAGGAAATAGTTATCGACACATAAGAATCTGCTTGTTAGCCAGATCTGTATAGCTAGCAGATCTATTAGGTACTGGGTGCCCGAGCAATTCTCCGAGTCCACCAAACCAGCGTTTGATGGACGCTCCGTCAGTCGCATATAAAGTGAGTACACGAAGATCGATTGCAAGCACGCCGCGTTGAATGCAAGCACAGTCGCAGCGAATACGAGCACGGGGGCCGCTTCAGTCGCAATTAATCCGAACCTGAAAGTGCGCTGATTGCAAGCATGGCCGTTTTCGATTGCAAGCCCTTACACCTAGGGTCTGTTCCCGTTTCATTGCAGCCGCGACGAAAGCCCGCGTGGTGCAGGGCAAGGCGCGAGAAGTGTAGTTGGGTTGCTCCCAATAAGCTTCGAGCAACACCGCCCTGCGCCACGTGGGCTTTCGTCACTTCGGGTAGCGTGTCAAATTTAGCCAGCGACGCGGCTTGCAATGAAACGGGAACAGACCCTAGCAACTGTTGCAAATCAAACAGCAAATCTGCAATTAACCACTCAAGCAACAGCACATGGCGTGTAGGGGCCATGTGAGCCCCCGTGTTGACGGGGCTTGGGCTTTTGGTACGGAGATTGCTGACAAGGCGTATCAGTCCACATTCTGCTCGTCATTCACCAAGGAATCGAACATGTCTAACGCGCTGCAAGTCGTCGTCGTTTCGGGAGGGGCGTACAGCCCTTCGCGCACTCTGGTTTTGGCCAAGGCCATTCTTGATGAGCTGCAAACCCGCCTCACTGTCCAAAGCCGCCTGATTGAACTGGGCACCATTGCCCGGCAGCTCGGTGGTGCACTGTCGCGCCAGGAACTGAGCCCCGAGGTCGAGGCCGAGATTCTGGCCATCGAAAATGCCGATCTGCTGATCATTGCCACGCCTGTGTATCGCGGCTCCTACCCTGGCCTGCTCAAGCACCTGTTCGATCTGGTGGACATTAACGGCCTGATCGACACCCCGGTGCTGTTGGCCGCCACCGGCGGCAGCGATCGGCATGCGCTGGTGCTCGAACACCAACTGCGCCCGCTGTTCGGGTTTTTCCAGGCGCTGACCCTGCCGATTGGCGTGTATGCCACCGAAGCCGATTTCGCCAACTACCAAATCACCAGTGAGCCCTTGAAGGCTCGCATCCGCCTTGCTGCAGAACGTGCCGCGCCGCTGTTTGGCGCGCCTGCGAACCACTTGCTGAAAATCGCTTAAGGATTTCTTTCATGGATGTCTTCTGGTTCCTTCCCACTCACGGCGACGGCCACTATCTGGGCACCACCAAAGGCGCTCGCCCGGTCACGCTCAACTACCTCAAACAAGTTGCCCAGGCCGCGGATGACCTGGGCTACCACGGCGTGCTCATTCCTACCGGGCGCTCGTGCGAAGACTCGTGGGTCATCGCCTCGGCGCTGGTACCGCTGACTGAGCGCCTGCGCTATCTGGTGGCGATTCGTCCGGGGATTATTTCGCCAACCGTCTCGGCGCGCATGGCCGCCACCCTGGACCGACTGTCCGGTGGGCGCGTGCTGATCAATGTGGTGACAGGCGGTGACCCGGATGAAAACCGGGGCGACGGCAGCTTCCTCGATCACAGCGAACGCTACGAAGTCACTGACGAGTTTCTGACAATCTGGCGCCGGGTATTGCAAGGCGAATCGGTGGACTTCGAGGGCAAACACCTGCGCGTACAGAACGCCAAGGCCTTGTACCCGCCGGTGCAAAAGCCTTACCCACCGCTGTACTTTGGGGGCTCATCCGAAGCAGCCCATGCACTGGCCGCCGAACAGGTGGACGTGTACCTGACTTGGGGCGAGCCGCCAGCCGCTGTGGCCGAAAAAATCGCCGATGTCCGTGAGCGCGCCGCCCGTTTGGGGCGCACCGTGCGCTTCGGGATTCGCCTGCACGTGATCGTGCGCGAGACCGAAGAACAAGCCTGGAAAGCCGCAGACACACTGATCGAACACATCAGCGACGACACCATCGCGGCGGCGCAACAGTCCTTCTCGCGCTTTGACTCCGAAGGCCAGCGCCGCATGGCCGCGCTGCACGACGGGCGCCGCGACAATCTGGAAATTTCGCCCAACCTGTGGGCCGGTGTCGGCCTGGTGCGCGGTGGGGCCGGTACGGCGCTGGTAGGTGATCCGCAACAAGTAGCAGCACGCATCAAGGAATACGCCGACCTGGGCATCGAAAGCTTTATCTTCTCGGGCTACCCGCACCTGGAAGAAGCCTACCGCTTCGCCGAACTGGTGTTTCCGCTACTGCCCGAACCGTATGCCAGTCTGGCGGGTCGCGGCATTACCAACCTGACCGGGCCTTTTGGCGAAATGATTGCCAATGATGTATTGCCGGGGCAGTCGAAATAACCCGTAGATACACGTTTCAACGCCAAGGTGAAACCTGTGGGAGCCTGGCTTGCCAGCGATGCAGGCGATGCGGATTTTCTGTTAATCCGCACCGCTGCCATCGCGGGCAAGCCGGCTGCCACAGATTGCTCGTGCCTACGCGCTTTCGCGCTGTATCACGCGGCAATCGAGCAGGTTAAGCCGCTGCACCTCACCTTCCACGTGCAACACACCGAGGCTTTGCAGCACGCGGGTGGCGGCCAGTTCGCCGATCTCCAGCGCAGGCGGTTTGATGGTGCTCAAGCTCGGCAGCAACATATCGGCAAACGGATAGTCTCCAAACCCCAGCACCGCGCAATCACCGGGTATGTCCAAACCCGCCCGCTGCGCCGCCAGCAAGCCACCGGCTGCGAGGTTGTCGTTGGCAAAGATGATAGCGTCCGGACGCGGTATGCCGCTCATCAGCGTTTGCATGGCCTGCTTGCCCGCCTCAAAAGGCGCCCGGTTCGCGTCCGGGGCAAATACCCAGGGTTCGAGCCCCAACTCACGAACGGTTGCCGCGTAGCCATCGCGGCGCTCCAGCGCACTGAAATCCCCCGGGGCACTGTTCTGCACGAAGGCGATACGCCGACAGCCCTTGCCATGCAGATAACGCACTGCCGTGACACCCACCTCATAATGCGAAAAACCGATTTGCAGCGGCTCACGCTCGGGCTGGTAGTCCCAGGTTTCAATCACCGGGATATCGGTTTCGGCAATCATTTTCTCAGTCGCAGGGCTGTGAAAATGGCTGGTCAATACCAGCGCAGCCGGTGACCATCCAAGAAACGCCCGAACGGCGTTTTCTTCCTGCTCGACGCTGAAGTAACTCGAGGCCAGCAACAGTTGATAGCCATGCCGACTCAAGGTGTCGCTGAACCCCTGAATGGTGTCGGCAAAGATCGGCCCGGAAATGTTCGGGATCACCATGCCGACGATCTTGCCCCGCGCCGAGGCCAAGCCGCCGGCCACCAGATTCGGCACATAGCCAAGCTCGGCAACCACAGCAGCAATCCGCTCGCGACGCTCAGACGAGACTTGTTCCGGCTGGTTGAAATAACGCGACACGGTGATCGCCGAAACATCGGCTGCACGCGCCACAGCGCTCAAGGTGACCCGCCCTGCTCCACGTCGTTTACGGGGTGTGTCCTGATCCATGTGGCAGCCCTGAAATAAGCAAAAAGGAATATAAAAATATTTTTTAGGTATTTGACGATCTATGGGGCGCGTATCAATACTGGCGATGTTAGCGCTAACAAAACAACCAAAACAACGTTTGTCTGCTACTCGCTCGAGCGAATGCCCCAGACACATAAAAGGTGCTGCCAACCCATTACGGCAGCGGTTCAGGGCATTTTTTGAGCACGACCATGCACAACACTCCCGCAGTCCCCCACACACTGGCGCAGTCAATCCGCGCCGCCACACCACGTCGCGCCCATCTGAGCTGGCTGCTCGCCGGGCTGACGGCGCTGCCTTTGCCGGGTGCATTTGCTGCTGACAGTGCTGACACCGAGCCGACACTCAAATCGGTGACAGTCACGGCGACTCGCCGCGAAGAGTCGCTGCAAAAAGTCCCGGTGGCCGTGACGGTACTGGATGGCGAGCAACTTGAACGCGATAACCGCACCAGCGTTTCAAGCATCGTGCAGCAAGTGCCGTCGCTGAATTTTCGAACCGGCGCATCGAACAAGGACACGTCACTGTTCGTTCGCGGGGTCGGCACGATTTCGACGTCACCGGGGGTTGAACCGACCGTCGCCACGGTGATCGACGGCGTGGTGTACGCCCGCCCCGGCCAGTCGACCCTGGACCTGCTCGATCTCGACCGTATTGAAGTGCTGCGCGGTCCTCAAGGCACGCTGTTTGGCAAGAATGCCTCGGCCGGGGTACTGAACATCACCAGCAAAGCGCCTACCAGCGAGACCCACGGCTACATCGATCAGTCGTACTACAGCGGCAACGAAAGCCGCACCCGTTTCGGGATTGGCGCCAGCTTGATCCCCGACACCCTCAAAGGCTCATTCACCGCCCTGGTCGGCAGTTATGACGGCAACGTCGACAACGTCTACAACGGCCAGGAGGTCAACGGTTACAACCATAAGGGCGCACGCGGCAAGTTGGCGTTCACGCCTGACGACGACGTGAAATTCACCCTGATCGCCGACTACATGCAGTCTCACGATGACGCGCCCAATGGGGTCATCACTCAGTCGTTGGCCCCGACCTTTACCGGCGCCCTTAGCCCGGTAAGTCCATCGAGCGACAATCGCAAGATCAACACCGATACCCGCACCTACATCAACGACACCAACAAAGGCATTTCCGGCCAACTGGACTGGAACCTGGGGGATTACACCCTGACCTCGATTACCGCCTGGCGCGGCTGGGACAACACTCAGTATCAGGATGGCGACCGCCTCAGCAGCGTCACCGCCGCCTTCCCCGGCACCGCCGACAAAGGTGATCTGTCGTTCGATCAATACTCACAGGAAATCCGCCTGGCCTCGCCCAAAGGTGAGTTTCTGGAGTACGTCGGCGGCCTGTTCTACATGCACGGTAAAGACGACGAAACTTACCAGCGCACGCTGACCACAACCACGACCACGCGCGTGGACCGGGGTATTGCCAACTACAGCACCACCAGCGACAGCTATGCGGTGTTTGGCGAAAGCACGCTGAACGTCACCTCACGCTTTCGTGGCATCGCCGGCCTGCGCTACACCCATGACCGTCTGGAATACGACCACCGCAGGGTCTCGACCTCGGCTACGGCGGTCAGCGGCATCAACCCCGCCACCAGCAGTTCCGGCTCGGTTGATGAAGACGGCTGGTCCGGGCGTCTTGGCGCTCAGTACGACCTGAGTGATGCAGTGACCACGTACCTGACCTACTCGCGCGGCTATAAAGGTCCGGCCTACAACGTGTTCTTCAACATGCAGCCACGCGACACCCAGGCTTTGAAACCCGAAACCTCCAATAACTGGGAATTGGGGATCAAAACCAGCACCTGGAACCATCGACTGACGGCCAACCTCGCCATCTTCCACAGTGACTACGACAACTATCAGGCCAACTTCTACGACACCGTGGCCGGGCAAGTGGTGACTCGCCTGATCAACGCGGGCAGCGTCAGCACCGAGGGTGTCGAGCTCGATTACGCCTTGCAGGCCACCCAACAGCTGAAGTTATCCGGCGCCCTGGCCTACACCCGCGCCCGGATCGATGAGTTTGCCTGCCCGGTCGGCGCCGCTGCCTCGTGCAACGTCAATGGCAAGACCCTGCCCTTCAGCCCGGACTGGAAAACCTACGTGCGGGCTGACTACACCCTGCCGCTGGACAACGGCCTGGACATCGAACTGGGGACGGACTACGGCTGGCAAAGCGAAGTGCAATACGACATCAGTCAAAACCCCAACACCAAACAAGGCGCCTATGGCATCTGGAATGCCAGCGTCGCCCTGGCCGACTACAGCAACGGCTGGCGGGTTTCAGTGCTGGGCAAAAACCTGGCAAACACATCGTACTCGCCCCTGCTGGCGAGCGGCGGCAACTATATCTACCGCGCCGTACCCCGCGATGACGAACGTTACTTCGGCATTCAACTGCGCAAGGATTTTTAAATGACCCGTCAAATCAAGCTCGGCGCATTCCTGATGAGCAGCGGTCACCACATTGCCGCGTGGCGCCATCCTGATGCACCGGCCAATGCCGGGAGTGACTTCGCCCATTACAAGCGTTTGGCACAGATCGCCGAGGCAGCCCGCTTCGATGCCCTTTTTTTGGCTGACAACGTAGCCATCGCCCCCAGCGACATTGCCAGCCGTACCGCGCATTCGGTGCACTTCGAGCCGCTCACATTACTCTCGGCCCTGAGCGCCGTGACCGAGCACATCGGGCTGATCGCCACGGCCACGACCAGCTACAACGAGCCGTACCACGTGGCGCGCAAGTTTGCCTCCCTTGACCACCTGTCCGGCGGACGTGCTGGCTGGAACCTGGTGACCTCCGACAACGCCGCCGAAGCCATGAACTTCGGCCGCGAGCAGCATTTTGGCCACACCGAACGTTACAGCCGGGCGCGGGAGTTTCATCATGTGGTGACCGGACTCTGGGACAGCTGGGAAGACGACGCCTTTGTCCGCGACAAGCCCAGCGGGGTCTTTTACGACCCGGCCAAACTGCATGTGCTGAACCATGTCGGCGAGCACTTTCAGGTCAAGGGCCCGCTCAACGTAGCGCGTTCGCCCCAGGGGCATCCGGTTGTGGTGCAAGCAGGGTCGTCCGAAGCCGGTCGCGAGCTCGCGGCGCAAACCGCAGAAGTGGTATTTACCGCGCAAACCTCGCTGGCTGATGCGCAGGCGTTCTACGCTGATCTCAAAGGCCGCCTGGCGCACTACGGACGTAGCAGCGAGGATCTGAAAATCATGCCTGGCGTGTTTGTCGTGGTGGGCGACACCCAAGCCCTGGCCCGAGAAAAATTCGACGCTTTTC
This sequence comes from Pseudomonas sp. NPDC096917, assembly GCF_044762555.1. Taxonomy (NCBI): domain Bacteria; kingdom Pseudomonadati; phylum Pseudomonadota; class Gammaproteobacteria; order Pseudomonadales; family Pseudomonadaceae; genus Pseudomonas; species Pseudomonas sp. NPDC096917. Next base: position 138,349 of record NZ_JBIWEO010000010.1, on the reverse strand, counting down.
AGCAATGGGTAGAGCCGCAGGTTGGCGTCGCCTTGCTGGGGCGCATGCTGGGTAATTTTGACCTGTCGCAATACCCGCTGAACGGCCCATTGCCGGAACTGCCACTGACCGACAGTGGCCAACAAAGTCGACAGAAGCTGTTGACCGAGCTGGCTGGCAGGGAGAACCTAAGCCTCGCTGAACTGGGTCGACAGATTGCTGGCGGCCGCGGGCATTACAGCCTGATAGGCACCCCTGTACAGATTGCCGACGAACTGCAGCGCTGGTTCGAAAACGGTGCTGCGGATGGTTTCAATATTCTGGTACCGCACTTGCCAGGCGGCCTGGAAGACTTTGCACAAGAGGTGGTGCCAGAACTGCAAAAGCGCGGGTTGTTGCGCACTCACTACGAGGGCACGACACTGCGTGAAAATCTGGGATTGAAGCGTCCGGCCAACCGGCATGCAGAGTCTCTACATCCTCAACACGAGACTTTTCGATGACTTATACCGCAGCCCCAAACCGCTATGAATCCATCCCTTATCGCCGCGTAGGCCGCAGCGGCCTGGTGTTGCCAGCGCTGTCTCTGGGGCTGTGGCACAACTTTGGCGACAGCACGCCCATCGACACCCAGCGCGCCCTGCTGCGCACCGCCTTCGACCTGGGCATCAACCATTTTGACCTGGCCAACAACTACGGCCCGCCGTACGGCAGCGCCGAGATCAATTTTGGTCGCCTGCTGCGTGAAGACTTCAAGCACTACCGCGATGAACTGATCATCTCCAGCAAAGCCGGCTGGGACATGTGGCCCGGCCCATACGGCCAGGGCGGCGGTTCGCGCAAATACATCCTCGCCAGCCTGGATCAGAGCTTGCAGCGCCTGGGCCTGGACTATGTCGATATTTTCTACTCGCACCGCTTCGACCCGGACACCCCGCTGGAAGAAACCGCCAGCGCGCTGGCCACCGCCGTGCAACAGGGCAAAGCACTGTACATCGGTATTTCGTCGTATTCCGGGGTCAAGACCCGCGAAATAGCCGCACTTTTGAACGAGTGGAAAGTGCCGTTATTGATCCACCAACCGGCGTACAACCTACTCAATCGCTGGGTTGAAAAAGACCTGCTGGATACCACTGAGGAACTCGGCACTGGCGTCATTGCTTTTACCCCGTTGGCCCAGGGGTTGTTGACCGACAAATACTTGAATGGCATCCCGGCGGATGCGCGGGTCAATCGCCCGGGCGGTGGTTCGTTACAGGCCAAGCATTTGTCTGAAACCAACATTGCCCATGCACGTGCACTGAACGAAATCGCCAAACGCCGTGGTCAAAGCCTCGCCCAGTTGGCCTTGGCCTGGACCCTGCGCGACCCGCGCGTAACCTCGGCACTGATTGGCGCGAGCCGCCCGGAGCAGATTATCGAGAACGTCGGGGCGTTGCAGAATCTGGCGTTTAGCACTGAAGAATTGGCCGAAATCGACCGTTTTGCGCTGGAAGGCGGGATTAACCTGTGGGAAAAACCGTCTACGGCGGAGTAAAAGCCCCCCCTGACTTCCCCCCTTTGTAGGAGCTGGCGCAGGCTGCAATCTGTTGACCTTAAACATCAACAGAGCGCAGCCTTAGTCCCTCGGCAGCTCCCACGACCATTACTTGCCCGTCACCAAGCGTGCCGCCAAGGCCTTGGCCTGCAAGGCAACGTCCGTCACTGCGGTACTTTCCCACCACTCACCCCGCAACGGCGGGCCCATGGCAAACAGGCGCCTGGCGGGCTCAGATTGTGCATTCAACACCGCCCCGCTCCGATCCGCCGCAATGCCCAAGCCTAAGTTCCCCGGCCGAATCAACCCTCGCTCCAGCAACTGCCGGGGCAAGGCTTTGTCCACCCGACGCCAGTCATATTCGATGCCGGTGGAGTTGATCAACCCATCGCCCTCGACCAGACTTGAGTCCGTTTGCCCGCGATAGCGCAGGCGAATCCGCGGGCGTCCATCGGCGCTCACTTCGACCCCTTGCAACGAGGCGGCGCGAATGGTCAAGCGGCCCTCCTCCAAGCGTTTTTCCAGCAAGGCATTGCCCTGTGGCGGGGAGCGATGATGATGGCTTTCCCACCACGGCCGTACATGACGCACAAACTGGCGGCGCTGGACGTCACTGGCCTGGCTCCACAACCTGCCGATATGCACCCGCACCGTGTCCAGCGGGGCTTGCCAATCAATCCCCGCCGCCTCAGCCAACTCGCACTGGCGACGTAACGCCCGCAGCAGTTGCAGCGGACTGCGCACTTCGGGCGAAAGGCTCAGGAAGTCTTCCCAGGCCGGTGGCTGACGTCGAACATGCGGCAACAGGCCATGGCGTGAAAACACGTCGATGGGCCCGCGATGCCCGGCCCGATTCAGTGACTCCAGCGCATCCACCATGGTCAGCCCGGAACCAATGATCAGCACCCGCGCATCCACCGCCAAGCCGCGCAATGCCTCGACATCCCACGGGTCCAGCGCTGCCGCGTTTAACCCGCTGGACTGGCGCTGCGCCGTGCGCGCCGCCGGGAACATGCCGGTGGCCAGTACCGCCGCAGCGGCCTGCAACTGGCGCCCCCCTTTAAGGGTGACCTGCACCTGACTTTCATCGATTTGCAGGTCAACCACCTCGTCGCGAACATGGGTCAGGCTCGACCCCTGCGGCGTGCCGATGGCCAACGCCTCGGCCAAGCGCTGCTGGGCGTATTGGCCAAACAGTCCGCGGGGCGGGAATAAATGCGCGACCGGCACAGGCTGTTCAGCAGACTCGGGCCAGCCGCCCTGCGCAATATGCGCTTGCAGCCAGCGGGTCAGGTCGTCGGCATCATCCGGGTCGACGCTCATACGCGCCGCGTTGCCGTTAAGGGTGTGCCCCAGCTCAGTGGCGCTGTAGGCCTCGCCCCGGCCCAGTTCGGCACGTGGCTCGACCAGCACAATGTGCCGGGCGCCCGGTAAACGCAGCAATTGCATGGCCAGCAAGGTGCCGCTCAGGCCACCGCCAACAATCAACACATCGGCCTCGCGGATGGCAGAGGTTGCCTGTCCGCCTTGTGGCTCGCTCATGGTTATTCTCTCTGTTGGATACAGTCACACGGCTCACTTAAACAAACAGCCACCGACAGGGCTTCTTTCGTTTAAATGAGCAACATTGCCTCAGGCGCGGTCTTTTTCCCGCGTCCGGTTCAGTTCACCGAGGTTACGGTAGGCAGCCCCCGGGTGCCAATCGGCCAGTTTCGGGCCTTCACCAAACAGCTTTTCGCGCAATGTCCCCGGCGCGTATTCCTTTTTGTACACCCCGCGTTTTTGCAGCTCCGGCACCAGCAAATCCACGGCGTCGATAAAGGTTTCGTGAGTCACCGCATAGGCCAGGTTGAAGCCGTCGACGTCGGTGTCGGCCACCCACTCTTCAAGCAGATCAGCCACGGTTTCAGGGCTGCCGACAAACAAGGGACCAAAACCGCCAATGCCCACCCAGTCGGCCAGCGCATTGGGCGTCCAGATGGTGTCTGGATCGGCGGTCGAGAAGGTTTCCACCGCTGATTGAATCGCGTTGGTGTGCACGTGTTTGAGCGGCTCGTCAGGTTTGAACTGGCTGAAGTCGATCCCGGTCCAGCCGGAGATCAAGGCCATCGCGCCTTCGTAGCTGACGTAGCTTTTGTACTCTTCAAACTTGGCTTTGGCCTTGGCGTCGGTCTCGCCGAGGATCACGGTTTGCAGGTTGAAAATCAGGATTTTCGACGGATCACGGCCCGCCTCAGCGGCACGACGGCGAATATCGGCCACGGTCTTTTTCAACAGCACTTTTGACGGCGCCGCCACAAACACGCACTCGGCCTGCTCGGCGGCAAACTGCTTGCCACGGCTCGATGCACCCGCCTGGTAGAGCACAGGCGTGCGTTGCGGTGAAGGCTCACACAGGTGGATGCCGGGCACCTGGAAGTGTTTGCCAACGTGCTGGATCTCATGAATTTTGCTCGGGTCACTGAACACTCGGCGCTCGCGGTCACGCAGGATGGCGCCCTCTTCCCAGCTGCCTTCCCAGAGTTTGTAGCACACTTGCAGGTATTCCTCGGCGTAGTCGTAACGTGAGTCGTGCTCAGTCAGGGCCTTTTGCCCGATGTTCTTGGCGCCGCTTTCCAGGTACGAGGTGACGATGTTCCAGCCTGCACGGCCCTTGGTCAGGTGATCGAGCGTGGACAGGCGCCGAGCGAATGGATACGGGTGCTCGAACGACAAGGACGCCGTTAGACCAAAACCCAGGTGTTCGGTGACCATCGCCATGGGCGGAATCAGTTGCAGAGGGTCATTGACCGGCACTTGCGCGCCTTGGCGAATCGCCGCATTGCCGTTGCCTTGATAAACGTCATAAATGCCCAGCACGTCGGCGATGAACAGCCCGTCGAACTTGCCGCGCTCAAGGATTTTGGCTAGATCGGTCCAGTATTCGAGGTCTTTGTACTGCCATGAGCGGTCACGCGGGTGCGCCCAAAGGCCGGGCGACTGGTGGCCCACACAGTTCATGTCGAAAGCGTTGAGACGAATTTCACGGGACATCGAATTACTCCTTAAGCTGCGGCGGCACGACGCCGTTCAAACGGTGGTTGCCAATCATCTGGTACTGCCAGCGCAAGGGCTCTCGGCCTTCCAGGGAGGGCCACGCCGGGCGACTGCCGGTCAGTTCTTGCTGCACGTTGCCCACCGCCTGCAACGCATCGGCGCTGGCGATCACCGCTTCAGCGGTTGCGACCTGGGTCTGGGCGGCGGTGCCGACAAAGTGTTCGGCGCGCTGGTAAAGCGCCTCGGCCACGTCGACACGGATCTGCAGGTCACCGAATTTGCCGATGATGTACGGGTCGTCTACGGCTTTGTTCAGGCCGCTGAGCGCCCATGGCTGGGCCTGTTCGCGCACAAACGTCAGGGTCTGTTCCAGGCCTTGGCGCGCCAGACGCAAATCGTGTGCAGCTGCCGCAAGCTGGCTGGGCAAAACAATTGCCGGGCTGTTCATAGTCGTGGTTCCTCGATCAATTCCAGGCATGGCGTGGGGGCTGGATGCCGTTGAGCAGGCGGTTGCCAATGAGGTGATATTTCCAGCGCACCGGGTCATGCAGGGTGTGGGTCCGCGCATTGCGCCAAAAACGATCCAGGTTATGTTTGCCGAGCACCGAGCGGGTGCCGGCCAGTTCGAAGAGTTTGCTGCTGGCAAGCAAAGCGATTTCAGCCGACAGCACTTTGGCCTGAGCCACAACCACAGAGGCCTCGGCCACGCTCTCTTCGCTGGGCGACGCCAATGCGTGATCGATGGCACGACCGGCCTTGGCCAGAATGGCGTCGGTGCCATGCAGGCGCCATTGCAGATCGCCAATCGCAGCAATTGTGTAAGGGTCTTGCCAGCCGTGCTCCTGCTGGCTGTCGACCCAAGGCCGCGCCAGCCGCGCGTGAATCAGCGCCTGTTCAAATGCGCCATGGGCGATGCCGGTGTCCACCGCCGCCTGAATAATCTGCGAGATCGGGCCGTCTGCGGTGGGCTCGTCAAATGCCTTATGAGCCGGGATGACGGCGCTCAGCGGAACACGCACCGCATTCAGCACAGCGCCGCCACTGGCGGTGGTGCGCTGACCGAAACCGTCCCAGCTGTCGATGATGGTCAGGCCCGGATTGTCACGCTCAACAAAGGCGATAAAAGCGCGATTCTGTTCATCCACCCCCACGGCCGGGACGATGTGAGCGAACAGCGCGCCGGTGCAGTAGAACTTCTCACCGTCGATCACCGCTTGTTCGTCTTCAAAGCGAATACGGGTTTGAAAAGCCCCGACGTTCTTGCTCTTGGACTCCGAAAAAGCATTGCCGAAACGCCAGCCGTCCAGCGCCTTGGCGTAGTAATAACGCTTTTGTTCTTCACTGCCGGTGTGCAACAGAATATCCAGCACGCCTAAGTGGTTTTGCGGAATTTGCCCCAGGGAAGAATCAGCGGCAGAAATGATTTTGATCACTTCGGCGACCGTCACATAAGACACCCCGGCGCCACCGTATGCCTTGGGCACGGTAATGCCCCACAGGCCACTGGCGGCAAACTCATCCAGCTCAGGCACCGGCAAGCGGCGGTCACGATCACGCACCGAGGCTTCTTCGGCAAAACGCACAGCCAACGCTTTAGCCACCTCGATGGCCTCGGCGTCCGACGTGATCACGTGGGCCTTGGCAGGGGGTGATACAGAAATGCTCATGGGCAGACTCCAATGCAATAAAAACACTGAAGGTGCTACTGCACAGGTCGTGCCGATTTTAAATAACGTTTAAATTCAATCACTTATAAAAACATGATTGATCAAGAAGGCTACAGCCAGCGTGCAATCTGTCCACTTGATGTTGGCCAGGCAACAGTTGGCAAACCAACACTTCAGCCAATCCAGAACCTGTAGGCACAAGCTTGCCCATACACGCAACTGTCCGATCTGCGTACAGCGTGTAAGGTTGTTGTTGCAAAACCAACAGTTGAGCGCTGTCAAACCCGGCAATAGCCCGCACTCTCGAGGGATGGAAGAACGGCACAGACTGTGCAACCGACATGCCAGTGACCTTTCATTGATGCAGGAGCATTGTCATGAGCCAAAACCCTTTGTCCGTCGGCACCGACTATGAAACGCTGGCCAATCGATTCCGCCCGCTGTTTCGGCAAATCGCCGCCGGGACGGTTGAGCGCGAGCAGGCCCGCGAACTGCCCTACGAGCCGATCCGCTGGCTGAAAGAAGCAGGCCTGGGCGCCATCCGGGTTCCGGTGGCATTCGGCGGCGCAGGAGCCTCAATCAGCCAGCTGCTTCAATTACTGATCGAGCTGGCCGAGGCCGACTCCAATATTGTGCAATCGCTGCGCGGCCATTTTGCCTTTGTTGAAGACCGCCTCAACGCCCCTCCAAGCCCGGCGCGGGATGCCTGGTTCGCACGCTTCGTGGCCGGTGACCTGGTGGGTAACGGCTGGACCGAAGTCGGCGCGGTGAAACTCGGTGAGGTCATCACCAAGGTACGGCCACAAGGCGCGGACTTTGTACTCAACGGCGCCAAGTACTACAGCACCGGCAGCATTTTTGCCGACTGGGTCGATGTGTACGCCCAGCGCTCGGACAACGGCGCCGATGTGATCGCCATCGTCGACGCCCGCCACGCTGGCGTCAGCCACAGCGATGACTGGGACGGCTTTGGCCAGCGCACCACCGGCAGCGGCACCTCGGTATATATCGATGTGCCGCTGAGTGCCGAACAGGTGATCCCGTTCGAAACCCGCTTCAAATACCAGACCGCCTTTTACCAATTGGTGTTGCTGGCCGTACTGGCCGGCATTGGCCGCGCGGTAGAGCGCGATGTGGCGCAGCAAGTGCGTGATCGCAAGCGCGTGTTCAGCCATGGCACGGCCGACACCACTCGCGGCGATGCGCAAATCCAACAAGTGGTCGGACAAATATCGGCACAGGTATATGCCGCCGAGGCGGCGACCTTGCGTTCGGCCGAGCCTTTGCAGCGCGCGTATATCGCGCGCGTTAGCGACGATACCGAAGCCGAACGCCAGGCCAATATCGATGCCGAAATCGAGACGTCAAAGGCCCAGATCGTGGTCTCGAAATTGATCCTGCGGGCCACCACCGACCTGTTCAACGCCCTCGGCGCTTCGGGTGTGAGCGTCGACAAGTCCCTCGATCGTCACTGGCGCAACGCCCGCACAGCCGCGTCGCATAACCCGTGGATCTACAAAGCACGGATTGTCGGGGACTGGACCATCAACGGCACCGAACCCCTGTACGTCTGGCAAATCGGAAATAGCGTTAAAGCGGGTTAAACCGGTTCACGGCTTCAACGCTGGGAGTCTGGCATGCCAACTTCCAGCGTCTGCACAGCCTCTTCGACAAACAGGTCAGCCCCTATACCAACCGCTGAATCGGCTTGTGCCGCCAGACCAAGCGGTAATACGCAGTCTGCATCACCAGCATCGCGATGTAGGTCACTGGAAACGCCATCCACACGCCTTCCAGGCCCAAGCGCGCATCAAGCGCATAGGCAACCGGCAGTTCAATGCACAGCACGCAGAATACGGTGATGCCCATCGGCACCAGCACTACGCCACTGGCGCGCATGATCCCGCTGATCGCGGCCTGAAAGCCAAACACCAAAATACTCCAGAGCATGATGTGCAGCAGGTGCTCAGCCCGCGCATGGGCCTGCACGTCAGTGATGAACAAGCCGAGCAACCAGTCGGACAGCACGTAGCCAAGCACCACCAGGCACCCGGTCAGGCACAGATTGATCAACAACCCCGTGCGCAGGATCGGCCCAATACGCTCGGCACGCCCGGCACCGATGGCCTGGGCGCCAAGGATCGACGCGGTGATGGCAATCGACAGCGCCGGAAACTGCACATAGTTGACGATTTGTGTCACCGCGCCATACGCCGCCGTGGCCTCAGAGCCATGGCTGTTCACCAGGGCCAGAATCACCAGCTCCGACAGCGATAACACCACCATCTGCAAGCCCGTCGGCAGGCCGATGCGCAGTACCTTGCCGAGAATTTCCCAGTTCAGGCGCAACGCCTGCAACAATTGTCGATCCGGCGACATGACATGTTTTTTATGACGCAAGCGCAGCACCAGAAACAGCATGGCCAACAGGTTACTCACCAAACCCGCCAGGGCCGCGCTCTGGATACCCATTTTCGGCAATCCCGCCCATCCAAGGATCAATGCCGGGGTTAATATCAGGCCCACGGTGGTGGAGACCATCAGCGCCAGCAACGGGGACACCGTGTCACTCACCCCTCGCAACAACTGTGTAAACAGGATAAACACCAGCAAGGTCGGCATGATCAGCATCATCATCCGGGCATACCCCACGGCATCGTCCAGTACGTCAACCGGGGTCCCCAGCGCCTGCAACGCCGAACGCGCGAAGACACTGCCCAGCACCGCCGCCGCCAGGCCGATCAAGGCCCCCAAGGTCAGCGTGGCGCCGGTGATCTGCTTGACCATCGCTGTTTCGCGCGCCCCCCATGCCTGACCAATCAGCACCGACGCCCCGGCGCCAAGGCCGATGACCAGGGCGATAAAAAAGAAAATAATCGGAAACATCCCCGACACCGCAGCCAGCGCTTGAGTCCCCAGCAGTTGCCCGACGTAGATGCCGTTAAGCGTGCCGGAAAAACTCTGCAAGAAATTCGAGAGCACCATCGGCGCGAGAAAAATCAGATAAATCTTCCACAGCGGCCGTTGCGAGGGGGTTTGCATAACGGAGGGGTCCTGATTAAAAGCGGTCACGCGTTATATCACGCCGGTGGTCTACCCTAATCTGAAGCAGAGCTGAACATGAAAGATTATTAAGAAACGTTTCAGCTTTTTAGAGGCAAAATGTGCTCACTGCTCAAAAGACCTAAACAGGTGACAGTATGACCCGCATTTTGACCATCGAAGATGATGCCGTAACGGCGAAAGAGATCGTGGCTGAATTGAGTAGCCACGGGCTGGAGGTTGACTGGGTCGCCAATGGCCGTGAAGGCCTGGTGCGCGCCGTGAGCGGCGACTATGACCTGATTACCCTCGACCGCATGCTCCCGGAACTGGATGGGCTGGCGATTGTGACCACCCTGCGCACGATTGGTGTGAGCACGCCGATTTTAATGATCAGCGCGTTGTCTGACGTGGACGAGCGAGTACGCGGCCTGCGAGCCGGTGGCGATGATTACCTGACCAAACCCTTTGCCAGCGACGAAATGGCCGCCCGGGTGGAAGTATTGCTGCGGCGCAAAAGCCCGGTCGACAAGCACGAAACCTCGTTGCGTGTGGCCGACCTTGAGCTGAATCTGATCACCCGCGAAGCCAGCCGCGCCGAGCAGCAATTGAGCCTGTTGCCCACCGAATACAAGCTGCTGGAGTTCCTGATGCGTAACACCGGGCAAATCCTTTCGCGGATGATGATTTTCGAAGAAGTCTGGGGCTATCACTTCGACCCGGGCACCAACCTGATCGACGTGCATATCGGGCGCCTGCGCAAGAAAATCGACCCACAAGGCCTGGTGCCGCTTATTCGCACTGTTCGAGGCTCGGGTTATGTCATTGCCGAACCCCTCTAAGGGCTGGCGTTCTTCCAGCAGCCGGCTGCTGGCGCTGTACAGCTTTTTGTTCGTGGCCTGGAGCTGCATCCTCATGGGGGTGCTGTATTACGAGGTCTCGGACTACTTGGGCAACTTGGCCAAGCACTCGTTGATGCAGCGCCAGCATCTGTTTGCGCGCTTTCATGGTGAGCAACTGGATGAGGCGCTCGCCACCAGCATGACATTCGATATGCGCGCAGTTGATGCCTATGGGCTGTTTGATCGGCAACACCAGCCCATCAGCGGCCCGATTCGGAGCATTCCGCCCGACCTGCCGCTCGATGGCCAGATTCACGAATTGGCCACGTGCATCGCTTCCGACGACCCCGATCTGCCACAAGACAGTTGTGACGCGGTTGCCACCCAGACTCAGGATGGACGCTGGCTGGTACTGGTGCGCGATAACGGCTCGCTGTTCGCCGTGACCCGGATCATCCTGCATGCGCTGATATGGGGCTTGTCGCTGACCATTATCCCTGGCATCGCTGGCTGGCACTTGCTGCGTCGCCGCCCGCTGCAGCGTATCAGGGCCATTCAGGCCAGCGCCGAGGCGATTGTTGCCGGCGACCTGACCTACCGCTTGCCGCTGTCCAACCGGCGTGACGAACTGGACATGCTGGCCGCTATCGTCAACGCCATGCTCGACCGTATCGAGCGGCTGATGCACGAGGTCAAAGGCGTGTGCGACAACATCGCCCACGACCTGCGGACCCCACTCACCCGCTTGCGCGCGCAGTTGTACCGGATTCAGCAGCAAGCCCTAGAAGGCTCGCCCGAAGCGCTGCAACTGGATGAAGTGATCGGTGAGACCGACACACTGATGGCACGCTTTCGCGGGTTATTGCGCATTTCCGAGCTGGAAGACCACCAGCGGCGTTCGGGTTTCCTGCAGCTCGAACCATTGGCCTTGCTTCAGGAGCTGTACGATTTTTACCTGCCACTGGCTGAGGAGGGACAGGTCACGTTGATTTTAGACACCCCGCCAACACTCCCCAGCCTGACGGGTGACCGCGCGTTGCTGTTTGAAGCACTGGCCAATCTGCTGAGTAATTCGATCAAGTTCACCCCACCGGGCGGCGAGGTGATTTTGCGGGCCACCGATGACGGAGGCAGCCCACGCATTGAAGTGCTCGACACCGGCCCCGGAATTCCAGAGGCCGAGCGCAAAGCCGTGTTCCAGCGTTTTTATCGCAGCGACGACAAGCACGCAGGCTTTGGTCTTGGCCTGTCCATCGTGGCCGCCATCGTCAACCTGCATGGCTTTGGCCTTGAAGTCGGCGGCCGTGAAGGCGGCGGCGCCAGACTGACGCTGCACTGCCGGCAAAGCCTGATCAACGTGGGCTAAGTACGAATAGAGGCCCAAAACCTCGTGATTGAAGTCAACGGCATCAACGTGAAGGCCTGTATTACCGACTGTGGCAACACCCGTCAGAGGGTTTGATAAGTGATGTCGACGAGCCAGGACGGGTTGTTGAGTATTAATTGACACGCTCCTTTAACCCCCTACAGGAGCGAGCTTGCTTTGATCTTTGAAAGATCAAAAGATCGCGAGGCGAGCGCGCTCTTTCAAGGGCTATCAACGCCCGGCACATCGTTTATTTAACGCCAAGGCGATAACCCGCTCACTTTTTAACTGTACGAATAATTAGCAGAAAACTGTTACATCAATGTACGGTTTCTAACAGCAAAGCCGCGCCCTGCCTGATTGTCAGACAATAAGAGTGCAGGCCATTCTTATTAAAGCCCTCCTTTCAACGTTCGCAAGAACGCGTCGTTTTAACGCGACCTAACCCTGCCTGCCCCCAACAAGCCATTGATATAAAAATTATAAAAAAGTTCACATGACTTACATCAATCAAACGTATTGGCACACCGGTTGCTTTACTCAACTTAACCGAAACAAATATTGGCCATTACCCATCATTAAAGAAATCCCGTTGTAACCACGCAGTACTGAATGCCGCGCGCGGACGCTGTTTTGTCCGCGCTGGGGGAGCGGCTTGCTTGAAGAAAGTGATTTGCCAAGGGTCGACACAACCCAGCCCCAGTCATGAGGGCCCACAAGGCCATGCCAATAAACATCTAAAAAGTCGGATGGAACCATGCAGAACCAGCGTTCAGGTTTTAACTTAAAACCACTTGTTGAAAGTCTGCAACGGCATCGTTTTGTGCCGTTGTATCTCGTCGCTCTGGGGATGAGCACGGGCCAGTTACAGGCGGCAGAGATAAGTGCGGCGCAGGACGCAAACAGCCAAGGGGCGACAGCACCGACCACCCAACTGCAACGCGTTGAGGTGACGGGCTCGGCCATTCGCCGGGTGGATGCCGAGACGGCGGTGCCCATCACCATTCTCAGCGTCGAACAATTGCGTAATGAGGGCGTAACCACCACCGCTGAGATCCTGCAACGGGTCACGGGCAACCAGTCACTGGTTAACGCAGCACGTTCGGTGGGTTCGTCATCAGGAGGCTCAAGCTTTGCCGACATGCGGGGTATCGGCGCCAACAAAACATTGGTGCTGCTCAACGGTCGGCGCTTGGGCAACAACGCGGTCGACGGTTCGGCGGTCGATCTCAACACCATCCCCTTCGCCGCCATTGAGCGGGTAGAAGTGTTGCGTGACGGCGCATCAGCCCTGTACGGCACTGACGCCATCGGTGGGGTCATTAACTTCATTACCAAAAAATCACTGACCGATGGCTCCCTCACCCTGGGCGGTGACACCCCAAGCCACAGCGGCGGTGGCAGCAGTCATGACTTGAATGCCAGCTGGGGTTATGGCGATCTGGAAAAAGACCGCTTCAACGTGTTCGGTGTGGTGGGCTACAACAAGCAGGACAGCCTGCAAGCCAAGGACCGCTCGTTCTCTCAAAGTTACGTGCCGGGCCGCGGCCTGGACCAAACCTCTGGCGTTTCGTACCCGGCTAACTACAGCCAGAATGGCGTGACCACCAACCCGTTGTCGGCCACCGGCTGCAACGGTACTAACCTGGTATCACGCCAAGGTGTGTGCCGTTACAACACCCGCGACTACTTGGACCTGGTGCCGGAAACCGAGAAAACCTCGTTCTTCGGCAAGGCCACCGGCAAGATCACCGATGACGACAACGTCAATCTGGAATACTTTTGGGCGCGCAATAACAACGCTGTCGCCATTGCCCCATCGACGCTGACCGGCCTGACCATGGACCCGACCTCGCCTTACTTCCCAGGCAACGGCATCACCCCGGCGTCCACCAGCGCGTCCTTTGATCCAACCCAGCCCATTGGTCTTAACTGGCGTGAAACCGCTGCCGGTGGCCGCTCAACCAAAGACCAGAACACCAGCCAACGCTTGGTGCTGAGCTTTGACGGCCTCGCCAAAGGCTGGGATTACAACCTCGGTGCTTCGTACAACCAAAACTCGGTGACCGAAAGCATCACCGGCGGTTTTGTCAGCGATTCCGCCATGATCGACGGCATTGCCAATGGCATCATCAACCCGTTCGGCCCACAAAGCGCAGCCGGCCAGCGGTTGATTGATGCCAACCAATACCACGGTCAGTACATCTCCTCTGTCGGACGCGTGTCGGCCATCGATGGCCGCGCCAGTCGTGAAGTGGGTGACTGGTTTGGTGCCGGCCCCTCCGGGCTCGCGGTCGGTGGCGAATACCGCCAAGAGAAATTCCATCAAAGTTACGCGCAGTACGCGGGTGACCTTGGCAGCCTCGGCGTCGACCCGGATGCGGGCGTCTCGGGTGATCGAACCGTCAAGGCGGTGTACACCGAATTGAATGTGCCGGTATTGGACAGCCTCGAACTGTCGGCCGCTGTGCGTCACGATAAATACAGCGACTTCGGCAGCACCACCAACCCGAAATACTCGTTCCGCTACCAGCCGATCAAAGAGCTCGTAGTGCGCGGTGCTTACAGCGAAGGTTTCCGCGCGCCATCGTTGTATGAGCTGTACAACCCGCAATACACCACCTACACCCAGGGTTTCTACAACGACCCCAGGCTGTGCACGGGCGGCACGGTGCAGCCGGGCGGCGATGCCGGTCGCGACTGCGGCCAGCAATTCCATAACCGCACGGGGGGGAATACCGATCTGTCGCCAGAAACAGCTCGCAACTTAACCTTGGGCTTTGTGTATCAACCGGTGCGTGAACTGTCTGTCGGCCTGGATTTCTGGTGGATTCACATCGCCAACCAGATCGCCGAGTTCCCTGAGTCCACGCTATTTGATGACCCCAACACGTATGCCGATCGCTACATTCGCAACGCCGATGGTTCCCTCAACTACGTACAGACCGGTCTCGCTAACCTGGGTGCGGTTAAAACCAGCGGTGTGGACGTCAGCGTTGACTACAAATTCCCCAACACGCCGTACGGCCAGTTCGGCCTGGGCCTGCAAGGCACTTATGTATCGCGCTATGACTACCAGACAACGATTGGTGGCAGCTACACCGACAAAGTCAGCGCGTTTCAAGACGACGGGATGATTGCGCGCTGGAAGCACGTCTTGAGCGGCACCTGGAACCTGGGTGCCTACCGCGCCTCGCTGGTTAACCGCTTTACCAGCAGCTACAAGGACGCCAACCCAGAAGCCAACGCTCGCGTGGCGTCGTACACCATATGGGATATTTCGGGGGGCTACACCTTCGACAAAACCGTGGACCTGGACGTCGGGGTTAAAAACCTGTTTGACCGCGACCCGCCGTTCACCAATCAGGCCTATAACTTCCAGAGTGGTTACGATCCACGTTATGCCGACCCGCTGGGTCGTACCTTCTTCGCCCGCGCGACTTACCACTTCTGAGTGCCGCCTGCAGAAACCGTCTTGCCCCTCACCGGGCAAGCGCCTATTTAGCGCACGACGGTGATCGTGTGGGAGCCGGGCAAGCCCGCTCCCACCTTTATTCCCATAGCCTTTGAGTACCGGGCTGTGAGATTTTTCAAAGCAGTCGATGATTCAACACGCGGCACAAGGAATTCCCATCATGTCTTCATGTTTCATGCCCCTGCTCCGCTCGCTGCTGGTACCGGTGCTGTCTTGCCTGTGCATCAGCGTCAGCGCCGCGCCCGGCCCCGCCATGACGGTTTATGGCGAAGCGCCCAAATACCCCGCAGGTTTCCAGCATTTCGACTATGTGAACCCGAACGCGCCCAAAGGCGGCTCGCTCAGCCGCTCGGCGATGGAAATTGGCCAGTTCAATTACATCGCGCCCTATATCGACCAAGGCACCGGTGTCGTACAGGTTGATCAATGGGTCTATTCGCCCTTGGCCTTTCGCTCACTGGACGAGCCCTACACAGTTTACGGACTGATCGCACAAACCATGGAACGCGATCCAGACGGCCTGTGGGTACGTTTTAATCTCAACCCCAAGGCCCGGTTCGCCGACGACACGCCGATCACCGCGCAAGACGTGGCCTTTACCTACAACACCCTGATGACCAAAGGCAGCCTGAGCTTTCGCATGCTCTATGGCGAGGTCAAGGACGTGGTCATCGAAGGGCCGCTGCAAATCCGTTTCGACTTCAACAGCAACCAGAACCGCACCCTGGCACTGGATTTGGCCAGCATGCGGATTTTGCCGCAGCATTGGTGGCAGACCCGCGACTTCGCCAACGGCGGCGGCTTCGAACCGCCATTGGGCAGCGGCCCCTATTCGGTGGCGCAAGTGGATCCGGGGCGCAGTATCAGTTTCGAACGCAACAAAAACTGGTGGGCCAAAGACTTGCCCGTCAGCAAGGGGCTGTACAACTTCGACCGCCTGACCGTGAATTTCTACAGTGACACCGACATCGCCCGCCAACTGCTCAAGGCCGGCGCCTTTGATTACAACCGCGAATTCTCGGCCACCGGCTTCAGCATCGGCTACGACGGCCCTGCCTTGACCGATGGGCGCCTGCAACGCGGGGTCTTCGCCAAGGACAAACCGGGCGCAGCGCAAGGCTTTGCTTTTAACCTGCTAAACCCGTTCTTTCAGGATCGCCGCGTGCGCCAGGCGTTGAGTTTGCTGTGGGACTTTGAGTGGACCAACAAGCAGATGATGCGCAATTTTTATGTGCGTCAGCAGAGCTACTTTCCAAAAAGTGAAATGGCTGCCACTGCCCTGCCCGACGCCCGCGAGCTAGAAATTCTGGAGCCGCTGCGTGGCAAGATTCCCGATGAAGTGTTCACCCAGGTGTACCAGCCCCCTAAAACCGATGGCAGCGGTTATATCCGCGACAAGCAACTGCAAGCGCTGGCGTTGCTAAAAGAAGCGGGCTGGAACCCCAAAGACAACAAACTGGTGAATGCCCAGGGTCAACAGCTGAGCTTTACTTTCCTGGATGGCCAAGGCGGTTTTGACCGCATGATCATGCCCTACAAGCGCACCCTGGCGCAGATCGGCATCAACATGGACATCCGCAAAATCGACTCTGCGCAATACGTCAACCGCCTCAACGCCCGCGACTACGACATGATCGTGGTGGCGTTCCCGCGCAGTGGTCAGCCCATCGTCTCGCCGGGCCGCGAAATGTACGACATGTTCGGTTCACGCAGCGCCACTCAGGTCGGCTCTTCCAATTCCTTTGTGTTGCGCGACCCAGCCGTCGACACCTTGCTCGACGGGCTGGTGCAAGCCAACAGCCGTGAAGAAATGGTGCACTACGCACGCGCCCTCGACCGGGTGCTGCAATGGGGCTACTACATGATCCCCAACTACTACTCGGTGGGCACCCCGACCGCGTACCTGAACCGTTTCGGCCGTCCGGCCCTGGAACCCAAGTTCGACGAGGGCCTGGACACCTGGTGGGAAGTCAGTAAAACCGCGCAAACCAACGCACAGTTGAAGGGGCATTGAGATGCTGCATTACATCAGTCGGCGTTTATTGCTCATCATCCCCACTTTGCTGTGCATTCTGGTGGTTAACTTTCTGATCGTCCAAGCCGCGCCAGGCGGGCCGGTTGAACAGGCTATTGCCCGTTTGCAGGGGTTCAGCGGCGGCTCGGTCGGCGGTGGCGGCGGTGAAATGGCCGCCGGGGGCTCCGGGGCCAGCCGCAGCAGCCGCGGCCTGGACCCGGCGCTGATCGAGGAAATCACCCAGCACTATGGCTTCGACAAACCCATGCATGAGCGCTTGTGGCTGATGCTCAAGAACTATGCACAGCTGGATTTCGGCAACAGCTTTTTCAGAGGAGCCAAGGTCACAGACCTGATCCTGCAAAAGCTCCCGGTTTCAATCTCGCTGGGTTTATGGGCCACGCTGATCACCTACCTGATCTCGATTCCTCTGGGCATCCGCAAGGCGATTCATAACGGCAGCGCGTTTGATGTGTGGACCAGCACTGCCATCATCATCGGTTACGCGATGCCCGCGTTTCTGTTCGCCATTTTGCTGATCGTGGTGTTCGCAGGCGGCAGTTATGTCAGTTGGTTTCCGATCCAGGGCATGGTCTCGGATGATTTCGACAGCCTGGGTTTTTTCGGCAAAATCACAGACTACCTGTGGCACATGGTGCTGCCGGTCAGTGCACTGGTCATTGGCGGCTTCGCCACGCTGACCATCCTCACCAAAAACAGCTTCCTCAACGAGATCAGCCGTCAGTACGTGGTCACCGCACGGGCCAAGGGCCTGACCGAACAACGGGTGCTGTACGGGCACGTGTTGCGCAACGCCATGTTGCTGGTGGTGGCCGCAATTCCCCAGGCGCTGATCGAGGTGTTCTTCGCCGGTTCCCTGCTGATCGAGACCATTTTCAACCTCGACGGCATCGGCCGCATGAGTTACGAGGCGGCGATCTCGCGGGACTATCCGGTAGTGTTCGGCACCTTGTTCCTGTTCACCTTGTTCGGGCTGCTGATCAAGTTGATCGGCGACATTGGCTACACCCTGCTCGACCCCCGTATCGATTTCTCGGCGAGGACTGCCTGATGTTTACCCTCTCTCCTCTGGGCCGTCGGCGCTTCGCCCACTTCAAGGCCAACCGCCGTGGCTGGTGGTCCCTGTGGCTGTTTGTCGGCCTGTTCGTGGTGTGCCTGGGCGGCGAACTGATCGCCAACGACAAACCCTTGGTTATCCATTTCAAAGACCAATGGTACTTTCCGATTGTTTCCAGCCACCTCGAAACCGACTTTGGCGGTGAACTGCCCTTCGAGCCTGATTACCGCAGCGACTATGTGCGCCAGCTGATTACCGGCCAAGGGGGCTGGATGCTCTTCGCCCCCATCCCGTTCAGCTCCGACACTGTCAATTACGACCTCAAGGTGCCCTCCCCCAGCCCGCCCAGTACCAACAACTGGCTGGGCACCGATGAACAGGCGCGCGACGTGCTGGCACGGGTGATTTTTGGCGCACGGATTTCCATCCTGTTTGCCTTGATCCTGACCGCCATCAGCGCGTTGGTGGGCATCACTGCCGGCGCCTTGCAAGGGTTTTACGGTGGGCTGGTGGACCTGATCGGCCAGCGTGTGCAAGAAGTCTGGGCCGGGCTGCCGGTGCTGTATTTGCTGATAATCCTTTCGGGGTTCATCGCCCCCAGTTTTTGGTGGCTGCTGGGGATCATGGCGCTGTTCAGCTGGCTGGCGCTGGTGGACGTGGTGCGCGCCGAGTTCTTGCGCGGGCGCAACCTGGAATATGTGAAAGCCGCTCGGGCATTGGGCCTGACCAATGGCGCACTGATGCGTCGGCACATTCTGCCCAACGCCATGACCTCGACCCTGACGTATCTGCCGTTCATCCTCACGGGCGCTATCGCCACCCTTACCGCGCTGGACTTTCTGGGCTTCGGCATGCCGCCGGGCACCGCCTCGCTGGGTGAACTGATCGGTCAGGCCAAGCGCAACCTGCAAGCCCCGTGGCTGGGCCTGACGGCGTTCTGTGCCCTGGCATTGATTTTGTCGCTACTGGTGTTTATCGGCGAAGCCTGCCGCGATGCCTTTGATCCCCGGACTTGAGAATTGAGAACTGCGATGAGCGACACTCTGATTGAAATACGTGACCTGCGCGTCGGCTTCGGCGGCAAGGAAGTCGTGCACGGGATCAACCTCGACATCCGCCGTGGCGAGTGCCTGGCGCTGGTCGGTGAGTCAGGCTCGGGCAAGTCGGTGACGGCGCACTCGATCTTGCGCCTGCTACCCGGCAAGAACGTGCAAACCCGAGGCAGCATCCGCTACAACGGTATCGATCTGGTGAGCGCCAGCCCTGCGCAACTGCGCAGCCTGCGCGGCAACCGCATCGCGATGATTTTTCAAGAGCCGATGACCTCGCTTAACCCGCTGCACACCGTGCAAAAGCAAATCAGCGAAATCCTCGTCACCCACAAGGGCCTGAAAAACCGCGCCGCCCGTGAACGTACGCTGGAGTTGCTGAATCTGGTGGGCATTCGTGACCCCGAGAAGCGCCTCAACGCTTACCCGCATCAACTGTCCGGCGGCCAACGCCAGCGAGTAATGATCGCCATGGCACTGGCCAACGAGCCAGAGCTGTTGATCGCTGACGAGCCGACCACGGCACTGGACGTGACCGTGCAACAAAAAATCCTCGAACTGCTGATCGACCTGCAACAACGCCTCGGCATGTCGTTGTTATTGATCAGTCACGACCTCAACCTGGTGCGCAAAATCGCCCAGCGCGTGTGCGTGATGCGTGGCGGTGAAATCGTCGAACACGCCGACTGCGAAGACCTGTTCCGCGCCCCGCAGCATCCTTACAGCCGCCTGCTGATCGAAGCCGAACCCAGTGGCCGCCCAGTGCCCGGCAATCACCTGCACAACCTGCTGGAAGTTGACAACCTCAAGGTCTGGTTCCCCCTGCCCAAGCCGTTATTCAGCCGTGAGCGGCATTACGTCAAGGCCGTGGACGGGGTCAGCTTTAAGCTGAAAAAAGGCAAGACCCTGGGCATTGTCGGCGAGTCTGGCTCGGGCAAATCCACACTGGGGCAAGCGGTACTGCGCTTGGTTGAGTCCGAAGGCGACATCCGCCTGGACGGCAAACAATTGAGCAGACTCAACCAGGACGCGCTGCGCCCGCTGCGCCGACAAATGCAGGTGGTGTTCCAGGACCCGTTCGGCAGCCTGAGCCCGCGCATGTCGGTGCAGCAGATCATCAGCGAAGGCCTGCTGGCCCACGACATCGGCACCGAGCAAACGCGTGAAGATGCAGTGATTCGTGTGCTGCAAGAAGTCGGGCTCGACCCCGAAAGTCGGCATCGTTACCCGCACGAATTCTCGGGTGGGCAGCGCCAGCGTATTTCCATCGCCCGGGCGCTGATCATGGAACCCGAGTTGATATTGCTCGACGAACCCACCTCGGCGCTGGACCGCACCGTGCAAAAACAAGTGGTGGATTTGCTGCGCGACTTGCAAGCCCGGCATGGCCTGACCTACCTGTTCATCAGCCACGACCTGGCGGTGGTGCATGCGCTGGCCCACGACATGATCGTGATCAAGGACGGCAAAGTGCTAGAGCAAGGCGATGCACAATCGATCTTTGAAAACCCGCAGCATCCGTATACCCAGGAGCTGTTGCAGGCCAGTAGTTTGAAGCCGGTTCGAGCAGAGTTAGCCTGAGAACGCCAATTCTTTGTTGGAGCGAGCTTGCTCGCGATCTTTTGATGTTCAAGATCAAAAGATCGCAGCCGTTGGTAGCGCCCACGATTAGAGCGTTATATTTTTTTACGAATTTTTACCTAACTTGGCACAGTTTTTCCTTGTCATTCGCCGTTAGCAATTCACCGGTTGAATTTACGGCTTCCGGGGTGTGTAACCCGCACCAATTGCGAACGCGGACGCAAACTCTGTCCAGATTCAGTGCAAAGACTGGCCAAAAGTCATGTCAATGACCGACTGCTTTAAAGGAATAAGAACGATGTCTGATGTCTGCACGCTGCAAAGAATGTCCCGACTGCGCCCCTACGCGTTCGCCTCATGTTTACCCTCCTGCACCACTCAATCCCCTCCAGGCATCGATACATAGCCTGAACGGCGTCGTCTTGCCCGGCATGCATATGGGCGCTGGATAGACGCATCCTGCACTTCGAAATGCCCGTACTTGGCCCACTCTCTTAGAGCGGCCAAAGCGGACTTCTTTGCTTTGAGAAAAGGTCAGTCATGTCTGAAGTTGACGCTATTTCCGTTCCGCCCAAACGGCCGTGGGCTTTTGTTTGGCATTACATCCGCCTGTACCCGCGCTGGTATTGGGCCATCGCCTTGTTGCAAATCGGCGCCGCGATGACCGCCACCTTGATGCCGTACGCCATTGGCCGGATTACCGGCGCGGTCAGTGATGGCGCGTGGGATCACGCTGACGTCTGGCAGGCCAGTCTGCCCGCACTGGGCCTGTTGTTCGGTCTGGCAGTGGCTCAAATGCTCTGCGCCCGTGGCGCAACACTGTGCATGATCATGGTTAGGCCGCAGCAAAAAATACGCATCGTGCGGGATTTGTTCGCCTACTTGCAGCGCCATTCTGCGCGCTATTTCGGCGAGCATTTTGCCGGCAGCCTGGCGCACCGCATCGGTGAAGGCAGCATCGGGTTGCTGGAAATCACCTGGTCACTGGTGGTCGAAATGCTGCCGATTCTGGTGGTACTGGTCACCAGCCTGGTGTTACTGACCCTGGCGTCACCCTGGCTGGGGTTGGGTTTGCTGTTGTGGGTGATGGCATATTCACTGCTGGCCTTTGTGCTGTCACGCAAGGCGCAAGTGCTGGCCGCGAATCATGCGCAGGCACGCAGCGTCACCACCGGCAAGATTGTCGACGCCGTGAGCAACCTGGCCAGCATCCGTCTGTTTGCCCGCCAGGACTTCGAACTCGGCTACCTGACCCGTTACCAGACCCAGGAAAAACAGGCCGCGCAACGCTCGTTTTTCTATCAGGAAAAAATCCGCCTGTTACAGGACAGCCTGTCGATTGTGTTGCGCGTCGGCCTAGTCGCCCTGGCGTTGTATTTGTGGCACCTGGGCAAAATCGACGTCGGTCAGTTGGTGATGGTGGCCACCCTGGGCCTGATGATCGTGGCTCAGTGCAGCTTCCTGAGCATGCAGTTCATGCATTTCTTTGAGTTCATCGGCAACATCGAAAACAGCCTCAACACCTTGCTCCATCCGCACGAAATGCCGGATCGGGTGAATGCCGTGCCCGCCGACATTAAAAAAGGCGCCATTGAGTTTCGCGGCGTGAACTTCGGCTACAGCCCGGACAAGCCGATTTTCAAGCACTTCAACCTTCACATTCGGGCCGGTCAGCGGGTTGGGATTGTCGGGCTGTCCGGCTCCGGCAAGTCGACACTGCTCAACCTGCTGTTGCGTTCGTATGACCCGCAAAAAGGCAAAGTCGTGGTGGATGGCGTTGATATTCAAGACATGACTCAGCAATCGCTGCACAGCCATATCGGCCTGATCCCACAGGAACCGGGCTTGTTTCACCGCTCCCTGCGGGAAAATATCGGTTACGGCGACGTACACGCCAGCGAAGCACAGATCGTATTGGCCGCCAAACGCGCCCACGCCCACGACTTTATCCTGCATATGCAGGACGGCTATGACGCTTTGATTGGCGAACGCGGTGTCAAATTGTCAGGCGGTCAGCGCCAGCGCATTGCCATTGCGCGGGCCTTGCTGAAAAACGCACCGATTCTGGTGCTCGATGAAGCCACCGCCAGCCTCGATTCAGAAACCGAAAGTCTGATTCAAAATAGCCTGGACGACATCATGGCGGACAAGACCGTACTGGTGGTCGCCCATCGTCTTTCAACCATCGCGCATCTGGATCGCATTGTGGTACTGGACAAGGGGTTAATTGTTGAAGATGGCAGCCACCAGCAGTTACTTGAACTAAGAGGTCTTTACTACCGTTTGTGGCAACACCAATCAGATGGTTTATTGAGTGAAACTGACGTTTTAAAAGATGACTTGTTAGTCACGTAATTACCCACACGCGCGCACTTATCAATAACCCGTGGGCATTAAAACTTTTAATTGAGTCAGTGCGCCCTGCCCTACCGGGTGTTTATACAACTGATCTAAGCGATCAACCCATACGCCCCAACACACACTGTTTGGAGGCAAACCCAGTGAACATTGCCCGTGTTCATTAACCCTATAAGGCTCTGTCATTAAAACTGGGGCCTTGTTCTGAAAAGGACAGTCATGATGAGTAATGCACAATCGTCGCTCAGACGATTTATGCAAACCTGCGCGCATTTGCCCGACTTTGTTTCCCTGCGCTTGGTAGAACAGCAATCACACACCTTGGCCGTGAGCCGCAATGTGATTGAACCGCCCTTCCTGCGCAACGAATGCGGGGTGATGGTGTGCGTGCATGTCGACGGCCAACAAGCCTTTTGTGCGACCAGCGACATCTCCTTGTCGGGCCTGCAACAGGCGCTGGAACGTGCACAACAAACGGCCAAAGCCCTGCACGGCCACGCCCTGTTACAGCACCCGGCGATGAAAAATCAGGGCGTTCAGGCGCACTACCGCTCCCCTGAACTGGACCTGCCGTTGCCGGACACTGCCGAGTGGTTGGCGCTGTTAATGGAAACCTCCCGGCAAGTGCCCAACGACCCGCGACTGGTGCATTGGTCGGCCCGCCTGCGCGTGGTGCAAGAACAACAGCTGTACCTGGACAATCAGGGCTCAGAGATTTTGCGCAGCCAGCAGCAGTTATTCCCCGAAATTGGCGTCAACGCCTTTGATGGCCAGCAAAGCCAGCGCCGCACCTATCAGGTTGCCCAGCAAGGCAGCGCCAACATCGTGACTCACGCAGGCTTTATGGATGAGGCGCGTCGCGTCGCCGATCAGGCACTGCAATTATTACTGGCCCCCAATACTCCGCAAGGCCCGCGGGACGTGCTCTTGATGCCGGATCAGATGATCCTGCAAATCCACGAGTCGATTGGCCATCCCCTCGAACTGGATCGAATTTTAGGCGATGAACGCAACTACGCGGGCACCAGCTTTGTGACCCCAGACATGTTTGGTCATTACCGCTATGGCTCCGAGTTGTTGAATGTCAGCTTCGACCCGAACGTCGCGGGCGAACTGGTGAGCTACAGCCATGACGATGAAGGTTTGCGAGCCGAAA
Organism: Pseudomonas sp. NPDC096917; assembly: GCF_044762555.1. Lineage (NCBI taxonomy): Bacteria > Pseudomonadati > Pseudomonadota > Gammaproteobacteria > Pseudomonadales > Pseudomonadaceae > Pseudomonas > Pseudomonas sp. NPDC096917. Next base: position 114,169 of record NZ_JBIWEO010000010.1, on the reverse strand, counting down.
AACAGCTGCTGATCAGTCAGGGCATTTTGCAGCGGCCCATGGGCGGCGCGCTGTCCCAGGCTCGCAGCGCTTTGCCGGGCGTCGCCAACAGTCGCGCCTGCAGCTGGAACCGGGCACCGATTGATCGCATGGCCAACCTCAATATCGAACCCGGCGATCAGTCGATGCAGCAGCTGATTGGCGGCATCGAACACGGCATTTTAATGGCCACCAACCGCTCCTGGTCGATTGACGATGCGCGCAACAAATTCCAGTTCGGCTGCGAATGGGGCCAATTGATCGAAAACGGAGAGCTGGGCGCGGTGGTCAAAAACCCGAATTATCGCGGAATTTCGTCACAGTTCTGGCGCAAGTTGAGCGCCGTGGGGGATGCCTCGACTAACTCGATCATGGGCACGCCCAATTGCGGCAAGGGCGAACCCAACCAGGGAATCACCGTTGGCCACGCGTCCCCGGCCTGCGTTTTTAGCCATCTTGATGTGTTCGGAGGCCAAGCCTGATGAGCAATTGCCGATTCGCCAGCACCTTCAAAACGCTGGAACACTGGCTCAAACACCAGTTGCACGCCCAAGAGCATTTCACGCTGTGGTACGCCGCCGAAGACAGCCAGTTCGTGCGTTTCAATCACGGCAAAGTGCGTCAGGCCTATCCGGTGCTGCAAATTGAGTTGACCGTGCGCCTCATTCTCGGCGAGCGACACGCCAGTGCGCGGATAAACCTGAGCGGTGAGTTCGAACAGGACACCCTGCAATTGGGCCAGACCCTCGCTCAACTGCGCGGCGTACTCGATGTACTGCCCGCCGATCCGTATTTATTACTCAACACCCAAGTGTGGGCATCTGAACGCCAAGTGCCGGGGCGCGTTCCTGAGTTGCAGCAGGTCATCGACAGTATTTGTGGCTTGAGCCAAGGCCTGGACATGGTCGGCATTTACGCCGCCGGCACGCTGTATCGCGGGTTCGCCAACAGCTGGGGCGCCAGCGGCTGGCATGAATGCGCCAACGCGCTGTTTGACTGGAGCCTGTTCGATGCCAGTGGTGAAGCGGTCAAAAGTACCTATGGTTCGGCCGATTGGGATGCACAGGTTTTAAGCGATTTGTTTGTGAAGGCCCGTGAGCAACTGCACCACCTGAGCACACCGCGAATCAGTCTCAAACCCGGACAGTACCGAGCTTATCTGGCACCTGCGGCATTGGATGAAGTGTTGTCGATGCTCAGTTATGACGCATTTTCGGCCAAGACGTTGGCCAACCGCCAAAGTGCGCTGCAACAATTGCAGCTCGGCAAGCAGCAATTGTCGCCCTTGGTGAACCTGCGCGAGCAACCTTCGAGCGGTTTTGAACCTGGCTTCGGGCATGACGGTGCACCACGACAGGACGTTGACCTGATCCAGGCCGGGCAACTGGTCGGGCAGTTGGTCAGCTCACGTTCGGCCGCCGAATACGGCTTGCAAGCCAACGGTGCCGACCAACAGGAAATACCCCACACACTGGTCATGGCACCCGGCGAACTGGCCACTGCGGATGTGTTGCGCGAACTGGGAACAGGCTTGTACATCAGTAACTTGTGGTACTTGAACTATTCCGATGTGGGCTCGGCACGCCTGACCGGCATGACCCGTTTTGCAACCTTCTGGGTTGAAAACGGACAGATCGTCGCGCCCATCGAAACCATGCGTTTTGATGACAGCGTGTACGACATGTTGGGCACACATTTGCTGGCCCTGACGCGCGAGCAGACCTTGTGCATCGACACTCGCACCTATGAGCGTCGCTACCTGGACAGCCATGTGCTGCCGGGAGCTCTGTTAGAGCACTTGACCCTGACGCTCTAAAGCATCGGCCACGTTATGCACTATTAATAGGCAACGCTCATTACTTTGGTGCACTGTTTTATGACCAGACCCAAATAACGTTTGATTGTCAGACAATACTAGCGATTATCAAAGTCTACAACTAAGCCCATTATTAGTTCCAAGTGGCGTTAATTAAGCACGCAACTAATTAACGCCACCGTTTTTATGAAACTGCGTCGAACATCCTGAATATTTGCTTATGAAAACTGCACATTCTTAATGTTGGCACAGCCGTTGCTATACATAATTTAACGAAATCTTACAAAAAACCAAGAATCGATCCGTTGACTTAACTAGCAGGAGCTCAAATGACAACTTCCCCCCGCAGTGGCTAAACCCGTTTGCACGTGCCCCATCACGTGAACGAACGCCATTGAAGTAACCGTTGAACCCATAGTTCTCGTCCCTGCACGCAAGGGCGAACGGAGCCTTATTGCCCTTCATTTTGTCGAGGGACTCTTAATGAGTGACGAGGTAAAACATAAAGAGCGGCCTGCCTCTCTACTCGGCGCTGAGCGTGTGCAGCTGTGGACTCATATTCCACATGTGCCCAACACCTCGCAGCCGGGCGGACTGAGCAAGCCGCACATCCTGCTGCTGATCGGCGTAGTTGCCGTGCTGCATGGCAGCGCATGGTGGTTTTTCCAGCAGTCCAGACCCGCCCCGGTGATGACCCCACCGGAAATTCCGGAAATGACCGTCGAGCTCACAAGTCCGGCGCCACCGGCACCGCCTGTCGAGGAACCGCCGCCACCGCCACCGCCGCCAGAACCTGAAGCACCGCAAGAAGATGAAGATGCGGTCAAGGAGCCGCCACCCAAACCGGTGGAGAAACCCAAGCCCATTGAAAAACCCAAACCGGTGGTCAAGCCCAAGCCGGTGCAGAAACCACAACCGCCCAAGCCCGCACCACAGGCTCCCGCGGCTCCAGCTGCGCCCACCGCGCCAACAGCGCCCGCAGCCCCGGCAGCAGCGCCTGGACCGGTAAAAGAAACAGCCGCGGTCTCCGGGCTGGCCAGCCTTGGCAACCCGCCACCGGAATACCCGGCCCTGGCATTGCGCCGCAATTGGGAAGGTTCGGTGGGGTTAAAAATCAAGGTGCTGCCCAACGGGCGTGCCGGGTCAGTGGAGGTCACCAAGTCCAGTGGCAAGCAAGCGCTGGATGACGCCGCCGTAGAAGCTGTACGCAACTGGAAGTTTGTCCCGGCCAAACGCGGGGACACACCGATAGAAGGGTTCGCCACCCAGACCATTGCTTTCAAATTGCCGGAATAACCTCACCGGGTTACCGACATTTATTTAATTAGCCGCGTTATTTAACCGCAGTGCGAGGTATAGCCATGAACGAGTCTCTGTCTTCCATGATTGTCCCGGGAGTACTTTGGGCATTGGTGTTTTTTTCGGTGATAAGTTGGGCCCTGTTGCTCATCAAGTCATCGCAATACCTGCGTCAGAAATCCCAGAACAAGCAATTCACCAAAGCCTTCTGGGCCGCCCCCGACTTGCTGACCGCAGCCGAACACGCCAGCCAGTACCCAGGCTCCCTGGCCCGCATCGCCAACAGTGGTTTTGAAGCCATGATCGTCGATGACACGCCACGCACCACGCAACAGTTGGCCAACACCATCAACCGTTCCGACCGCCTGGAACGCAACCTGCGCCAGCAAATCCAGAAAGAGCGTCGCGCCCTTGAAAGTGGCCAGGCGATTCTCGCCAGTATCGGCAGCACCGCGCCCTTCATCGGACTGTTCGGGACGGTCTGGGGCATCATGGAAGCCCTGCAAAGCATCGGCGCCAGTGGTTCCGCCAGCCTGGAAACGGTTGCCGGGCCTATCGGCCACGCCTTGATCGCAACGGGTGTCGGCATCGCCGTCGCGGTACCTGCCGTGCTGATTTACAACTTCTTCCTGCGCCGTCTCAAACTGGCCTCGGCCAACATGGACGATTTTGCCCATGACTTCGACGCCCTCGCCCAGCGCAGCGCCTTCGCCATCGACCGCCAGGCCATTGCCACCAAGCGCACCGCAGTGCGGGAGGCAAGCTGATGTCTTTCTCAACCCAAGACAGTGATGAAGTGCTCAGCGAAATGAACGTCACCCCGCTGGTGGACGTGATGCTGGTCCTGCTGGTGGTGTTCATCGTGACCACGCCGATGATGACCAACGCGATCAAAATCAACCTGCCCAAGACTGACGCCGTGGCCACCGAGAAAAAGAAAGACCCGGTGGTGGTCAGCGTCGATCAAGACGGCAAATTCTTCCTGGCCAAAAACGAAGTGGCCCCTGAACTGTTGGAAAAAAGCCTGCAGGACGTCAAGGCCCAAGACCCGGAAGTACGGGTGCAGTTGCAGGCTGACGAGGGTGTCAATTACGGCCAGGTGGCTAAGGCCATGGCCTCGATTGAGCGCTCCGGCATTACCAAGATCTCGGTGATGACCGCGAGGTAACTGACGACACCACCGCGACAGCTCCCGCACAGGTGATTTGTCGCGCACTTAGTACTCCCGCTGTAACCACGCCGCGCAGGGGCTCTTGGGCCCCTGCTGGGGAGCGGCTTGCTTGAAAAAAGTGTTTTGCCACGGGTCGACACAACCCAACTGGAGTCATGAGGGCTCACAAAGCCATTCCAATAAACGTCTGAAAAAGTCGGAATTTACCATGCAGATGAAGAGTTCAGGTTTCACCCTCAAACCGCTCGTTGCAAGCTTGCAGCGGCATCGTTTTGTGCCGCTGTATCTGGTTGCTCTGGGGATGAGCGCAGGCCAGTTGCAAGCAGCGCAAACCAGCGCACCAGACGACTCGGCCAATGCCGTCAGCGTTGGCGCTGTGAGCACCGATGCAACCGCAGCCGCCCCCGCTACTACGCAATTGGAACGCGTGGAAGTGACCGGCTCGGCGATTCGCCGGGTTGACGCAGAAACCGCAGTGCCGATTACCATTCTGCGCGCCGAACAATTGCGTAATGAGGGTGTAACCACCACCGCTGAAATCATGCAGCGGGTGACGGGCAACCAGTCGCTGCGCAACCCGGCCAGTTCGGTGGGTGCGGGCACAGGCGGTTCCAGCTTTGCCGACATGCGCGGTATTGGCGCCAACAAAACCCTGGTGCTGCTCAACGGTCGTCGTTTGGGCAACAACGCCATCGACGGTTCGGCTGTCGACCTGAACACCATCCCGTTTGCAGCCATCGACCGGGTTGAAGTGCTGCGCGACGGCGCATCGGCTTTGTACGGCACTGACGCCATTGGCGGGGTGATCAACTTCATCACCAAAAAATCCTTGACTGACGGCACACTTTCGGTGGGCGGCGAAGGCGCTGACGCCACCGGTGGCGGTGAAAGCAAAGACCTGAGCGCCAGTTGGGGCTATGGCGACTTGGACAAAGACCGCTTTAACGTCATGGGCGTGGTCGGCTACAACAAACAGGGCGCACTGCGCGCCAACGACCGCACCTTCGCTACCACCTATGCACCGGGTCGTGGCCTGGACCAAACCTCCGGCACGGCATACCCGGCCAACTACAGCCAGGGCGGCGTGAGTTCCAACCCGCTGTCATCCGGCAACTGCAATGGCCCTGACCTGGTAGCGCGTCAAGGCGTATGCCGCTTCGACACGCGCAATTACATCGACTTGCTGCCGGCCACCGAGAAAACCTCATTTTTCGGCAAAGCCACCGGCAAGATTACCGACGACGACAACGTCAACCTTGAATACTTCTTTGCCCGCAACAACAACGCGACCCAAGTTGGCCCTGCCCCCTTGCTGGGCGTGACCATGGACCCGTCGTCGCCGTACTTCCCGGGCAACGGCATCACGCCTGCGTCCAGCAACCCGACCTTCGACCCTACCCAACCCATCGACCTCAACTGGCGTGAAACCGCAGCCGGTCCACGTGCCTCCAAAGACCAGAACACCAGCCAACGCCTGGTGCTGAGCTTTGACGGCGTGGCCAAGGGTTGGGACTACAACGTTGGCGCCTCGTACAACCAGAACAAGGTGATCTCCAGCGTGACGGGCGGGTATATCAGCGATGCAGCCATGATTGATGGCATCGCTGACGGCATCCTTAACCCGTTTGGCCCGCAAACAGCGGCTGGCCAGGCGCTGATCGACGCCAATCGGTACCACGGCCAGTATTCCTCATCGGTCGGCCGGGTGACCGGGCTTGATGGCCGCATGAGCCGCGAAATTGGCGACTGGTTTGGCGCAGGCTCTGCTGGTCTGGCAATTGGTGGGGAGTTCCGTCAGGAAAAATTCCATCAGAGCTACGAACAATTCGCCGCGGATATTTCCAGCCTGGGCGTCGATCCGGATGGCACCGTGTCAGGCGATCGCACTGTCAAGGCGGTGTACACCGAATTGAACGTTCCGGTACTGGACAGCCTCGAACTGTCAGCCGCCGTGCGTCACGACAAGTACAGCGACTTCGGCAGCACCACCAACCCGAAATACTCGTTCCGCTACCAGCCAGTCAAAGAATTGGTGGTTCGCGGTGCGTACAGCGAAGGCTTCCGTGCCCCCTCGCTGTATGAGCTGTACAACCCGCAATACACCACCTTCACCCAGGGTTACTACGACGACCCCAAGCTCTGTACCGGTGGTGTCGTGCAACCGGGCGGCAACGCCGGGCGTGACTGCGGCCAGCAGTTCCATAACCGCACAGGCGGCAACACCAACCTGTCACCTGAAACAGCGCGCAACGTGACATTGGGCTTCGTTTATCAGCCGGTTCGCAACCTGTCCATGGGGCTGGACTTCTGGTGGATTCACATCGCCAACCAGATCGCCGAGTTCCCGGAATCCACTGTGTTTGACGATCCGAACGCGTATGCCGATCGCTTCATTCGCAACGCCGACGGTTCCCTTAACTACGTGCAAACCGGCCTCGCCAACCTGGGGACAGTCAAAACCAGCGGCGTCGACGTGTCGCTCGACTACAAATTCCCGAACACCCCATACGGCCAGTTCGGCCTGGGCCTGCAAGGGACCTACGTATCGCGTTACGACTACCAGACCACCATTGGCGGCAGCTACACCGACAAGGTCGGGCAGTTTGAAGACGACGGCATGATCTCGCGCTGGAAGCATGTACTGAGCGGCACCTGGAACCTGGGCGCCTACCGTGCAGCCTTGGTCAACCGCTTCACCAGCGGCTACAACGATGCCGATCCGGACACCCACTCACGCGTAGCGTCGTACACCCTTTGGGATATTTCGGGGGGTTACACCTTCGACAAAACCGTGGACCTGGACGTGGGGGTCAAGAACATGTTTGACCGCAACCCACCGTTCTCTAACCAGTCCTACAACTTCCAGAGCGGATACGACCCTCGTTACGGCGACCCAATGGGCCGTACTTTCTTCGCCCGTGCGACTTACCACTTCTGAGTGATCACTGGCGCGGGCCTACTCCAGCCCGCGTCGGTTTAACTGCGACATCGCGACCCCACGACCTTTTAACGCGCAAGGAAGTGGGGGTTTTTCAAAGCAGTCGATGGTTCAACACGCGGTACAAGGAACTCCCATCATGTCTTCATTATTCCTGCCCCTGCTTCGTTCACTGCTGATACCCGTGTTGTCTTGCGTGTGCATCAGCGTCAGCGCCGCGCCCAGCCAGGCCATGACGGTCTATGGCGAGGCCGCCAAATACCCGGACAATTTCCAGCACTTCGACTATGTGAACCCCCACGCGCCCAAAGGCGGTTCGCTCAGTCGGGCCTCGATGGAAATTGGCCAGTTCAACTACATCGTTCCCTATATCGACCAGGGCACCGGCGTGGCACAGGCTGATCAATGGCTGTATTCGCCCTTGGCCTTTCGCTCACTGGACGAGCCCTACACAGTCTACGGACTGATCGCACAAAAGATGGAACGCGACCCTGACGGCCTGTGGGTGCGTTTCTACCTCAACCCCAAGGCTCGCTTTGCCGATGACACGCCGATTACCGCGCAAGACGTGGCCTTCACCTACAACACCTTGATGACCAAAGGCAGCCTGAGCTTTCGCATGCTCTATGGCGAGGTCAAGGACATGGTCGTCGAAGGCCCGTTGCAGGTCCGCTTCGACTTCAAGAACAATCAGAACCGCACCCTGGCGCTGGATTTGGCCAGCATGCGGATCATGCCGCAGCAGTGGTGGAAAACTCGCGACTTTAGCACTGGCGGCGGCTTTGAAGCGCCCCTGAGCAGCGGCCCGTACTCGGTGTCGCAGGTCGACCCTGGTCGCAGCATCACCTTTGAGCGCAACAAGAACTGGTGGGCCAAGGACTTGCCCGTCAGCAAGGGGCTGTACAACTTCGACCGCATGACCGTGAATTTCTACAGTGACACCGACATCGCCCGCCAACTGCTCAAGGCCGGCGCCTTTGATTACAACCGCGAGTTCTCGGCCACCGGCTTCAGCATTGGCTATGACAGTCCAGCCCTGACCGACGGACGTCTGCAACGCGGGGTCTTAGCCAAGGATAAACCGGGCGCCGCGCAAGGCTTTGCCTTTAACTTGCAGAACCCGTTCTTTCAGGACCGCCGCGTCCGCCAGGCGTTGAGCCTGCTGTGGGATTTTGAGTGGACCAACAAGCAGATGATGCGCAATTTCTATGTGCGCCAGCAGAGCTACTTCCCGAAAAGCGAAATGGCCGCCACAGCCCTCCCCGATCCTCGTGAGCTGGAAATTCTCGAACCCTTGCGCGGCAAGATCCCCGACGAGGTGTTCACCCAGGTATACCAGGCCCCTAAAACCGATGGCAGCGGTTATATCCGCGACAAACAACTGCAAGCACTGGCGCTGCTCAAAGAGGCAGGCTGGAGCCCAAAAGACAACAAACTGGTGAACGCCCAGGGCCAGCAACTGAGCTTTACCTTTCTTGACGGCCAGGGCGGCTTTGACCGGATGATCCTGCCGTACAAGCGCACCCTGGCGCAGATCGGCATCAACATGGACATCCGCAAGATCGACTCCGCGCAGTACATCAACCGCCTCAACGCCCGTGACTACGACATGATCGTGGTCGGTTTTCCGCGCAGCGGCCAGCCCATCGTCTCGCCGGGCCGTGAAATGTACGACATGTACGGCTCACGCAGCGCCACCCAGCCCGGTGCCTCCAACGCCTTTGTGCTGCGCGACCCGGCGGTCGACACCTTGCTCGACGGGCTGGTGCAGGCCAACAGCCGCGAAGAAATGGTGCATTACGCTCGCGCCCTCGACCGGGTGTTGCAGTGGGGTTACTACATGATCCCCAACTACTACTCGATAGGGACGCCAACCGTGTACCAGAACCGTTTCGGCCGCCCGGCCCTGGAACCCATGTTCGACGAGGGCCTGGACACCTGGTGGGAAGTCAGCAAAACCGCGCAAACCAGTGCCGCCTCCGGCCAGGCCAGCGCATTGTCGAAGGGGAATTGAGATGCTGCATTACATCAGTCGTCGCTTATTGCTCATCATCCCCACCCTGCTGTGCATCCTGGTGGTCAACTTTTTGATTGTGCAGGCCGCCCCCGGTGGCCCGGTGGATCAAGCCATTGCCCGTTTGCAGGGGTTCAGCGGCGGCTCGGTCGGCGGTGGCGGCGGTGAAATGGCCGCCGGGGGCTCCGGGGCCAGCCGCAGCAGCCGCGGCCTGGACCCGGCGCTGATCGAGGAAATCACCAAGCACTACGGTTTCGACAAACCCATGCATGAGCGCTTGTGGCTGATGCTCAAGAACTACGCGCAACTGGATTTTGGCAACAGTTTCTTTCGCGGTTCCTCGGTCACTGACCTGATTCTGCAAAAGCTGCCGGTAACCATTTCGCTGGGGTTCTGGGCCACCCTCATCACCTACCTGATCTCGATCCCGCTGGGTATCCGCAAGGCCATTCACAACGGCAGCGCGTTTGATATGTGGACCAGCACCGCCATCATCATTGGCTATGCCATGCCCGCGTTTCTGTTCGCCATTTTGCTGATCGTGGTGTTCGCAGGCGGCAGTTATGTGAGCTGGTTTCCGATTCAGGGGCTGGTGTCGGATGACTTCGACAGTCTGAGTTTTTTCGGAAAAATCGCAGACTACCTGTGGCACATGGTGTTGCCGGTCAGCGCTCTGGTCATTGGCGGCTTCGCCACGTTGACCATCCTCACCAAAAACAGCTTCCTCAACGAGATCAGCCGTCAGTACGTGGTCACCGCACGGGCCAAGGGCCTGACCGAACAACGGGTGCTGTACGGGCACGTGTTGCGCAACGCCATGTTGCTGGTGGTGGCCGGAATTCCCCAGGCGCTGATCGAGGTATTCTTCGCCGGTTCCCTGCTGATCGAGACCATTTTCAACCTCGACGGCATCGGCCGCATGAGTTACGAGGCGGCCGTATCGCGCGACTACCCGGTGGTGTTCGGCACGTTGTTCCTGTTCACCCTGTTCGGGCTGCTGATCAAACTGATCGGCGACATTGCCTACACCCTGCTCGACCCCCGTATCGATTTCTCGGCGAGGACTGCCTGATGTTTACCCTCTCTCCTCTGGGCCGTCGTCGCCTCGCCCACTTCAAGGCCAATCGTCGTGGCTGGTGGTCGTTGTGGCTGTTTGTCGGCCTGTTTGTGCTGTGCCTGGGCGGCGAACTGATCGCCAACGACAAGCCACTGGCGGTGCACTACAAAGACCATTGGTACTTTCCGATTGTGTCCCACTACACCGAAACCGACTTCGGCGGCGAACTGCCCTTCGAGCCCGACTACAGCAGCGACTACGTGCGCAAGCTGATTGCTGAACAGGGCGGCTGGATGCTCTTCGCTCCTATTCCGTTCAGCTACGACACCGTCAATTACGACCTCAAGGTGCCCTCCCCCAGCCCGCCCAGTACCAACAACTGGCTGGGCACCGATGAACAGGCGCGCGACGTGCTGGCACGGGTGATTTTTGGCGCACGGATTTCCATCCTGTTTGCCTTGATCCTGACCGCCATCAGCGCGTTGGTGGGCATCACTGCCGGGGCCTTTCAGGGGTTTTATGGCGGGCTGGTGGACCTGATCGGCCAGCGCGTGCAAGAAGTCTGGGCCGGGCTGCCGGTGCTGTATTTGCTGATCATTTTGTCCGGGTTCGTGGCCCCCAGTTTTTGGTGGTTGCTGGGGATCATGGCGCTGTTCAGCTGGCTGGCGCTGGTGGACGTAGTGCGTGCCGAGTTCTTGCGCGGGCGCAACCTGGAATACGTAAAAGCCGCTCGGGCATTGGGCCTGACCAATGGTGCACTGATGCGTCGGCACATTCTGCCCAATGCCATGACGTCAACCCTGACCTACTTGCCGTTCATTTTGACCGGCGCGATTGCCACGCTCACCGCCCTCGATTTTCTGGGCTTCGGCATGCCGCCGGGCACCGCCTCGCTGGGTGAACTGATCGGTCAGGCCAAACGCAACCTGCAAGCCCCGTGGCTGGGCCTGACGGCGTTCTGTGCCCTGGCATTGATTTTGTCGCTACTGGTGTTTATCGGCGAAGCCTGCCGCGATGCCTTTGATCCTCGGAGCTGACATGAACGACACACTGATTGAAATACGTAATTTGCGCGTTGGTTTCGGCGGGCGAGAAGTCGTGCACGGGCTCAACCTCGACATCCGCCGTGGCGAATGCCTGGCGCTCGTGGGTGAATCAGGCTCGGGCAAATCCGTGACCGCCCACTCGATCCTGCGCCTGTTGCCCGGCAAAGACGTGCAGACCCAAGGCAGTATTCGCTATGACGGCACTGACCTGGTCAACGCCAGCGACAGCCAGTTGCGCAGCCTGCGCGGCAACCGCATCGCGATGATTTTTCAAGAGCCGATGACCTCGCTTAACCCGCTGCACACCGTGCAAAAGCAAATCAGCGAAATCCTCGTCACCCACAAGGGCCTGAAAAACCGCGCCGCCCGTGAACGTACGCTGGAGTTGCTGAATCTGGTGGGCATTCGTGACCCCGAGAAGCGCCTAAATGCCTACCCACATCAACTGTCCGGTGGCCAACGCCAACGGGTAATGATCGCCATGGCGCTGGCCAACGAACCTGAACTGTTGATCGCTGACGAGCCGACCACGGCACTGGACGTGACCGTGCAGCAAAAAATCCTCGAACTGCTGATCGACCTGCAACAGCGCCTCGGCATGTCGTTGTTGCTGATCAGCCACGATCTCAACCTGGTGCGCAAAATCGCCCAGCGCGTGTGCGTGATGCGCGGGGGCGAGATCGTCGAGCAAGCCAGTTGCGAAGACCTGTTTCGCTCCCCGCGGCACCCCTACAGCCGCATGCTGATCGAAGCCGAACCCAGCGGCAGCCCGGTGCCTTGCGACTACCGGCATAACCTGTTGGAAGTCGACAACCTGAAAGTCTGGTTCCCCCTGCCCAAGCCGTTGTTCAGCCGCGAGCGGCAGTACATAAAGGCCGTGGACGGGGTCAGCTTTGAGCTCAAAAAAGGCAAGACCCTGGGCATTGTGGGCGAGTCCGGCTCAGGCAAATCGACCCTCGGCCAGGCGATATTGCGGCTGGTGGATTCGCAGGGTGATATTCGCTTTGGCAACAAACAGCTCAACCTGTTAAGCCAGGACCTGTTGCGCCCGTTGCGGCGACAAATGCAGGTGGTGTTCCAGGACCCGTTCGGCAGCCTGAGCCCGCGCATGTCGGTGCAACAGATCATCAGCGAAGGCCTGCTGGCCCACGACATCGGCACCGTGCAAGAGCGTGAAGAAGCGGTGATTCGCGTACTCCAAGAAGTCGGGCTCGACCCCGAAAGTCGGCATCGTTACCCGCACGAATTCTCGGGTGGGCAGCGCCAGCGTATATCCATCGCCCGGGCGCTGATCATGGAACCCGAGTTGATATTGCTCGACGAACCCACCTCGGCGCTGGACCGCACCGTGCAAAAACAAGTGGTGGATTTGCTGCGCGACTTGCAAGCCCGGCATGGTCTGACCTACCTGTTTATCAGCCATGACCTGGCAGTGGTGCACGCCCTGGCCCATGACATGATCGTGATCAAGGATGGCAAAGTGGTGGAACAAGGTGATGCGCAGTCGATCTTTGACAACCCGCAGCAGGCGTATACCCAAGAGTTGTTGCAGGCCAGTAGTTTGAAGACGGTTCACGCAGAGGTTGAATTAGCTTAAGAAGGCAAATCCCCTGTAGGTGCGAGCGGGCCTCGCGATCTTTTAAGAGATCAAAAGATCGCGAGGCAAGCTCGCTCCTGCAAGGGCCGCTATGCCAATGTTGTGATCATCACCCACACCGGGGCAAAAGCCACGGGTAGCCAGATGGCCAGGCGTGAGCGATAGGGCAATACCATCAGCAGCCCATAACCACTGAGCGATATCAGTCCAAACCAGCCGATCGGGCCCATCGCCCATCCCCAGGCCTGGGCGCAAAAGTGCAAGCTCAAGGCCAGACTCAACCACCCTACTGCGCGCAGGGTACGTCGCAGGCCAGTTGACGGCGCTTTGTTCCACACCTGTTTGTAATGGCGCTCCAACCCTTGACACAACGCAAGCATGCCGATGTAGGCAAAGGCCCACGCCGCAAAATAGTCCGCCAGCATCTCAATTCACCTCGGCCATAACAGCGGCTTTTTTGCGCGGCACCCGCTCGACCACCGGTTGCGAGACTTTCCAGCACGCCCACAACAACAGCCCACCCAGCACCATGGCGGTTAACTCCACCCCCAGGCTGCTGTGTCCCCCCCAAGGCTGTTTGACGGTGAGCAGACTCAGCAGCGGCAAGCTCAGGCACATCACTGCGGCCAGACCCAATTGTTCACGCCAGGCCTGCATGCGCGGGCGCAGCACGGCATGCACGAAGCTCAAGGCCCACAGGCCAAAGAACACGTTGAGTTCGGCGTCAGCACGTTCGGCCATGTTCACCGGCAACAGGCGGTTGCCCCACAACAAACCGATGCACGCCACGCTCAAACCGGCCATTACGGCGACGTTGATCGCCTCGACCAAACGGTAGAGCACTTGGGCGGCCCGGTTTTCACTGGCGTATTTGCGACGCCGTTTGACCGTGAACAACACCAGCCCGCTGGCAATCATGGCGCTGCTGATCAGGCCACACATGAAGTACACCCAACGCATCGGATAACCACCAAACTGGGCAAAGTGCATACCGGAGATCACCCGATGAGTGAGTACGCTGGCTCGCATGTCGGTGGGCCCGGACAATTGCTCGCCCGTGACCCCGTCAAAGCGCATACCTCCCCCTTTGACCAAGGCAATCCGGTTGCCCAGGATCGGGCGAATCTGAATCTGGGCATTGCTCTGGCCGGGGTTGCTGATGCTAACGCCACCCAACGGCCCCATGACTTCCCGAGCGTGGGCCAGCAACGGCCCGATGGCCACCAGCGGTGCCGGTTCGACGCTCGCCGCACGTTTGACTTCACGGACGACCGGGGTCGTGTCCTGAGCGTTGAAAAACGCCTCACGGTCGCCATCAAACAGCGCATCCATGGCCGCGGGCATGTAAATCACCAAGAAAATCGCCAGCCCGCTGTAGGTGATCATCAAATGAAACGGCAGCAACAGCACGGCGCTGGCGTTGTGGGCGTCGAGCCATGAACGCTGGCCTTTGGCAGGCCGAAAGGTGAAGAACTCCTTGAAGAATTTTTTGTGAATCACAATGCCGCTGATCAAGGCCGCCAGCATGCCCATGGCCAGCGCACCCACCAGATAAATCCCGATCATGCGCGGCATGTGCAAGGTGAAGTGGAACAGAAAAAAGAACCGCCCCCCGGCTGTCTCGCGCACCGGCAGTACGTCCCCGGTGTTTGGGTCCAGCGTTACCGAAACCCCGTCACGGCGCCCGCCCGTTGAAGCCTGTAATTCTGGCGAACGCTCATACGGCAAGCTGATGCCCCATTGTTTGGCATCTGGTTTGTGCTCACGCAAATAGCCCAGTGCACGCTCAACCGCCTGCTCATCGGTCAATGAGTGACCGGGCAACTCAGGGTGCATCCAGTTGTCGATCTCTTGATCGAACACTGCCAGGCTGCCGGTCAGGAAGATCACGAACAGCAACCAGCCAACAATCAGTCCGCCCCAGGTGTGCAACCACGCCATGGATTGGGTCAAGGTCTGTTTCATCCGAGGCGCTCCAGCATATGCGGCCAAAAACCAATCGCGGCCAGGGGCACCGCCAGCACGGCGCCCATCCACGCCGACCACTGATGGCGAGCGATAAAGGCCCACAAAATGGCGCAGGTGTAGATCGCGAATGACAACAGGCTGGCGACGAGCAGCGAGTCGACGTTGTCCAGCGGCAACAGCTGCGCCAGCGCCGCCGTAAAGGCATAGGTGAACACATAGCCGCCAACCATCGCGGCCAGAGTGCGAGACAGAATCGGCATCCAGGCCGGCGTTGTGTGTTTCATCGGATCAATCCTTAAATAGCATCAGCCACGTTTTGCCAACGCCACATGCGACAACGGCGCGACACCCGTTATAACGGGATGTCGCGCCTGTAAATGCCTGCACCATCTCGGCGGTCAGGCCGCGTTGGTTATCAGAACGAAGAGGTCACCGAGGCAAAGTAGGCGCGGCCTGCCTCGTTATAGGTCTGGGCACCGGCCTCGTCAGCGTTGCCCTTGCGGTACAACTGCTTGTCGAACAGGTTGTTGATGCCCACCCGCACGCTGAAGTTTTTATTGAACTCATAACCGCTGCTCAAACCCACCAGACCGTATGGGTCAACCGACTGTTGCACCGACTTGTCCAGCGCTTCGTTGGCACGCATGTTGTACTTCGGCGCTTTTTGCTCGCCGTAGTAAGTGCCGTTGACCTGGAACGACAGCTGCTCGGTGGCGTACCAGTCCAGCGTGGTGTTGAGTGTGTATTTGGGGATGATGCTCAGCGGTTCGCCGGTTTCCTTGTCTTTGCTTTCGATCATGTAGGTCAGGTTGGTATTCCAGTCCAAATCGTTGCGCAAACTGACGAACAGGTTACCTTCAACCCCTTGAACGATGGCCTTGCCACTGTTTTCCCACTGCAACACGCGGCGCCCGTTGGGCAGGCGGAAGGCCGATTCGTTGCTGGCATTGATTTTGTTTTGGTAGTCGTTACGAAAGTACGTACCGCTGGTGCGCCACGTGCCTTTGTCGAACGCCAGGCCAATCTCTTTGTTAATGCTGATTTCAGGCTTCAAATCGGGGTTACCCACCAGATAGCAGCCACCGATATTGACCTCAACCGAGCTGCAACCCGCGCCACGGCTGTACAACAGGTAGTTGGGGTTGGACTGGTACAGATTCGGCGTTTTGTAAGCCCGGGCAATACCGCCCTTGATGCTCAATTCGTCCGTGATCTGGTGCGAAGCGTTGAGGCTTGGGCTCCAGTTGCCGCCAAACTCGTTGTGGTGGTCGAAGCGCAAGCCCGGCGTAACGATGGTTTTGGCCCCGACTTCGAGATTATCCTCAACATAAAACGCGTAGCTGTTGGCGGTGGATTTGGTTTGGGTGCGGTCTGTTCCAGGAATACCTGGCGTGCCATCGGCGCCCGGATCCCAGCTTTGTGGACGCAGCGAACCCGGATCGTTGAGCGACTCGTACAGGTATTCGCCGCCCAGGGTCAGGACCTGATGGGTGTAAACGTCCAGCGGCAGGTTGACCTCAGCTTTGGCGCGAGTATTGCGCAAGCGTGACTCGAAGCTGCCAGCGCTTTCTGATGGAGCACCTTCGCCATACCCCGCCAGTCCTTCGTTGAGGCGCGAGTTACGGGTCAGGTCGTGGGTCAGCGAGGCGGTGGTTGAACCCCAGTCAAACGAGCCATTGTGGGTCGCCGAGAAGGTGCTGCGTTGCAGAACGCTGGTTTCCTTGCCGTACAGGCTGTTAACGAAGTCGCCCCCGCTGTTGAGCATGGTATCGCCGGCAAAGATATTGCCCTGGCGGCTGTAGCTGGCTTCCAGGTCGAGCGTTTGCTCGGGGGTGAACTGCCAGCTCAGCAAACCGTTCACGTCTTTGTTACGCACACCCTCTCGCCCCGCCACGACGCTGTCGGCATACGCCTGCTGGGCCGTGTTGATGGTGGCATCGTCGGCGTCGGTCTTGCTCAGGCCGCCGTACACGCGGAACACCAGGTCGTCGGTGATAGGGCCGCTGAGGTTGAAGTTGGTGCGCTTGCTGATGCCTTCCGAATCATCTTCCGGTGACAGGTAATAAGCGGTCAACGAGCCGTGAAGTTGGTCGGTTGGGCGTTTGGTGATGATGTTGACCACCCCGCCCATCGCGCCAGAGCCATAACGAGCGGCCGCCGGGCCACGCAGAATTTCGATACGTTCGACTTCTTCGGCCGGGACCCAGTTGGTTTCACCGCGGGTGTCACGGTCGCCGCTCCAGCCATACCGCTGAGCGTTACGCGAAGAGGACGGCTTGCCGTCGATCAGGATCAAGGTGTTTTCCGGGCCCATGCCGCGCAAGTCAATCTGGCGGTTGTTGCCGCGAGCGCCACTGGAACTGTTACCGGTGAGGTTGACCCCCGGTTCGCGACGGATAATGTCGGAAAGATCATTGGCGGGTGGACGTTTTTTAATGTCCTCGGCAGTGATGATCGATACACCCGGCGCTTGCTTCAGCTCTTCAGCGGCGGTGCCCAACACGCGGGTTTCTTCCAGTTGCAGCGCTTGCTTGCTGCCATCCACCGGTAAGTCGCTGGCCTCGACGGGCACCTCATCGCGTTCGCGCTCCAGCGCATCGGCGAGCAAGGTCGGTGAAGCGAGTGCGGCCATGATAGCCAGTGAGAATTGACTGCGTTTGAATCGAGACGACATGTCCAATTGATCCCTTAACAATGGAGTGTGCTCAGCAGGCAAAACGCTGGAGTGACTGGCGGCAGGGCTATCCAAATGCCCCACATCGCTTAGCTTTCCCCGGCGCTGCCAGGGCTGCAATAGTAACCATTCTCAAATGATAGTAAAGCGCAATTGACATCCAGCCTCATTAACAAGCTCCCGAGACCCTCTGTTTTAAAGGCTTTGGCTGCCTGAAAAAATGACAAGCCGCGCGTCTGACTGGCGCTGAAACAGCGATGGGAGCTGGCTGGCCAGCGATTGCATCCCTAAGGTCGGTCTGTAAAATGTGCCGCCTGTAGCGCTGGCCAGCCAGCTTGTGCAGTGATGCCCCTCTTTTCAGCTTTGTGAGTGCAGCCCCATGACTAACGAACTCCAGATCACCGACCTTGTACTGGGCGAAGGCAAAGCCTGTGTCAAAGGCGCGCTGATCACCACGCAGTACACCGGCTGGCTCGCAGATGGCACGGTATTCGACTCCTCGTTTGAGCGTGGCAAGCCCTTCCAGTGCGTGATTGGCAGCGGTCGCGTGATCAAGGGTTGGGACCTGGGACTCATGGGCATGAAAGTCGGCGGTAAACGCACACTGCAAGTCCCTGCACACTTGGCCTATGGTGAAAGAAGCATGGGCGCGCACATCACACCGAACTCCGACCTCACCTTTGAGATCGAACTGCTGGAAGTGCTGACTCGAGACGACTAAGTCCTTTACATGCAGCACTATTTTTTGGGAGTTAAGCGCAAGTGAATCGATTCTTCATGCGGCTTTTAGCGCTTTCTCTACTCATTGCGATCGCCGGCTGCAGCAGCAAAAGCACTCAGACCTTACCGAGCCGTACGCCTGAACAGGCCCGTGCACGCCTCATGCAACTGCTGCCCGCCCAGCTCCAGGATCGACAGGGTTGGGCCACCGATATTTACACCGCCTTTGCCGCGCAACAACTTGAGCCCAGCGACGAAAACCTGTGTGCGGTGCTGGCCGTCACCGAACAGGAGTCGACGTTTCAGGCCGACCCGCCGGTGCCAAACCTGGCAAAAATTGCCCGCAGCGAAATCAATCGCCGCGCGGCTAAGCTGCACATCCCTGAATTTATGGTTCGCAGTGCGCTGAACATCACCTCGCCGAATGGCAAAACCTATAACCAGCGCCTCGATACTGCTCGAACCGAAGGCCAGTTGAGTGCCATTTTTGATGACTTTATCGGCATGGTGCCGCTGGGTAAAAACCTGTTTGGCAGCCTGAATCCGGTACATACCGGCGGCCCGATGCAGGTCAGCATCGCGTTTGCCGAGAAACACGCGAAGGATTATCCGTACCCCATACCAGGCACGATCCGCCAGGAAGTCTTTACCCGTCGAGGCGGCATGTATTTCGGTACCGCCCATTTGCTCGGCTATCGCGCCGACTACACACAATCGTTGTATCGCTTTGCCGACTTTAATGCGGGCTGGTACGCCAGTCGCAATGCCGCGTTTCAGAATGCCGTCAGCCAGGTTTCAGGCGTTGTGCTGGTACTGGATGGTGATGTGACGATCCCCGATTCTTACGCCGTGGGCTCGACCGAACGCGCCGTGCGCACGTTGGGCAAACAGTTGGGCTTGAGCAATAACCAGATCAGGCAGCAATTGCTCAAAGGCGACAGTCTGGCGTTTGAACACACTGAGGTGTATCGCAAAGTGTTTGCGCTCGCAGATCGCCAACAAGGCAAACCCCTGCCCCGCGCGGTATTGCCGGGCATTACCCTGCAAAGCCCGAAGATCACCCGTAACCTGACCACCGCCTGGTTCGCCCAGCGCGTTGATGAACGTCGCCAGCGCTGTATGAATCGGGCCAAGTCATTGCCCACGCCGTGAAGTCACATCGCGCAAAGTTCATATGCGGATACATTTGTTGTAATTATCCAGATGCGGTGTACGCTCTTAAGTATTAGCGCCCTGGAGGTCACCATGCAGTTAGTCGCCCAACACACTCAGCCCGACATCACCAGTGGTGATGCGGGCCGTGTGGCCCTGACATTCTTCTTCAATTTAATGGAGCACTGGGGCTGCACCAAAGACCAGCAATGCACCCTGCTTGGCTCAATCGGCAATACCACGTACTTCAAGTACAAAAAACTACCGAATGTGCGCCTGCCTCACGACACTCTTGAGCGCATTTCATACCTGATGGGCGTACACAAAGCATTGCGCATCCTGTTCAGCAATCAGCCCGAGCGCGCCTACGAGTGGGTACACAAGGCCAACACCGCAGCGCCTTTCAATGGCCAGAGTGCGTTGAGCTATATGCTCGCGGGCCAGGTGGTCGACCTCGCGGATGTGCGGCGCTATCTGGACGGGGTGCGCGGCTGATGCCAGACACCTCCAGGCCAGTCGTGCTTCCCGAATGGAGCAACGCCTATCGCATCATCAACAGTGCGTTCCCGCCGGTATCGGTGTTTGAAGACACCCTGAACCCCGACGACCTGGACCTCGCCTTCGTCCTAGAAAGCCTGACCAATGACCGCCTGCGCGACCAGGCCGGGGTGCTGAACCGGGTGCGCCCCGAAGACCGCCTGTGTGGTGAAGGCTCAACCCCAATCATGGCCGCCTTTACCCATATTGGCCGCGCCAGTCGCTTTACCGATGGCAGTTATGGTGTGTACTACTGCGCCAGCAGCGTCGAGGCAGCCATAGCCGAAACCTGTTTCCATCAGGAGCAATTCTGGCGAGCCACCCAGGAAGCAAGCATCGAGATCACCCTGCGCACCTACATCAACCAGGTGCTCCAGCCGATGATTGATGTGCGCGACAACCCCCTGGTGCATCAACCTTCGCCCGCCGGCTACGGCGCCGCGCAAGCCTTTGCCCGGCCGCACCGCGAAGCGCTGGCCTGGGGTTTGCTCTACAACAGCGTGCGCCTCGACGGCCACGAATGCGTGGCCGCCTTTCGCCCGCCTGCGCTCTCGATTCCGGTGCAGGGCCCACATTTTCGCTATGTCTGGGATGACAAAAAACAGGCGATCGCCTGGGTGTTGCACGTGAGCGAAGTCACGTTCTGATCAAGCGACGTCAGAAACTTCGTTGTCGGGGGGTTATTTGGCCCTCACAAATCGAATATCGTCAGCACATGGCCGAAGTGGATGAGCAGGACCGGTGCGGGCACCTAAAAGCCCCCTTTCTGCCTCATACCCCTTACAAGAAAGATCACAGAGCCTCCCATGACTGAACGCTGCAACTCGTATTACACCGCGACCCTCAACCACGAAACCGGCTACCCGCTCCTGCAAGGCCAGCACCGGGTCGATGTGGTGATTATCGGTGGCGGATTTACCGGCGTCGCGACCGCCGTTGAGCTGGCAGAAAAAGGCCTGAAAGTAGCCATCGTCGAGAGCCACAAAATCGGCTGGGGAGCCACCGGGCGCAATGGTGGTCAAGTCACCGGCAGCCTGTCGGGCGATGAGGCGATGCGCAAACAGATGCGCCGTCGCCTGGGCAGCCAGGTCGATGATTTCATCTGGAACCTGCGGTGGCGCGGGCACGACATCATCCAGCGGCGGGTCGAGAAATACGCCATCCAGTGCGACCTGAAACACGGCCACTTGCATGCGGCCTACAAGCCAAGCCACATGGCAGGTTTGCGCAAGGATTACGACGAAGCCGTGCACCGGGGCATGGGGGCCGAGGTGTCGCTGCTCGACCGCAGTCAAGTACGCGACATTTTGCAAAGCGATCTCTATCACGGCGCCATCAAGAACACCCGCAACATGCACCTGCACCCGCTCAACCTGTGTATCGGTGAAGCACGGGCAGCAGAAAGCCTGGGTGCACTGATTTTTGAAAACAGCGAAGTGCTGGAAATCATCCATGGCGACACCCCTGGCGTGCGCACTGCTCATGGGCGCATTGATGCTAATCAGGTCCTGCTGGCAGGCGACGTTTATCACAGGCTGGAGCCTGGCAAACTCAAGGGTAAAATCTTCCCGGCCATGGGCGGGATCGTCACCACCGAACCGCTGGGGGACATGGCCCGGCAACTGAACCCCGAAGACCTGGCGGTGTATGACTGCCGCTTTGTACTCGACTATTACCGCATGACCGCCGATGGCCGCCTGCTGTTTGGCGGCGGCGCCAACTATAGCGGCAAAGATTCGCGAGACATTGCAGCTGAATTGCTGCCCTGCATCGAGCAGACCTTCCCGGCACTCAAAGGGGTGAAAATCGATTACCAGTGGAGTTGCGCGATGGGCATCGTGATCAACCGCATTCCACAACTGGGCAAGCTCTCGGACAACGTCTGGTACTGCCAGGGCTACTCAGGCCATGGCATCGCCACCACGCACATCATGGGCGAGATCATGGGCCGCGCGATCACAGGTCAACTGGAGCAATTCGACACCTTTGCCGGGTGCCAGCACATTCGCGTGCCGATGGGTGATGTGTTTGGCAACCCGATGCTGGCGGCGGGCATGTGGTACTACCAGATGCTTGAGCGGTTTCGTTAACCCTTGACGTGATCCAATCACAGGCCCTGTAGGCGCGAGCTTGACTCGCGATCGTTTGACCTTGTAAAAGCCCGCGCCTACCGGGCATCAGCCGCAGCCGGCGCACCCCTGGCCCCCACCAGCAACCCCAGTTCAACGGCCAAAAACCCGATCACCAGACTGGCCACCAGATAGCAGATAGAAACCAGCACCCCGCCCGGATCCGTCATCATTTCGACGGCGCCAAACACAAAGCTTGAGAACGTCGAAAGGCCGCCCATGATCCCGGTCCCGACCATGACGTGCACATACTGGTTAATTCGATTGCTCTTGAACAGCGACGTGGCAACGCCCAGCAAAAACGCGGCAACGATGTTGGCGACAAAAATATCCATGGGAAAGCCATCGGCCAGACGCGGCACCGCTAACATCACAAACTCACGGCACGTGGCCCCAAACGCCCCGCCGACAAAAATCAAAATGATCATATTCAGCATGTTTCAAGCTCCTTGTCAGCGCGCCAGCCAGGCGCCGAATGCCGCAGCGGCCAGCCCCAGCAGCACGGAAATAATCAAATAACCGGCTGCCCACACGCGGTCCTTGATAGCGGCCAGTTTGGAGGCGTCCAATTGCATGCTGCTGAAGGTGGTGTAGCCGCCCAGAATCCCGGTCAGCACGGCGGCGTTCAACACATCACCGTAACGATCACGCCAGTCGACGCTGAACAGAATGCTCAAATAGCCGATCACAAAGGCACCGCTGACGTTGATCAAAAACGTGCCCAGCGGCAACTTCCCCTTGTAAAACTGGCCTACCCGCAGCCCGATCCACCACCGAAGCAGCGAACCCAGGCCGCCCCCCAGCCCGACCCAGAAAACATCCAGCGCAGTCATGAAGATCCCTCTCGTGTCTGTCAGCAAGTGCCAAGAACTGTAGTTGATAAATGTCGGACCGCACTTGATTTGAAGCGCCTGAAGAGGCCAGAAATGGCACCGCCGCAGCTTCACGCCTTTGCCTATTGGTCGCATCGCGCCGCTTTACACCGAGGCGATCGACAAAGGACATGCGCGCCTGAAGGGCCCTCTTTCGCTCAAGTGAACAGCGTTGGCCTCTGTATGCGGCTGCTGAGTTGAGTGTGTAGCCCTGCGTAACACTGCGCCCTGTTTCGGTGCGCTTTTTCAGCCCTCGCCCGGCAGCCGCCCCAATGCCGCCGGGCTTTGCCAGCCATGGCGCAGTTCGTGCATCTAAATGCACCCCTGCCCTGCCAGAAGTCACCATGCGCCCCAAGGAACTGAAACTCTGGACCACCGGCGTTGCCCATTTGCTTGATTTACCCGCCGGGCATTCGCGTTTGGCGGGCTTGAGCCAGTGGTTACGGCAAATCTGCCCGGTGGATCACTTTGTGCTGTTTGTCTATGAAGGCAACCATCGGCCGCTGGCGATGTTCGATACGTTTTCGGCTGACAAGCGTGCCGTGTATGTCGATGACTACCAGAGCGGGCCTTACCTGCTGGACCCGTTCTACCTTGCCTGCACCCGCGCGCAAGCACCCGGTTTGTGGCGTCTACGCCAGTTTGCACCCGACCACTTCTACCTCGGTGAGTATTACCTGACCTATTACCAGCAAACCGGATTGGCTGAGGAAGTGGCTTTTTTCGTGGATCTGGGTGACGGCGCCATGGCGGTGTTGTCGTTAATGCGCTCGACCGCCAGTTGCGCGTTCAGCCGTGACGAGATGCAACTGATCGAATGCGCGCAGGCCGTAGTCGAACAGGTGATCAATGAAGCCTGGCGTTTGCGGCAGGCCCAAGCACCGCGCCCGGCACAAGACCTGGACTTCAAGATCCGCGAAGTCTTCGATCACTTCGGCGCGCACATTCTCACTGGCCGTGAACAAGAGATCGTGCAACTGCTGCTGCGCGGCCACTCCAGCGCCTCGGTGGCCGAACAATTGAGCATCAGCCCCGGCACGGTGAAGATTCATCGCAAGAACATCTACGCCAAACTCAACATCGGCAGCCAATCTGAGCTGCTAGGTCTGTTCATCCGGGATTTGACAGGCCAGGAACTGGTTGTCGAATCCTGATACCTGAAAACGACTCTATCCCCCAAGGGATATATACGCCGCAAAACCCCGATTGCTAGTTTGGCCCCCGACGCACTGATTGATCACTGCAAGGGAGCCCGCCTCGTGAATAACAACACCGCGCCTAGCGACATCGAATTCTGCAATGTGGTCAAACGCTATGGCGAGGTGACCGCCGTCAACGGGCTGAACTTTGCCGTGCGCCGCGGCTCGTTTCATTCCTTTCTCGGCGGCTCGGGCTGCGGTAAAACCACTACGTTGCGCATGATCGCAGGCTTCGAACAACCGAGCAGCGGCGAAGTCATGTTGGCCGGTCACAACGTGGCCGGGGTTCCTGCCTTTGAACGGCCGGTGAACATGGTGTTCCAGCACTATGCGCTGTTCCCGCACCTCACGGTGGCGCAAAACATCGCCTACGGCCTGCGCTATCGCACCCCGCGCCCCGACAAGAAAACCCAACTGCGCATGGCCGATGAGGCGCTAGAGATGGTACGCCTGACCGGCTTTGGCCAGCGCAAGCCCAGCGAACTGTCGGGCGGCCAGCAACAGCGCGTAGCCCTGGCCAGGGCGCTGGTCAACAAGCCCACCGTGCTATTGCTCGACGAACCACTGGCCGCACTGGACCGCAAGTTGCGCAAGGAAATGCAGTCCGAATTGCTGCGCCTGCAGCGCGAAGTCGGCATCACCTTTGTGCTGGTGACCCACGATCAGGAAGAAGCCCTGTCGATGAGCGACAGCATCAGCGTGATGCACAACGGCTCAATCATTCAGACCGCGACCCCCGAGCAACTCTACGAAGCCCCTGCTAGCCGCTACGTGGCCGACTTTATCGGCGAATCGAACCTGTTTAACGGGACGGTGCGCCATCTGCAGGGCAACTCGGTAGTGCTGCGCACCGAACAAGGTCTGGAGCTCAACAGCCCACTGACGCCCACCGGCAAAGCGTTAAGCGCTGATGCTGCCGGGTGCATCGCTGTGCGCCCGGAGCTGATCAGCATTGCCGGGGCCAACGCAGAGCTGGGGCGCGACGTGAAGCTGCAAGGCTGCGTCGAAGACCGGATCTACCTCGGCAACTCCACTGAATATCGCGTGCGCACCCAAGCCTTTGGCGTGGTCTGCGTCCGCGTGCCGCGCCAGCAAGACCAAGGCGCCCCTGCATTCGAACACGGCGCTGCAGTCAGCGTCGGCTGGGATCACGCCAACGGCTTGGCCATGGCGTTGTAAATCATCGATTCGTTTCAATAACTACCCTGTGGAGCGCGCTATGGACCAGAAGACGTTTATCAAAAACCTGCGCAGTTGGCAGAATGGCTCGATCAGCCGGCGCGACTTTCTGGGTCGCACCGGCCTGGGCGTCGCCGCTGCGGTGGTCGCCACCCACATGCCAGGGCTGTTGACCTCAACCGCCTTCGCCGGTGAACAACCGCAGTTGGGCGACCGACTGGCATTGGCGACCTGGCCGAACTACCACAGCCAGGAAAACCTCGACGATTTCGGCAAGAAAACCGGCGCCCGGGTGTCGATGAGCGTGTTTGGCTCCAACGAAGAAATGCTCGCCAAGTTGCAGGCCGGTGGCAGTGGCTGGGACGTGCTGGTACCGACCAACTACGCCATCAGCACCTACGTCAACCTGGGCTTGATCGAGCCGCTGGACCTGTCGCGGATCCCCAATTTCGACGCCTCGGCCTTCCAGCAGAAGTTTATGGCCCAAGGCACCGTGGACGGCAAGGTTTACGGCGTGCCGAAGAACTGGGGCACCACCGGCATGCTATACGACACCGACAAACTTAAAGAGGGCCCCAGCAGCTGGAAAGAATTCTGGGCCGCCGCCCAAGGCCCTGCCAGCGGCCGCACAATGGTTCACGACTACCAGTTGACCGCCATCGGCAATGCCCTCAAAAACTTCGGCTACAGCTTCAACTCACTGGACCCGAAAGAATTGGCCGATGCCGAAAAACTGCTGATCGAGGTCAAGCCACACCTGTTTGCGATCAACTCCGACATTCAGCCCTCCATGCGCAGCGGCGATGCCTGGCTGGCCATGTCGTGGACTGGCGACGCCTCGCAACTGCACCGCGACAACCCGCAGATGCATTACACCTTGGGCAAGGAAGGCGGCGAACTGTGGAGCGACTTCTTCGCCATCCCCAAAAGCTCGGAGCACAAAGATGCGGCCTACGCCTTCATCAACTATTTGCTCGAGCCGCAACACAACACACTTGAAGTGCTGAGCCACGGCTACCCGAGCGGCGACAAGCGAGTCGATGCTTTACTGCCGGTGGCGATGCTCAATGACCCGATCATGTACCCGGCTGCCGAGGCTTTGAGCCCACTGGAGTTCGGTGCAGCAGCAACCCTGACCAGCCCGGCACGTGCCGAAGTGATGGCGCGCTTCAAGTCCGCTTAAAACGCCCAATACCCTGTTGTCGCTGACGAGGGACGAGGCTCAGATCGAGTGCGATGCAGCCGTTCGCAGCCTCGTCCCTCGTCAGCGACTACCAAAATTGAGTTGTACCCAGCCCTCATAAGGAGCGCTCCATGAACGCCGCCACCCACCTTGCGGTGAATGCCTCGTCAACCGGGGTTCGCCAGCGGCGCAGCCTGGGCCAGCGGATCACGCTGCTGATGCTGCTACCGTCGACGTTATGGTTTTTGCTGCTATTGCTACTGCCGCTGGTGATCATCCTAGTCTTCAGTTTCGGTGAGCGCAGCGCCGTGGGCGGCTATGCGGCGGGCTTCACCCTGGCCAACTACCTGAACCTCGGCTCACGTGCGGCAGCCTTCAGCAACACCTTAATGCTGGCCCCGCTGGGCACGTTGGTGTGTCTAGTGGCGGCGTATCCGCTGGCGTATTTTCTGGCCGTCAAGGTCAGCAAAAACCGCTCGCTGCTGCTGACACTGGTGATTGTGCCGTTCTGGACCAGTTTTCTGATCCGCACCTACGCCTGGATTTTCATCCTCAGCGGCAAGGGCATCCCGGCCTTGCTGGCAAGCCTTGGCCTGGAAGACGTGCGCTTGATCAACACCCCGTGGGCGGTGCTGATCGGCATTGTCTACGGCTATTTGCCACTGATGGTGTTCCCGATCTATGTCAGCCTCGAAAAACTCGACAAGCGCCTGCTGGAAGCCTCGGCAGACCTGGGCGCCAGCGCCTTTGAAAGCTTTCGGCGGATCACCTTGGCGCTCTCTGCGCCGGGCATCATCACCGGGGTCATGCTGGTGTTTATCCTGCTGATGGGTGAGTTCTTGATACCGGCCATTCTGGGCGGCGGCAAAGTGTTCTTTCTTGGCAACGCGCTGGTCGACCTGTTTTTGCAATCGCGCAACTGGCCGTTTGGCAGTGCCTTGGCGATGACGTTAGTGGCGATGATGCTGCTGATCATCGGCGTGTATTTGAAGCTGGTGGCGCGCTATGGCGGCCGCCCTGCCGATGGAGGGTTGTGACATGTGGCTGCGCAGCTATTCGACCTCGCTGTACCTGTTTCTGTACGCGCCGATTGCCCTGATTATTCTGTTCAGTTTCAACGCCGGGCGCAGCGGCCTGGCGTTTGAGTGTTGCTCGGTGCAATGGTTTGGCCGTGCCTTCGGCAACCCATTTATCATGGAGGCCCTGGGGCACAGCGCATTCATTGCGCTGACCTCGGCTGTCATCGCTACCCTGTTCGGCACGCTTGCAGTGTTCGGTTTGCAGCGCGTCGGGCCCAGGGTACGCATGCTGTTCGATGCCCTGACCTACTGCGCGATCATCGTCCCCGGCATCGTCATTGGCATCTCGACCCTGATCGCCTTCATCAGTATGTTCGACCTGATCAACCCGCTGCTGGCGAGCTGGATCCCCAGCGCTGCGCGCCTGAACATGGGGTTTGCCACGGTGATTGCCGCGCACTCGTTGTTCACCATGGCGCTGGTCATGGTCATCGTGCGCAGTCGCGTCGACGCTCTCGACAGAGCTTTGCTAGAAGCCTCGGCCGACCTCTATGCGCCACCGATGCAGACCTTCTGGCGCGTGACCCTGCCGCAAATCAGCCCCGCGATCATGGCCGGGTTTCTGCTGGCGTTCACCTTCAGCTTCGACGACTTCATCATCGCCTTTTTCGTTGCCGGTTCTGAAACCACCTTGCCGATCTATATCTTTTCATCCATCCGCCGGGGGGTGACGCCGGAAATCAACGCAGTCTCGACAGTGATCATTTGCCTGTCGCTGGTGCTGCTGTTTACCTCCCGCCACCTGCAAGGCCGCCGCACCGGTGGCCAGGAGTCTCAGCATGCGTGATCAGCTCTATATCAATGGCGAATGGGTCAGCCCGGATCTGGGCGGGTATCTGGACGTTATCGACCCAGCCACTGGCCAGGTGTTTCATCAGGTCGCGGCCGGCACCGAGGAAGACATCGACCATGCCGTGCGCGCTGCCCGCCGAGCATTCGATAACGGTTGGAGCCAAACCACCGGCGCCGAACGCGCGCAGTGGCTGGACGCACTGGCCGATGAACTGGAAAGAAACCTGCCGCAACTGGCCGAACTCGAAGTGCGCGACAACGGCAAACCTTTGCCCGAAGCCCAATGGGACGTTGGCGATGCCATTGCCTGCTTTCGTTACTATGCCGGGCTGGCTGCTCAATTGGACACGCAACAAGACCAACCGCTGGCCCTGCCGGATCCGCGCTTTCGGTGCCGCATTCGCCATGAACCCATTGGCGTTGCCGGGCAAATCATCCCGTGGAACTACCCGCTGCTGATGGCTGCCTGGAAAGTCGCCCCGGCCTTGGCAGCCGGGGCCACGCTGGTGCTCAAGCCTTCGGAGCTGACGCCCCTTACAGCCCTTGAACTGGCAGCCGCCGCTGACCGCATCGGCCTGCCTGCCGGGGTCTTGAACATCGTCACCGGGCTCGGTACCGACGCGGGCAGCCCGCTGACCGAGCACCCCGGCGTGGACAAGCTGGCCTTCACCGGCAGCGTGCCCACCGGAGCAAAAATCATGTCGGCGGCGGCCCGCGACATCAAGAACATCAGCCTGGAACTGGGCGGGAAATCGGCCTTTATCGTCTTCGACGATGCCGACGTCGAAGCCGCCGTGGAGTGGATTCTGTTCGGCATCTTCTGGAACCAGGGTCAAGTCTGTAGCGCCACCTCACGCCTGCTGGTGCAAGACAGCATCGCGCCACAACTGATTGAACGGCTGGTCGAAGAGACTCGCAACATCAGCATCGGCCCCGGTATGCAGCCCGGAGTACTGCTGGGCCCGCTGGTGAGCCATGGGCAATACGAAAAAGTGCGGGGCTTTATCGACCAGGGCCTGGCCAGCGGCGCGCGGCTGCTCACCGGCGGTCAGCGCCCGGCCCATTTGGCAGAGGGTTACTTTATCGAGCCGGCGATCTTTGACGAACCGGCACACAACAGCAGCCTCTGGCGAGAAGAAGTGTTCGGCCCGGTGCTGAGCATCAAGCGCTTCAAGACTGAAGAGCAAGCGGTGCAAATGGCCAACGCCAGTCGCTTCGGCCTCGCGGCGGCCGTCATGAGCGCGGATGGTCAGCGCACCAGCCGGGTTGCCAACCAGTTACGCGCAGGGATTGTCTGGGTCAACTGCTCGCAGCCAACCTTTGTCGAAGCGCCATGGGGCGGAATGAAACACAGCGGCATTGGCCGCGAACTGGGCCAGTGGGGGCTAAACAACTATCTGGAGGTCAAGCAAGTGACCGAATACATCCATGACCAGCCATGGGGCTGGTACTTGAAATAAACGGTCACAGGCTGTGGTGCTCGGGAAGCCGCTCAGAGCTGCTTGAGGGTTTCCTGAGTAATGGCTTCAAGACCTTTTTCAGTGATGTTCTTCCAGTCGTCTTCGCGGGTGACCTTGATGGTCTCGTTGACCAGCGTATTCACTTGTTGCTCAGGAGCGCCAGCCGCTTTGATCTTCAACAGCGACTTGTTGCTTATGACCTTTTCAAACACGCCCTGCAGCTTGATCCATGACCAGAACTCAATGACATGCACCTTCACTTCGCTGGCATCGCGAACACCGGACGTACTCACCACCTCATACCCGGCTTGCCGGTAGGCGGCGGCGACAGCGTCTGCCACCAACCCTGAAACAGTCTGGCCCTTGGGTAACAGCCAGTCACCGATGGGCATGTTGTAGGTGTTGCGCTTACGGGCAAAAACCCGCTCGGTGATCGACTTGTTATCGATCTCGTTGTACTTCAACGAAGGAATGTCCGGGCTGTCTGGCTTGATCTGAAAAACCCGATCATCGATGGCGCTGATGTACACCTTTTTGCCATTGCTGGGTGCAGGAGCCTGCGACTCAACGGGCGGTACAACCTTCACGTCCACTTCTGAGCGGTTAATGGCGCAACCGGCCAACAGCACCACTACCGCAATCCCCAAAACGCTACGAACCATCACTTCTACTCCCTTTTTATTGCGCCTTCATTGGCATGGTCAAAAGCCGACCCAAAAAGAGTGTAGAAGACAGAACGCGATTCAACCGCCCGCAGATCTCGGGCGATTGAGAATGGCTAAGACAACGATTGAGTACGATCGACTCAGGCCTTGGCCGCCATTGCAGTCACTTCCACACGCATGCCCTCGACAGCCAATGCCGCCACACCGACTGCCGCCCGCACCGGCCACGGCTTGGCGAAGTAACGCTTGTACACCTCGTTAAACGCGGCTCGGTCGGCCATATCGGTCAGGTAGATGGTCAGATGCAACACCCGGTCCATGCCGCTGCCGGCACGTTCCAGCGCCACCTTGAGCGCCTGCAAAGTGCACTCGCTTTGCTCGGTGATCCCGCCCAGCTCCAGACTGCCGTCCGCACGGGTCGGGATCTGAGTGGACACCAGCATGCCGGCAAAACCAGCCACGTCGGAAGAGATGGAGTCGACGTCTGGATCAGGGGTAAAGGTAATGTCTTGGTTTGCCATGAGGGTCTCTTGGTCGAGGTCAATAAAAGCGACTACTGGGCCGGTCAAGCTCGGCTGAATCAATTAACGGCTGCGCTTGCCTGCTGCGCAGCGAGCGCGAGTCTAGCACTGGAGCGCTCGGCGATTGGTCAGAAGGTTACGGCCATCTGCGGTGTGACGGAACATAGGTGGGAACTGGCGAAGGCTGCGATCTTTGGTTTGGGCTTATTCGAAAAGCGGACGGAAGAAACTGCGCTCGTAGCTCAGGATGCAGCGGTTGTCTTCAGCCAGCTTGAACGCTGCAATGCACTCGGCATCGGTTTTCGAGCGTTCACGGTAGTCTTCGTAGGTGGCCAGACTGGGAAAGGTAAACATTGCCAAGGCAATATTGTTGGCGCCTTCCGAAGGCAGGAAATAGCCATGGTGTGTGCCACCGAATTTCTCGACCAGCGGGATCCAGATGCGCCCGTACGCTTCGAATTCAGCCAGTTTGTAAGGGTCAATAACGTATCGCAGGTAGCACGTGATCATGACTTCATTTCCTTTCGGGATAAATTCGATTGAGTACGCCCAGGGTGATAACGACCGCCGGGATGGTTAGCAACACCGGGTTGAACGATGGCGGCACAAACAGCGTGATAATCCATGCGATAAACAGTCCGGCGGCGATCAGGCAAAAGAGCCAGGTCGGAACCCGTTTGCCAAAGTGTTCGCACGCCTGATTGAATCGTTGAAACCATTGCATCCATAACATCCTTGTCAGGTCGCCTCGCAGAATACTTTAAAGCCCTCGTTGCCCATAACCCACACGCAAAATGTGCGTGGGCGCCTGGCTTGCCAACGATGCGAGCCACCGACCTCGGCGGCATACGCGGGTTTATGCATGCAACCGTTCCTGTATCTGTTGCACCGTGACGCGCATGGCCGGCAAATAGCGGCGCGCCGCCTCTTCTACGGACATGGCCTTGGCGATGTACACCAGATTCAAACACCCCATCACCCGCTCTTCATGCACCACAGGAATGGCAATCGCGGCAATCCTGCGTTCTTGCCCCCAGTGCGAGTTGTTCTCGCCATACCCCTTGCTCACGGTGTGTTCCACCAGTCGCTCAACAAAGCGCCGATCAGCCGCCAGCACCGATTGTTCATCCTCGCGACTGAGCATTAAATCAATCAACTCTTCACGCTCGGACGCCGAACAATACGCAAAGTAAGCGCGCCCGGTCGCCGTCATGAGCAATGGCAAGCGCCGCCCTACCATCGAACGGTGAAACGACAACCGGCTAAACCGGTGCGTGGTCTCGCGAATCACCATGGCATCACCGTCCAGGGTGCACAGGTCGGTAGGCCATACCACCTGCTGCAACAACTCCCCCAGTAACGGGGCAGCGATGGATGAAATCCACTGCTCATCGCGGAACCCTTCACTGAGCTCGCGCACTTTCAAGGTCAGCCGATAGCTGTCATCCGACTCGCTGCGGCGCACATAACCCTCAGCCTGCAGGGTCTCTAGCAATCGGCGCACGGTAGTGCGATGCAACCCACTTAGCTCGGCCAATTGCGCCGTGCTGGCCCCCCCGTCAATACGGTTCAGACCATTGATCAACGCCAGTCCACGTATCAGGCCGCGCACGGCCTTGTATTCGGTTTCGCTCATTGGCGACCTCTTTATTTTTATAAATCAACGATGTGCACCTAGTGCACCCTACCAAGGGTTGTCGTTGTTCACCAGCCTTGTGATTTCCATACTGGGCCCAACAAGAAATTCAAAAAAAGACGCTGTACGGAGATGCTCATGAACTCTGCCTCCACACCTTCTGCACAGGTGCTCACCACTGACGTCGCGATTATCGGCGCCGGACCGGTCGGTTTGATGATTGCCAACTATCTGGGCCAATGCGGCATCACTGTCACCATCGTCGAGAAGCTCGACAGCCTGATCGACTACCCCCGCGCTATCGGCCTGGACGACGAAAGTCTGCGGGCCTTTCAAGCCGTTGGTCTGGCCGACAGTGTGCTGCCGCACACCACGCCTTGGCATGCGATGCGTTTTTTGACCCCCAAGGGTCGCTGCTTTGCCGATATTCAACCGCAAACCGATGAGTTCGGCTGGCCACGCCGCAATGCCTTTATCCAGCCGCTGGCAGACAAAGTGCTGTTTGAGGGGTTGCGCCGCTTTGACAACGTCAAGGTGATGTTTGGCCGCGAAATGGAAGGTTTCGAGCAAAGCGCCAGTCAGGTTGTGCTCAATCTCAAGGATCAAAACGGTCGCAGCGAGCGCTTGCAAGCCCGTTACCTGATTGGTTGCGATGGCGGCAACAGCTTGGTGCGACGCAGCCTGAACATCAGTTTTGAAGGCAAGACCGCGCCCAACCAGTGGATCGTGGTCGACATTGCCAACGACCCGCTGAGCACGCCCCATGTGTATCTGTGCTGCGATCCGGTGCGCCCGTATGTGTCGGCCGCCCTGCCCCACGGCGTGCGGCGCTTTGAATTCATGGTCATGCCCGGCGAGACCGAAGTTGAGCTGAGCAAGCCCGAGAACATGCGCAAATTGCTGGCCAAGGTGTTGCCCGACCCGGACCGCATCGAGCTGATCCGCAGCCGCGTCTACACCCACAACGCCCGACTGGCCGGACGCTTTCGCGAAGGCCGGGTGCTGCTGGCAGGCGATGCGGCGCACATCATGCCGGTCTGGCAGGGTCAGGGTTACAACAGCGGAATTCGTGATGCCTCGAACCTGGCCTGGAAACTCTCACTGGTGATCAAGGGCCTGGCCGACGACAAGCTGCTCGACAGTTATGAGCAGGAGCGTCGCGACCATGCCAAGGCGATGATTGATCTGTCGGTGCTGGCAGGCCATGTACTGGCGCCGCCAAAGCGCTGGCAAGGCACGGTACGTGATGGCGTGTCCTGGCTACTTAATTACGTGCCACCGGTCAAACGCTACTTCCTGGAAATGCGTTTTAAACCCATGCCGCAATACACCCAGGGGGCGCTGCTCGCGCCGGGCACGAAAGCGTCGCCGGTGGGCAAGATGTTCATCCAGCCACGCATCCTGACCGAGAACGGCGAAAGCCTGCTGCTGGATGAAGTGATCGGCAAAAATTTCGCGATCA
This sequence comes from Pseudomonas sp. NPDC096917, assembly GCF_044762555.1. Taxonomy (NCBI): domain Bacteria; kingdom Pseudomonadati; phylum Pseudomonadota; class Gammaproteobacteria; order Pseudomonadales; family Pseudomonadaceae; genus Pseudomonas; species Pseudomonas sp. NPDC096917. The sequence goes on along the minus strand of NZ_JBIWEO010000010.1, from coordinate 79,985 downwards.
TCGCCTGGGGCTGTGATCCGACCTGGGGCCTGACTGAAGCCCAAATCGCGCAATGGCAGGCCCTGGGCACGCGGTTTATCCAAGTATTGCCAGACGTTCAACTCAAAGCCGCCAGCGATGTCAGTTCGCCGGTGATTCGCATCGGTGACAGCCAGGGCCGCCTGCGTCAGTGGTTTGCCCTGGGCACGGGCTCTATCGCCGTGGTACGCCCCGACCGCTTCCTCGCGGCCTTGGCGATTCCGCAAACCATCGGCCAGGCCTGTGATCAATTGCTGCTGGCGCTCAAGGCATTGCCCTGCACGGTTGTCGCCCCCACAACCAGCAAGGTGGCCTGAGATGAGTGCCTATCTGCACTGCCTGTCGCACACGCCGCTGGTGGGTTACGTCGACCCATCACCACAGGTACTGGCTGAAGTTGATGCCATGCACCACGCGGCCCGTGCGCGCATCGCCCGTTTTAACCCGGAACTCGTCGTGCTGTTTGGCCCGGATCACTACAACGGCTTTTTCTACGACGTGATGCCGTCTTTTTGCATTGGCATGGCAGCGGACGCGATTGGCGATTTCGATACCGCCGCCGGGCCGCTGGATGTGCCCAAGGCGCTGGCCGAAGCCTGTGCCCGCCATGTGCTGGATGCCGGAATCGACGCTGCCGTGTCGTATCGCATGCAAGTCGATCACGCGTTCGCTCAGCCACTGGAACTGCTGCTCGGCGGCCTGCAAAGCTGCCCGGTGATTCCTGTGTTTATCAACGCGGTAGCGGTGCCGTTGCCTAGTTTTCAGCGTTCCCGCCTGCTCGGTGAAGCCATCGGCCAGTGGGCGTTGTCGCTGAACAAACGCGTGTTGTTCCTGGCCTCGGGCGGGCTTTCACATCAGCCACCGGTTCCGGAACTGGCCAAGGTCGATGCCCGCATGGCTGACCGTCTGATGGGCAGCGGCCGTCAGTTGCCGGCCGACGAGCGCCAGGCCCGCCAGCAACGGGTGATTCAGGCAGCGCGCCATTTTGTTGAAGACCAGAACAGCCTGCACCCGTTAAACCCGGCCTGGGACCAGCAGTTTCTCGACACCCTAGAGCAAGGCTGCGTGGGCGATCTGGATGCGCTGAGCAACGACGCGCTTTCAGCGCTGGCCGGCAAGTCCACCCATGAGGTGAAAACCTGGACCGCGGCTTTCGCGGCCTTGTCAGCCTTTGGTCCGTATCAGACCGAAGGCCGTTATTACCGCCCGATTCCTGAATGGATCGCAGGCTTTGGCGCCCTGAGTGCCCAGCCACTGAACCCCTCTACCCGAATTCAAGGAACACAACCATGACTGCCACTGCCGCTGCTTTCACTGAAACCTCCACCAGCCGCTTTGCCCGTATCAAAGAAGGCAATCTGGACCTGCAACTGCATTACAACGATGTCGGCCAGGGCGCCGAAACCGTGGTCATGCTTCACGGCTCCGGGCCCGGCGCCAGCGGCTGGGCCAACTTTAATCGCAATATCGAACCGCTGGTCAACGCCGGTTACCGGGTGATCCTGCTCGACTGTCCGGGCTGGAGCAAAAGCGACCCGGTAGTCAGCGAAGGCTCGCGCTCGAACCTCAATGCCGACGCCCTCAAAGGCTTGCTCGACGTGCTGGAGCTGGACCGCGTGCACCTGATCGGCAACTCCATGGGGGCTCACAGCGTGGTGGCCTTTGCCCTGGAACACCCGGAGCGCATCGGTAAGTTAGTCCTGATGGGCGGCGGCACCGGCGGCCCGAGCGCGTTCGTGCCGCAACCCACAGAAGGCATCAAGTTAATCGGCGGGCTGTACCGCGACCCGACCATCGACAACCTGAAAAAGATGATGAACGTTTTCGTGTTCGATGCCAGCAGCATTACCGACGCGATGTTCCAGACCCGCCTGGACAATATCCTGGCGCGCCGCGACCACCTGGAAAACTTCGTCAAGAGCAGCACCATAAACCCTAAGCAGTTCCCGGACTTCAGCCACCGCCTGCACGAAATCCAGGCCGACACCCTGATCGTCTGGGGCCGTGAAGACCGCTTCGTGCCCATGGACACCGGTCTGCGCCTGCTGGCAGGCCTGCCCCGTGCCCAACTGCACGTTTTCAATCGCTGCGGCCACTGGGCGCAATGGGAACACGCCGACACCTTTAACCGCATGGTCCTGGACTTCCTGACCCATTGAGCATCGAGGCTGACATGAGCGTTACTCAACACACCCTTGAACACCTGGCGGCCGCCTTGCGCCAGGCCGAAATAGACGGCGAGGCCATCGCCCCTCTGCGTGAGCAGATCGGTGCCGACAACGCTGACGCTGCCTACCGCATCCAGCGCCTGAATGTGGCGCATAGCCAGGCGCAAGGCCGGCGCGTGGTGGGCCGAAAAATCGGCCTGACCAACCCCAAGGTGCAAGCGCAACTGGGCGTCGACCAACCCGACTTCGGCACCCTGTTCGCTGACATGTGCTATGGCGACAACCAGAGCGTGCCGTTTGACCGGGTTCTGCAACCCAAGATCGAAGCCGAAATCGCCTTGATCCTGCAACACGATCTGCCGTACGCCGACACCACCTTTGACGAAGTGATGAACGCCACCGGCTGGGTACTCCCGGCGCTGGAAATCGTCGGCAGCCGTGTCCAGAACTGGAACATCCGTTTCGTCGACACCGTGGCCGACAACGCTTCCAGCGGTTGCTTCGTGCTCGGCGGCCCGGCCCGGCGCATCGACAGCCTGGACCTGCGTCAGGCCAGCATGCGCATGACCCGCAACGGTGAACCGGTGTCCAGCGGCAGCGGCGCTGAATGCCTTGGGCATCCGATCAATGCCGCCGTGTGGCTGGCCCGCACCATGGCGCGCCTGGGCGAACCGCTGCGCGCTGGCGACATCATTTTGACCGGCGCACTGGGTCCCATGGTGGCAGTTGCCGCCGGTGATCGTTTCGAAGCCCAAATCGACGGCATTGGCCAAGTCGCAGTGGACTTCACGGTAGACAGCAGCGCCGGGTAATCGGCGGCATGCGTGCAAATGAGGCAACAACCATGAATAAGAAACTTAAAGTCGCCATCATCGGTTCCGGCAACATCGGCACCGATTTGATGATCAAGATCCTGCGCAACGCCAAGCACCTGGAAATGGGCGCGATGGTCGGCATCGACCCCGCCTCCGACGGCTTGGCCCGCGCTCAGCGCATGGGCGTGGCGACCACCCATGAAGGCGTCGAGGGCCTGACCCGCATGGACGTGTTCAAAGACATCGACTTCGTCTTCGACGCCACCAGCGCCGGCGCCCATGTCAAAAACGATGCGTTTCTGCGCAGCGTCAAACCCGACATCCGCCTGATCGACCTGACACCTGCGGCCATCGGCCCGTATTGCGTGCCGGTGGTCAACCTGGAGCAAAACCTTAACCAGCTCAACGTCAACATGGTCACCTGCGGTGGGCAGGCAACCATTCCGATGGTGGCGGCCGTGTCTCGCGTGGCCAAGGTTCATTACGCTGAAATCGTGGCCTCCATCGCCAGCAAATCAGCGGGACCTGGCACCCGCGCCAACATCGACGAGTTCACCGAAACCACCTCCAAGGCCATCGAAGTGATCGGCGGCGCCAGCAAGGGCAAGGCGATCATTGTCATGAACCCGGCCGAGCCGCCCTTGATGATGCGCGACACCGTGTTCGTGTTGTCCGAAGCGGCGGATCAGGCATTGGTTGAAGCCTCCATCGTTGAAATGGCTGCAGCCGTTAACGCTTACGTACCGGGCTATCGCCTCAAGCAAAACGTGCAATTTGATGTGATTCCTGAATCCGCGCCGCTGACCATTCCCGGCCTTGGCACCTTCAGCGGGCTCAAGACTTCGGTGTTTCTGGAAGTCGAAGGTGCTGCCCATTACCTGCCGGCCTACGCCGGAAACCTCGACATCATGACCTCCGCAGCCTTGGCTACCGCCGAGCGCATGGCGCTGTCGATGCTCAACGCCTGAGGAGATGGCTATGAATCCGAATAAAAAGCTCTACATCAGCGACGTGACCCTGCGTGACGGCAGCCACGCGGTGCGCCATCAGTACTCGATCCAGAACGTACAAGACATTGCCCGCGCGCTCGACAAAGCCGGGGTTGACGCCATCGAAGTGGCCCACGGGGATGGCCTGCAAGGCTCAAGCTTCAACTACGGGTTTGCCTCGCACACCGATCTGGAATGGATCGAAGCCGCTGCTGATGTGATCAGCCACGCCAAAATCACCACCTTGTTGCTGCCCGGCATCGGCACCGTGCACGACCTCAAGGCCGCCTATAACGCCGGGGCCCGGGTGGTGCGCATCGCCACCCACTGCACCGAAGCCGACGTGTCGAAACAACACATCGAATTCGCCCGTGAACTGGGCATGGACACCGTCGGTTTTCTGATGATGAGCCACATGATCCCGGCCGAGCAGTTAGCGGCCCAGGCCAAGTTGATGGAGAGCTACGGCGCGACCTGCGTGTACATGGCCGACTCGGGTGGCGCGATGAACATGCAGGATGTGCGTGAGCGCTTCCGTGCGTTTAAAGCCGTGCTCAAGCCAGAAACCGAAACCGGAATGCACGCCCACCACAACCTGAGCCTGGGTGTGGCCAACTCGATCACCGCGGTCGAAGAAGGCTGCGATCGCATCGACGCGAGTTTGGCAGGCATGGGCGCAGGTGCCGGTAATGCGCCGCTGGAAGTGTTTATTGCCGCTGCTGATCGCTTGGGCTGGAACCACGGCACCGACCTCTACACCTTGATGGACGCCGCAGACGACATCGTGCGCCCGCTACAGGATCGCCCGGTGCGAGTCGACCGCGAAACGCTGGCGCTGGGTTACGCCGGGGTCTACTCGAGCTTCTTGCGCCATGCAGAAATTGCCGCGGCCAAATATGGCCTCAAAACCCTGGATATTTTGGTCGAGCTGGGCAAACGGCGGATGGTCGGCGGCCAGGAGGACATGATCGTCGACGTGGCACTGGACCTGCTCAAACGCTAGGTCAAACACCAGCACAGGCAATACTGCTCACTTGAGAACAGCACACGGCCAACGACAGGAGCGAGCTTGCTCGCTCCTGCAAGGTCTGCTTTCGCTTGAGTGAACAGCATTGCGCGGCCACAGCATTTTTCTTCACCCCTAAAACAACAATAAAACGAGTACTGCCCATGTCTTTGCTCAACACAACTGCGCGCACGATTGCCTTGTGCTTTCTGGTGGCCTTGATGGAAGGCCTTGATTTACAAGCTGCGGGCATCGCAGCCCAAGGCATGTCCAACGCTTTTGCGCTGGACAAGCTACACATGAGCTGGGTGTTCAGTGCCGGGATTTTCGGCCTGTTACCCGGCGCGTTTGTGGGCGGCTGGCTGGCAGACCGGATCGGGCGTAAACGCGTACTCATGGCATCGGTCGCGTTGTTCGGGCTGTTTTCGCTGTTCACCGCACTGGCCTGGAACTTCAACAGCCTGCTGCTGGCTCGTTGCCTGACGGGTGTCGGCCTGGGGGCGGCCCTGCCCAACCTGATTGCCCTGACCAGCGAAGCGGCTGGCCCGCGCCTGCGCGGGACTGCGGTAAGCCTGATGTATTGCGGCGTACCGTTGGGCGCTGCGCTGGCCGCCGTGATTGGCATCGCGGATTTAAGCGGTGGCTGGCAATCGGTGTTTTATGTCGGCGGGGTGGTACCGCTGTTGATCGTGCCGCTACTGGGACGCTACCTGCCGGAGTCGCAACAGTTTCGCCACGCACAAGAGGCAGCCCCCATCAGCGTGGCCAAGGGGCTGTTCGGTAAAGGCGCGGCCCTGCCAACCGCGCTGATCTGGCTCAGCTATTTCTTTACCTTGATGGTGGTTTACATCCTGATCAACTGGTTGCCCAGCTTGCTGATCGGCCAAGGGTTCAGCGGGCGTGACGCCAGTTGGGTAATGCTGGCCCTGCAAATGGGCGCGGCGATCGGCACCCTGATGCTGGGCTGGGTCATGGACCGCTTGCCCGCGTGGGCACTCTCGGCCCTGATTTATCTGGGCATTCTCGGCTCGCTGACGGCGCTGGGCCTGGTCAACAGTGTGTCAGGCATGCTGGTGGCCGGTTTTGTCGCCGGGTTCTTCGCCACCGGCGGGCAATGCGTGCTGTACGCCCTGGCCCCGCATTTCTACCCGGCCTCGATTCGCGCAACAGGGGTTGGCAGTGCGGTGGCCATCGGTCGGCTGGGGGCCATGAGCGGCCCGTTGGTGGCCGGCAAAATGCTCGCACTGGGCACCGGCACCGCCGGGGTGATGCTGGCCTCGGCGCCGGGCATCTTCATTGCGGCGGCCGCCATGTTTTACCTGTCGATACGGCGCAACAACTCACTGCCTCAATAACCCCGTAGGCGCTGGCGCTGGCTGCGATCTTTTGATCCTTTAAAAGCGTGCAGCCCGCGCCAGCGCCTGCAATAACACCCATAACAATAAAAGTGAACCTGCCATGCTCAAGACTTCTCAGTGGGCGCTCAGCGCCTGCGCCTGCGTTTTATCCGTGCCTGCAATTGCCGACGGTTTTATCAATGACAGCCACGCCGACCTGACGCTGCGCAACTATTACTTTGACCGCAACTACGTCAACGCAACGCCTCAAGCCGCCGCCCGCGAATGGGCCCAGGGCTTCATTCTCAACGTGCGCTCAGGCTTTACCGAAGGCCCGATCGGCTTCGGCCTCGACGCCCAAGGGTTGCTCGGCATGCGCCTCGACTCCTCACCCGCTCGCACTGGCACCGGCCTGTTGCCCTACGACCCGGCGACCCGCGAGCCTGCCAATGAGTATTCGAAGCTGGGCCTGACGGCCAAATTCCGCGCCTCGCAAAGCCAACTGCAAGTGGGCACCATCAGCACCTTTCTGCCGATTGCCTTTGCCAGCCCTACCCGGCTATTGCCACAAACATTCCGGGGGGCGTACTTGAAATCTCAAGAGTTCGAAAACCTGACCTTGCATGTCGGCTGGCTGGACCGGATCAACCTGCGCGACTCCACCAACTACCAAAAAATGTCCGTTGGCTCACCCAATAGACGTTTTAACGGCGCAGCCGAATCAGACCGTTTCACATTTGTGGGCGGCGACTATGCCTGGTCCCCGCAACTGACACTCAAGTACTACCACGCCGAACTGGCCGAGCTGTACCGCAAGGACTACTTGGGCTTTGTCGATAACCGTGCGGTGGGCCCCGGCAGCCTGAAAAGCGACTTTCGACTGTTTATCAGCGGCGAAGACGGCGCCGCCAAGGCTGGCCCGGTGGACAACCGTAATGCGGCGCTGATGCTGACCTACACGCTGGGCGCACACAAACTGGGAGCCGGTTACATGCAGCTAACCGGTAAAACGGCCATGCCTTACCTGTTTGGCACCGAGCCGCTGGTGATCACCGAGGGCACCCTCAGCTCCGAGTTCCTCAACCCCAAAGAACGCAGTTGGCAGGTGCGCTATGACTATAATTTCACCGCGCTCGGCCTACCCGGCCTCAATGGCATGCTGCGCTACGTCAGCGGCAGTAATATCGAACTGCCCACACTCGGCGGATCCGATCTGACGGAAAGTGAAAAAGACCTCGAAGTGTCGTATGCAGTACAGAGCGGGCCGCTCAAAGACGTGTCGCTGCGGGTGCGCAACGCGTGGTATCGCAACGACTTTACCGCCCAGGCCAGCCACCGTGACGACAACGAGTTACGGATAAATATCGATTACACGTGGAAGTTGTGGTGACAGTCATCACATTGTCTGGCTCAACAGACCCCAATTTCGCTAAGCTGCGCACCTGTGCACCTCAGACAGCGCTGCGCAGAACCCGATATGAAACGTTATTTTGAGCATTATGATGTTCCATCATCCAACCTCCTCCAACCGTTAGCGGTGAGCGCATGATCGAAGTCACTGAAGTTTCCATTGCCCAATTGCGTGAGGCCCTCGAATCGGGTCAGACCACTGCGGTTGAGCTGGTCACGTCGTACCTTGCACGGATCGAGGCCTACGATGGCCCCGACACTGCGACCGCGCTCAACGCGGTGGTGGTGCGCAACCCCGATGTGCTGCAAGAGGCCCAGGCTTCGGATGCCCGTCGCGCCAAGGGCCAGACCCTCGGGCCGCTGGACGGCATTCCCTACACCGCCAAGGACAGCTATCTGGTCAAGGGGCTCACCGCCGCGTCCGGCAGCCCGGCCTTCAAAGACCTGATTGCCTATCGGGATGCGTTCACCATTGAGCGCTTGCGTGGCGCCGGGGCCATTTGCCTGGGCAAAACCAACATGCCGCCCATGGCCAACGGCGGCATGCAACGCGGCGTGTATGGCCGCGCCGAAAGCCCGTACAACGCCGACTACCTGACTGCGCCCTTTGCTTCGGGGTCGTCCAACGGCGCTGGCACGGCCACGGCCGCCAGCTTTTCGGCCTTTGGCCTGGCGGAAGAAACCTGGTCCAGCGGTCGCGGTCCGGCGTCGAACAATGGCCTATGCGCCTACACCCCGTCACGCGGAGTGATTTCAGTGCGCGGCAACTGGCCGCTGACCCCGACCATGGACGTGGTGGTGCCGTACGCCAGAACCATGGCTGATCTGCTGCAAGTGCTCGATGTGGTGGTCGCCCAAGACCCGGACACCCGAGGCGACCTGTGGCGCATGCAACCGTGGGTGCCCCTGCCGAGCGTTGAATCGGTGCGTCCGGCGTCGTATATGGAACTGGCAGCCAACGCTGAATCGCTCGCCGGCAAGCGCTTTGGTGTACCGCGCATGTACATCAACGCCGACCCTGAAGCCGGAACGGCAGAAAAACCTGGCATCGGTGGCCCGACCGGGCAACGGATCATCACCCGCGCCTCGGTCATCGACCTGTGGCAAGACGCACGCCGGGCCCTCGAAGCCAAAGGCTGCGAAGTGATCGAAGTCGATTTCCCGCTGGTGTCCAATTGCGAAGGTGATCGTCCGGGCGCGCCGACTGTGTTTACCCGCGGTTTGGTGTCCAAAGCGTTTATGCACCACGAACTGTGGGATCTGTCGGCCTGGGCCTTCGATGACTTCTTACGGGCCAACGGCGACCCGAAACTGAACCGTTTGGCGGATGTTAACGGCGCACTGATATTCCCTCACGATCCGGGCACCCTGCCCAACCGCGAAGACGAACTGGCGGCAGGCATGGACGAATACGTGCGCATGGCCCAACGCGGGATTACGCCCTGGGATCAGATTGCCACCTTGCCGGACGGCTTGCGCGGCCTGGAACAGACCCGTCGAATCGACCTTGAAGACTGGATGGACCGACTGGGGCTGGACGCCGTGCTGTTCCCGACCGTGGCCGACGTTGGCCCGGCAGATGCCGATGTCAACCCGGTATCGGCCGACATTGCCTGGAGCAACGGCGTGTGGGTGGCCAACGGCAACCTTGCGATCCGCCATTTGGGCGTGCCTACCGTCACGGTGCCAATGGGCGTGATGGCCGACATTGGCATGCCGGTGGGGCTGACCTTCGCCGGACGTGCATATGACGATTCAACGTTGCTGCGCTTTGCCTCGGCGTTCGAATCGCTTGGCAACAAACGCATGATTCCACCGCGTACTCCGCCGTTGTCGGCAGTGTAAGCAAACCCAGTGGCAGGGCACTCCGGGGGGTGCAGCAAGCCGATAGCGCAGCAATCGTAAACCCCAGACACACCCCGCAGTAGATCGGTGGGAGCTGGCCAAGGCTGCGATCTTTTGATGTTAAAGCCCAGAGATCGCAGGCTTCGGCAACTCCCACGCACCATGCCTGGTCACGCTCCATACCCAAAGCACTGACTTAACGCGTATTTCATTGCCGTGAGCCATCACAGCCAGTGATGCCCAGTGATGCCCAGTGATGGCCAGTGATGGCCAGTGATGGCCATTGGCCTGATTCTTGCTGCTGCCTTCATCTCTCAAGGTCGTCGTTGGAGACGTGAATGTCGCTATCAAGCAGTTCAATGCAACTTTCTTCCAGCGAGAAACGTTGGCTGCCCTGGTTCGGTAAGAACGGAAAACTGACCATGGGCTGGGGATGCTGGCTCAATCGTTCGGCGTATCCGGTGCTGGAGCAAACCTTCGAAGCCATTGCCCACACCCGCGTGCAACTGCTGCACAACTGGACCCGCGAGCAGTGGGAACATTTGAGCGAATTGGCCGAGCATGCAGGCACCAATCTGGCCCATCTCGATCAGCCAATGTTGCTCGACAAGCTCAAGCAAGCCAAAGACTTCTGCGAGTTGTTTGTGGTCGACCCGCACGGCAAGGTGATCACCTCGACGTGGAGCGGGCGCAGCAAAAACCAGCCGCATACCTCTCGCGCTTTAACCGAGGGCTTGAAAGCACCGTTTTTGCACGGACCTTACACAGACCCGCTAACCCTGCAAATCGGCCCTTCGTCGTCGCCGTTCCATGACGAAGTCACGCTGATGTTTTATCAGCCGCTCAAGGCCCATGGCAAAACCCTGGGCTGCCTATGCGCCCGCGTACCCAACGATGTACTGGGCGACCTGATTCAGCGCGAGGCCGGGCATATTTATGCCGAGTCGGGCGACAACTACCTGTTTATGGCGCAATCACGCTTCGACCCGTCTATCCAGCCGGGCACGGCCTTGTCGCGCTCACGCTTTGAAGACGGCACCTTCAGCCACGGCGAGAACCTGAAAAGTGGTGTGCGCACGCCCTGGAAAACCGTGCAGATTCAGCGCCACACCGAGCTGGAGTTGCGCTTCACCGACCCGGCCACGCAACAACTGCACCCCGGTGTGCGCGAAACCATCCGCAACGGCTCCAATCTGTTCGTGACCTACCCCGGTTACTCGGACTACCGGCATATTCCGGTGGTCGGCAAGGGTGTCACCTTCCAGCTGCCTGGCTCGCCAGACCGCTGGGGCATGATGTGCGAGGCCGATTTAGAGGAGGTTTATCGCCGGCGTTCGCTGAGTTATGGACTGATGAAGCCCTACCTCGCGACCATGACCGGTCTGTTTGCCTGCAACTTTGCGGTTCAGCATTACAGTGGCCTGGATCAATCCTTGATCGATGCTGTCGAGGTCGTGAGCATGGCCGGTGCCACGGTGTTGTTTGGCCTGCTGGGGCCCAAACGACTGGCCGCCCGTTTGAGCGAAATGACGGGTGTGATCAGGACCATTGCCGAGGGCGAAGGCAATCTGCGCCAGCGCCTGGATACCCGCAAAATGGCCAATGATGAAACCGGCGACATGGGCCGCTGGATCAACAGTTTCATCGACCATCTGGACTCGGTGATCGGGCAAGTGGTCAAGGCCAGTCATCACGTCGGCGCCACCAATCAGATGATGCTGGGCCGCAGCCATGAAGCCAGCCTGACCTCGGTCGAGGTCACTGAAGCGGTGCACCACATGATGATGATTGTCGAAGACCAACTGGGTGAAATTCAGCAAGCCAGCGCCAGCGCCGAACAGATGAAACAGGCCATGGATGACGTCGTCACCCGCGCCCACGAACAGTTTCTGAAGGTGCAGGAAGGCACTCAGTCGATTCGGGATGTGGTCGAGCGCTCGACGTCCAGCGTGCAGTTGCTCGACAGTCGCATGGCGCAAATCGGCAACATCACTGGCCTGATCAGCGCCATTACCCAACAGACCAACTTGCTGGCTCTGAACGCAGCCATTGAAGCCGCTCGCGCAGGCGAGCATGGACGTGGCTTTGCGGTGGTTGCCGATGAGGTGCGCAGCCGATGACATTCGCGAGATGGTCGAGGGCCTGCAAAGTGAAACCCGGCAAGCCGTCAGCTTTATGGAAGACGGGGTTAAAGACGTCGACAACAGCCTGCGGATATCCGAAGCCGCCTCATCGCAAAGCGTGCAGTTGCATCAGGCGGTAGAAAGCATGTTTGCGATCATTCAACAACTCAATCGCCGCAGCCTGGACTGTGGCAAGACCATCAAGAGCGTCGACCAGTCTTCAATCGAAATGCGCCAGACCGTGGTCGTGCTGCAAAGCAGCGCCGAAAGCGTGAGGCTTAATGCCAACAAGCTGCAAAAGCTGGTTGGCCAGTTCGAAGTCAGCCAACTCCCTGCACCGGATGCGGCGGCCTGACTTCGGATCTGCGGCAGGCTGCCAGTGACCTGGCAGCCTGCGTGCAATCAAGGGTTATAGGCCCGCTCGTTATGCTCAGCCAGATCCAGGCCCATCTCTTCCACCGATTCATCGGCGCGCAAGCCCACCACCTTGTTGACCCCTTTGAGAATCACCCAACTCACCACAAAGCAATACACCGTGGTCAGTAGCACCCCCTTGATCTGCGCCAGCACTTGCCCGCCCAGGGTGACGCCTTCCACCAGCCCCCCCAAAGACGGCACACAGAACACCCCGGTCAGCACGGCGCCGATCATCCCGCCGATGCCGTGCAAGCCGAACACATCCAGGCTGTCGTCATAACCGAAGCGACGCTTGAGCACGGTGACGCTGAGGTAGCAGAACACACCGCACAGCAAACCGATCGCCAGTGCACCGCCGACCCCGACATACGCGCATGCCGGGGTGATGCCCACCAGACCGGCCAACGCCCCACTGGCCAAACCCAAGGCGCTGGGTTTACCGACCTTGAACCATTCGGTGAACATCCAGCCCAGAACACCCGCGCAGGCACCCAGTTGCGTGTTGAGCATGACGATCCCGGACAAACCGTTGAGGCCACCGCCCGAACCGATATTGAAACCGAACCAACCGACCCACAGCATGGCTGCGCCGACCATGGTCAGGCTCAAGTTGTGCGCGGGCATCGGGGTGTTTTCATAGCCTTTGCGCTTGCCCAGAATCAGGCACGCTGCCAGTGCCGCAACCCCGGCATTGATATGCACTGCGGTGCCACCGGCAAAGTCCAGTACACCCCAGTTATGCATCAATGCCCCCGGCCCGCCCCACACCATATGCGCCACCGGGGCATATACCAGGGTGAACCACACCGCCATAAACAACAGTGCCGCCGAGAACTTCATGCGCTCGGCAAACGCCCCGGCGATCAGCGCCGGCGTGATGATGGCAAAGGTCATCTGGAAGGTCACGTACACGCCTTGTGGAATGTCGCCAACCAGACTGTCAGGCGTCATACCCTTCAAGAAGGCCTGCCCCAGACCACCGACAAAACTGTTGAACGTCACCTGCCCTTCGACCATGCCCGTGGCGTCCACCACCATGCTGTAGCCATACATCACCCATAGCACGCCCACCAGACCGGCAATCCCGAAGCACTGGGTAAACAGTGAAAGCATGTTTTTGGCGCGCACCAGCCCGCCATAAAACAGCGCCAGACCGGGCAGGCACATAAATAGCACCAGCACCGCCGCGGTAATCATCCAGGCAGTGCTGCCGGTGTTCAATGTTGGCGCGTCAGCGGCCTGAGCCAGCGGTGCAAGCACCGTGGCTGCGCACACCAGTAGTAGGGATTTGCCGAGAAGACGATTGACCATGTTCAAAGCTCCTGCAAAAGAACGTTTAAACGTGGGAACGGCCGCAGGCTGCGATCTCTTGAACGTAACATCAAGAGATCGCAGCCTGCGGCAACTCCCACAGTAGGGGGGGGTCAGTAGCCGGAGCCGGGGATCCAACGCGTGCCCGCCAACGGCACGCGGGCCATGGCCGCCGATTCGACGGTCAGGGCTACCAGATCTTCGGGATCAAGGTTGTGCAGGTGCGACTTGCCACACGCACGGGCCATGGTCTGCGCCTCCAGCACCATGACGCGCAGGTAGTTGGCCAAACGCCGACCGCCTTCAACCGGGTCAAGGCGCTTCGACAACTCCGGGTCTTGGGTGGTGATGCCGGCCGGATCGCGGCCGTTCTGCCAGTCGTCGTAGTAACCCGCCGCCGAACCGATTTTCTTCAGCTCTTCGTCCAGCCGTGGATGGTTGTCACCCAGGGCAATCAACGCCGCCGTGCCGATAGCCACCGCGTCAGCCCCCATCGCCATGGCCTTGGCAACGTCGGCGCCGTTACGAATGCCACCCGAGACAATCAACTGCACCTTGCGGTGCATGCCCATCTCCTGCAAAGCCTGCACCGCCTGGGGGATGGCCGACAAAATCGGGATACCCACGTGTTCGATAAACACTTCTTGCGTGGCCGCCGTGCCGCCTTGCATGCCGTCGAGCACAATCACATCCGCACCGGCCTTAACCGCCAGCTTGACGTCGTAGTACGGACGGCTGGCGCCAATTTTCACGTAGATGGGTTTTTCCCAATCCGTGATCTCTCGCAGTTCGGCAATTTTGATCGCCAGGTCATCCGGGCCGGTCCAGTCCGGGTGACGGCAAGCGCTGCGCTGGTCGACACCAATCGGCAAGGTGCGCATGCCCGCCACCCGTTCGGTCACTTTCATGCCCAGCAACATGCCGCCACCGCCCGGTTTGGCGCCCTGCCCCAGCACGATTTCGATGGCGTCGGCCTTGCGCAAGTCATCCGGATTCATGCCGTAGCGCGAAGGCAAATACTGGTACACCAGATGCTGCGACTGGCCACGCTCTTCCGGGGTCATGCCGCCGTCACCGGTGGTGGTGCTGGTCCCGGCAATGGTGGCGCCACGGCCCAGGGCTTCTTTGGCATTGGCCGACAAAGCACCGAAGCTCATGCCGGCGATGGTGACCGGGATTTTCAAGTGAATCGGCTTTTTCGCGAAGCGATTGCCGAGGATGACATCGGTGCCGCATTTTTCACGGTAGCCTTCCAGCGGGTAGCGCGAGACGCTGGCGCCGAGCAGCAGCAAGTCATCGAAGTGCGGCAGTTTGCGCTTGGTGCCGCCGCCGCGAATGTCGTAGATACCGGTTTCCGCAGCGCGCTGGATTTCCTGAATGGTCAGGCGGTCGAAAGTGGCCGATTCGCGCAATACTGGCGTGGCTGCTTTTGGGTTATTAGAGTCGCTCATAGGGGGTCTCCTCGCGCGGATCAGTACGCGGATGCGTTATCGACTTTGAAGTTGTACAACTGACGGGCCGAGCCATAGCGCTTGAAGTCCGTCGCCTGATGAGCGAAACCCGCCAGATCCAGCAGCTCTTGCAGCTCTTGCAGGTGTTCGGCACGCATCTCTTTCGCGACGCAGTCCGAGCCCAGCGACTCGACGGTGCCGCGCACATAGATGTGGGTTTCATACAGCGAGTCGCCCAGCGCATCGCCCGCATCGCCGCACACCACCAAGCGCCCGGCCTGGCCCATAAAGCAGCTCATGTGGCCGATGCTACCGCCGACCACGATGTCGATGCCTTTCATGGAGATCCCGCAACGCGCTCCGGCGTCGCCTTCAATCACCAGCAAACCGCCATGTGCGGTGGCACCGGCCGCCTGCGAAGCGCTGCCTTTAACCCGCACCACACCCGACATCATGTTTTCGGCGCAACCGACGCCGACATTGCCGTGCACGGTGATCGTGGCCTGCTGGTTCATGCCCGCGCAGTAGTAGCCGGCGTGGCCCTCAATATCGATGGATACGGCCTGGTTTACGCCCACCGCGAGGTTGTGTTTGCCATGGGGGTGAGTAACCCGCCACTCGGCATCGATGACGCTGTGCGCCTGGTCATGCAACGCCTGATTGAGGTCACGCACGCTGGCAGTGGAAAGATCGATGGTTTTCATGTGTGCGCTCCTTAAGCTGACTCGCGTTCCCAGATGTATAAAGTGGCCGGGGCTGGCTCCCAGATCCGAGCGTTTTCAATGCCCGGCAGGCTCGACAGCGCCTGATATTCGGAGGCCATGGCCACATAATCGTCGGTTTCGGCCAAAATCGCCGGTTTGCAGGCAATCGGGTCGCGGATGACCGCAAAGCCGTTACGGGTGCCGATGGCAAAGGTGTAGAAGCCGTCCAGGTCTTGCAGCGCATGGTCCAGCGCTTCTTTGAGCGAGTCGCCCTGTTGCAGGCGCCAGGACAGGTAACCGGCGGCGACTTCGGTGTCGTTGTCGGTTTCAAAATGAATGCCTTCGCGCTTGAGTTCCTGGCGCAGGCGCAAGTGATTGGACAACGAGCCGTTGTGCACCAGGCACAAGTCCGCGCCGGTGGAGAATGGGTGGCTGCCTTCCATCGTCACCGCGCTTTCAGTGGCCATGCGGGTGTGGCCGATGATGTGGCTGCCCTGCATGCCGGGCAGGCCGAAGCGTTGGGAAATCTCTTCGGGCAAGCCCATGCCTTTGAGAATCTCGATGCTTTGCCCTGCACTCATAATGCGAACGGTCGGCGCCAGTTCGGCCAACGCCGCCCGCGCCGAAGCTTCATCGGCATTGACCTTGAGCACCGCCGCGCTGGCGTTTTGAAACCAGTCCAACGAGCAGCCCAAACGCCCTTCCAGCGCACCCATCAGGGACTGCCAGTCAAAGCCGTCAGTGGTTGCCTGCAAGGTCAGCTTGACCCAGCCCGCCGCCACTTCATCGCCATAAATAGCAAAGCCTGCGCTGTCCGGGCCCCGGTCAGTCATGGCCTGCAACATTGGCTCGAACAGCTTGCCGAGCCGGGATTCCCACTGCGGGTTTTTCAGATAAAGACCTACGATTCCGCACATAAAAAGTCCTCACGTTGTTCGAAGCGGCACGTGTTGAGCTTCACGCTGCAAGTTGCCGCCAGACAGAAATTTGATAAACGCCGCACACTGCTTTCACTTGCGGCTTGACGCTTGCAATTTGCCGTTCAGAAGAATTCTGTATACCGCTTGATCTCCCAGTCCGAGACGTGGCGGCTGTATTCCACCCATTCCATGCGCTTGAGCTTGATGAACTCGCCCACGATTTGCGGACCGAGCACTTCAGCGAACAGGGGGTCGGCTTGCAGCGCGTCGCACGCTTCCTTGAGCGATTGCGGCAAGGTCTTGATACCCCGTGCAGCGATCTCTTCCAGGCTCAGGTTGTAGAGGTTTTCGTTGCAGACGTGGTCGATGCCCAACTGGCGGTCGATGCCGTCCAGCCCGGCCGCGATGATTGCAGCGCTAACCAGATACGGGTTGCACCCGGCATCCGGCAGACGAAACTCCAGGCGCCCATAAGGCACGCGGACCATGGCGGAACGGTTGTTGGCACCGAAGGCTATAAAGGCAGGTGCCCAGGTGGCGCCGGACAGCGAGTTACCGACCACCAGACGCTTGTAGGAGTTGACGGTCGGGGCAGCAAAGGCACACAGCGCCGGGCCGTGAGCGAGCAAACCGGCGGCAAAGTGGTAGGCCATTTTCGACAGGCCCATGCCACTCGGATCACTGGCGTCGTGGAACAGGTTTTTGTGCTCGGCACTGCTGATCGACAGGTGAAAGTGCATGCCGTTGCCTGCCCGTTTCGGGTCCGGCTTGGGCATGAACGAGCAAATCATCCCCAGGTCATTGGCAATCTCACCGGCCGCCATACGAAAGAAGGTAAAGCGGTCAGCCGAGGTCAGTGCGTCGCTGTAGGTGTAGTTGATTTCAAATTGGCCGTTGGCGTCTTCGTGGTCGATTTGGTAGACCTCGAAATCCACTGCCTGCAAAGCTTCGGTGAGTTTTTCCAGAAACAGCCGTGAACGCGACAGGCCTTTGTAGTCGTAGCAAGGCTTATCGAGGTTATCGCTGGGATCGACCAGTTGCAGGGCGCCGTGTTCGTCGCGGCGCATCAGATTGAACTCGGGCTCAAGCCCGGTGTTGAGCGTCCAGCCCTTGTCCGCCAGGCGCTGCACTTGTTGTTGCAACACATAACGGCTGTCGTACGGGTGTGGCTTGCCGTCGACATGACCTACGCACACCACCCGGCCATAACCCGGTTGCCAAGGCACCGGCGTCAGGGTCGACAAATCGCCACGGGCCATAAAGTCGGCCCCATGCGGCTCCATCCCCATGCCGCTGATGGCAAAACCGGCGAAACCCGCACCTTCTTCGGCCACGGTCTTGAGGCCACAGATGGGTACCGACTTGGTTTTGGCCGCACCGTGAATATCGACAAACTGCGCGAGCACGTACTTGATGCCGTGCTTATCGATGATGCGCTGAGTTTCTGCTGGCAACATTGCTTGTCACTCCTGGCGAAAGGCAAAACAGTGTGGATGGCGCCAACCTCCTTTTATTCCTAAAAAGAAAGTTAGTTTCCCAATAGGAATGCAAAGCCCTTGCCAAATTCGCCAGTGCCGCCTCGAAACGCCGCAAAACGTGCTTTTGTGCTGTATATATGGGAAAAATGTTTTCCCAGTGGGAATATGGCCAACGACGCGTTAGCCTGTGACTCGCTGTTTGCACTTTCTCAGTGCGAAACTAATATTACTGAACAGAAAGTGTGCAGGATTTAATGACGATGCCAACCGAACCCGCTCCACGACTCAAGCTTGAGCAATACCTGGGCATGCAGATAAAGCGTCAGCGCCAGGCCCAGGATTTGAAATTGTCCGATGTGGCAAAAATTGCCGGTATCAGCCAAGGCATGCTGAGCAAAATCGAAAACGCCCAAGTGTCTACCAGCCTCGACACGTTGAGCCGTCTGTGCGACGTGCTTGGGCTGCCGATGTCCAAGTTGTTCAGCGAGTACGACCAGCAAGACGGCAGCGCGCTGCTGGTCAAGGCCGATCAAGGTATGGAAGTGGTGCGCCGAGGCACCGAGAAAGGCCACACCTATCACCTGCTTAACCACACCCGCGGGCCGAATAAGAGTTTTGAGGCCTACATGGTGAGCATGGATGACGCCAGCGAAGAGTTTCCGACCTTCGCCCATCCGGGCACCGAGTTTTTACACTTGCTTGAAGGTGAACTGATCTACCGCCACGGCAACCAGCTATACCGCATGCAGGCAGGCGACAGCCTGACCTTCGAGGGCGACATCCCCCATGGTCCAGAGCAACTGGTGCAGGTGCCGATTCGCTTGCTGTCGATCATGAACTACGGCAACGATAAGGAGTAACCCACCAGCCCCCCTCACCTCAATTCCCTTGCGAGAGCTGGAGCAGGCTGCGATCTTTTGATGCCCTTACGAGGAAAATCAGCAGATCGCAGCCTGCTTGAGTTCCCACGTTGTGAAAGGGTGTTCCCCCGCCAAAAATTCCTCTCAGTTAAAAAACTTTCTCAAAATATCTGGACGTGGCGCGGGCATTCCCCTATAAAGCCAACACTCAGGAATATTTTATTCCCCACAAGAAAACACGTTCCATTTCGAGAACGCGCTGTCCGGATGTCTTTTTTCGCCCTGCGATGAGCTGCCACTACCCTCCCGAGGACGTGTCATGCAACACGAGAAAAACCATTTCATTATCAAAATCACGTGTCCGGCAGTGTCTGGCATCGTCGCGGCCGTGACCACTTATCTGGCGGACAACGGTTGCTACATCGGGGAGATGGCGCAATTCGACGACGACTTCAGCGGCCGTTTTTTCATGCGCGCTGTGTTTCGCTTCAACGATGATCAGCCCGGTGACATTCAGCAGATCAAAGTCGGTTTCAGTGACGTAGCCGCTGCTTTCGACATGACCTGGGAGCTGCACGACACCCGCCAGCCCATGCGGGTGCTGCTGATGGTGAGCAAGTACGACCACTGCCTGAGCGACTTGCTGTATCGCTATCACAAGGGCGAGATCGACATGACCATCACCGCCATCGTCTCCAACCACCTCGACCTGCGTCCCATGGCCGAACGCGAAGGCATTCGCTTCATTTACCTGCCCGTCACCCAAGACAGCAAAGCCCGCCAGGAAGCCGAGTTGATGAATATCGTCAACGACACCGGCACTGAGTTGGTGGTGTTGGCGCGTTACATGCAAATCCTCTCCGACGACTTGTGCCAGCAGCTGTCAGGTCGGGCGATCAATATTCACCATTCGTTCTTGCCCGGTTTCAAGGGCGCCAAGCCTTATCACCAGGCCTATCAGCGTGGGGTGAAACTGATTGGCGCCACCGCGCATTACGTCACCAGCGATCTCGACGAGGGTCCGATCATCGAACAGCAAGTGCAACGCGTCGATCACGCCCACTTGCCAGATGACCTGGTGGCCATTGGACGCGACACCGAAACCGTGGCCCTGTCCAAGGCGGTCAAGTACCACCTGGAACACCGGGTGTTTCTCAACCAGGACAGAACGGTGATTTTCCGGTGAACACGCCCCTTCTGATTGACGGCAAAGCCGCCGCCGCGCAGGTGCTGCTGCACGTGCGCGAGGCCGTGGCCAGGCTGCATGAGCACGATGTGCAGCCCGCCCTGGCGGTGATTCTGGTGGGCAGCGACCCGGCCAGCCAGGTGTATGTGCGCAACAAGGTGCTGCGCGCCGAGGAGGTCGGCATCCGCTCGCTGGAGCACCATCTGCCGAGCGACACCAGCACCGCCCACCTGCTGGATCTGATCGCCCGCCTGAACGCGGATTGCGCCGTGCATGGCGTGTTGTTGCAACTGCCGTTACCGGCGCACATCGATGAACTGCGCGCGCTGCAAGCCATCAGCCCGGACAAGGATGTCGATGGGTTTCACAGCGAAAACGTCGGCGGCCTGAGTCAAGGCCGTGCCGTGCTGGCGCCCTGCACGCCCAGCGGCTGCCTGTATTTGCTCAAGCAAACCTGCGGCGATTTGCGCGGCAAGCATGCGGTGGTCATCGGCCGTTCGAACATCGTCGGCAAGCCCATGGCCGCGCTGCTGCTGCAAGCCGACTGTTCGGTGACCGTGCTCCATTCACGCACCCCCGACCCGCAAGCGCTGTGCCGTCAGGCCGACATTGTGATCGCCGCCGTGGGCCGCCCGCGCATGATCGACGCCAGCTGGCTCAAGCCCGGCGCCGTGGTGATCGACGTCGGCATCAACCGCATGGATGACAACGGCGCCAGCCGCCTTGTGGGTGACGTCGACTTTGACAGCGCCCTGACCCGAGTCGCCGCCATCACCCCGGTGCCCGGTGGTGTAGGGCCGATGACCATCGCTTTTCTGATGAAAAACACCGTGACCGCCGCCCTTAACCAACACCAGGCGCAACGCAGCCTGTCGGAGGCCGTATGCCATTCAACCTATTGAAATACGGGCTGAGTTCGGAGTACCCGCTGGAGGTCGATCTACCGTCGCCCAAGGAACTCAAGGCACGCTATGACGTGGTGATCATCGGTGCGGGCGGCCATGGGCTGGCCACCGCTTACTACCTGGCCAAGTACCACGGCATCACCAATGTCGCGGTACTGGAAAAGTCTTATCTGGGGGGCGGCAATACGGCGCGCAATACGGCCGTGATCCGCTCCAATTACCTGACCAGCGAAGGCGTGAAGTTCTACGCCGAATCGGTGCGAATGTTCGAGTCGCTGTCCAACGAATTCGATTTCAACATCATGTATTCGCAGCGCGGCCAACTGACCCTGGCCCACACCGATGCCACCGTGCGCTCGTTCCGCCAACGGGCCGAGGTCAACAAGCACTTCGGCGGTCGTAGCGAAATGATCGACCGTCAGCAGATCCGCGAACTGGTACCCAGCCTCAATCTCGACCCTGGCCATTTGCCGGTGCTCGCCGGTCTCTGGCACATCGACGGTGCCACTGCACGCCATGACGCCGTGGCCTGGGGCTATGCCAAGCAGGCCGCCAAGCGCGGGGTGGAAATTCATCAGCTCACCGAGGTCCAGGACCTGGTGATAGAGAACGGCGCGATCACGGCCGTGAAAACCAATCGCGGGACCCTTCAATGCGGCTGCGTGGTGCAAGCGATTGCCGGCCACAGTTCGCTGCTAATGGCCAAGGCCGGAATCCGTTCGCCGATTCAGACCTTCCCGTTGCAAGCGATGGTGACGCAACCGTTCAAGCCGTTCCTTGACCCGCTGGTGAGCTCGTCGGCACTGCACTGCTATGTGCAACAGACCAGCCGTGGCGAGGTGGTGTTTGGTGGCGGCTCCGACCCTTATCCGCTGTACAACACCCGCTCCACCCTGGACTTGAAAGAAAGCCTGCTGGCCCACGCCATCGAAATGTTCCCATTTCTGGCCAACGCCAAACTGATGCGCCAATGGGCCGGGATCACCGACATGACCCCCGACTACAGCCCGATCATGGGCCTGTCGCCGGTGAAGAATTACTACCTCGATGCGGGCTGGGGCACATGGGGTTTCAAAGCCACGCCGATCTGCGGCAAAACCATGGCCGAACTGGTTGCCAGCGGCGGCAAAGTGCCCGACTTGATCAAACCGTTCGCCCTGGAGCGCTTTTCAACCTTCCAGCAAGTCAACGAAATGGGCGCCACAGCGGCCAGCCACTGACCCGGAGTACGCAATGAAAATCATGATTTGCCCGCTCAACGGGCCGCGCAATATCAGCGAGTTCACCTACGGCGGCGAGTTCAAGGTCATGCCCGACCCCGCCACCTGCAGCGACAGTGAATGGGCCGATTACGTGTTCAACAGCGAAAACCTCGCCGGGGTGGTGCGCGAATGGTGGATGCACACCCCGTCCAGCTACTGGTTTGTGGTCGAGCGGCACACCGTCAGCGATGAAGTGCTGCGCACCTTCGACCCCAAAGAACTGTTTACCCGCCGTGTCGAATTCAGCACAGCCGCCAAGGAGATTGCAGGATGAACCGCCTCCCCGCCCCAATGGGTCTGCTGATCGACCGCAATCAGCCGCTGGATTTCAGCTTCGACGGCGAGCGCTATCAAGGCTTGCAAGGCGACAGCATCGCTAGCGCACTGTTGGCCAATGGTCGCTTCCTGATCTCTCGCTCGTTCAAATACCATCGCCCACGCGGCCCGCTGACCATGGCCGGGCAAGATGCCAACAGCCTGGTGCAACTGCCGCAAGAGCCCAACGTGCTGGCCGATGCGCAGCCTTTGACCTCGGGTTTGCAGGTCAGCGCGCAAAACGTCAGCGGTTCACTGGACAACGACCGCGATGCCTATCTGGGCAAATTTTCGAAGTTCATGCCGGTGGGTTTTTACTACCGCTCGTTCTACAAGCCCAAGGGCATGTGGAAGATCTGGGAGCCGCTGATTCGCAAAAAGGCCGGCCTCGGTGTGCTCGACCTGAGCTTCAAGCCCGAGTATTACGACAAGGCGTATCTGTTCACCGATCTGGCGGTGATCGGCGCCGGGCCTGCCGGTTTGCAAGCGGCCCTGACCGCCGCCAATGCCGGGGCAAAAGTGCTGCTGATCGAGCAACAGCCGGTGCTCGGAGGCTCGCTGACCTATGCCCGATTCGACGTCGCAGGCATTCAAGCCGACGCCATGCGCCATGCCTTGGTGACGGCGGTCGAGCAGCACGCCAACATTGAGGTGCTGACCAGCGCCACCTGCAATGCCTGGTTCACCGACAACTACCTGCCGGTGATTCAGGGTAAGCGTCTATACAAAGTACGCGCCCGTCAGTGCCTGGTGTGCAGCGGGTCTTTCGACCAGCCGGTGATCTTTCGCAACAACGACCTGCCGGGCGTGATGCTGACCAGCGCCGCGCAACGCTTGATGAAGCTGTACGCGGTCAAACCCGGCAAACGTGCGGTGGTGCTGACCGGTAATGACGACGGTTACCTGGCCGCCCTCGATTTGCATGACCAGGGGGTGCACGTCGCGGCACTGATCGACCTGCGTGCCGCGCCGGGTAAGCTGGCGCTGCGCGAAGCCGTGATGCAACGCCAGATCAAATGCCTGAACAACAGCACCGTATACGAAGCCCTGCACGAAAAAGGCATGCGCCATGTCACCGGGGTTGAGGTGCGCACCATCCTCGCCCAAGGTCGCGTTGCCGACACCGGCAAACGTTTGGACTGTGACGTGTTGTGCATGTCCGCAGGCTATATGCCGGTCTACCAGTTGTTGTGCCAGGCGGGCGGCAAACTGGCGTACGACGATAAACGCGCCGAATTCACCCTCAGCGGCCTGCCGCACAGCCTGCACGTCGCAGGTTCGGTCAACGGTCGTCATCAACTCGATAACGTACTGGCCGATGGCGCCAATGCCGGGGCCGCTGCGGCGCGAGCCCTTGGCTTGGAGGTCGAGGTGCAACCGACGCGCCTCAACGCCGAAACGACAGTCAACTTCAACTGGCCGATTTTTCCGCACCCCAAGGGCAAGGACTTCGTGGATTTCGACGAAGACCTGCAAGTGGCCGACATCGTCAACGCCACCCGCATCGGCTACCGCGACGTGCAACTGGTCAAGCGTTACTCGACCGTGGGCATGGGCCCGTCACAGGGCCGCCACTCGGCGCTGCCCACAGCCCGGCTGGTGGCGTGGGCCACCCAGCGCGCTATCAGTGAAACCGGGGTCACTACGGCGCGACCGCCGTTTGTCGCGGAAAAACTGGCACATGTTGCCGGGCGCGCCTTTGACCCGTATCGACAAACTCCCATGCACGCCCGTCACCTGCAAGCCGGGGCCAAAATGATGCCCGCCGGCATCTGGCAACGCCCGGCCTACTACGGCTCGGCCAAAGACCGCGAGCAGTGCATGCAGGCCGAAGCCGTGCACGTGCGCAACAAGGTTGGCATCATCGACGTATCGACCTTGGGCGGCCTCGATGTACGCGGCCCGGATGCGGCAGAACTGCTGAACCGGATGTACACCTTCGCCTTTCTCAAGCAGCCGGTCGGCCGCTCGCGCTATGCCTTGATGACCAACGAACACGGGGTGGTCATTGATGACGGCGTGTGCGCACGCTTTGCCGAGCAGCACTTCTACGTTACCGCCACTACCAGCGGCGTGGACCGCATCTACCAGCACATGCTCAAGTGGAACGCGCAATGGCGTCTGGACGTCGACATCACGAACGTCACCGCCGCGATTTGCGCGGTTAACGTGGCCGGACCCGACGCCCGCAAGGTGCTGGAACCGCTGTGCACCGACCTGGACTTAAGCGCCAGCGCATTTCCGTACCTGGGCGTACGCCAAGGCACCGTCGCCGGGATCAAGGCGCGCTTGCTGCGGGTCGGCTTTGTCGGCGAACTGGGCTATGAAATCCATGTCCCGGCCCGTCACGGCGTGGCCCTGTGGGATGCTTTGATCGAAGCCGGCAAAGCCTTCGACATCCGCCCGTTCGGTGTCGAAACCCAGCGTTTGCTGCGCCTGGAAAAAGGCCACGTGATCATCAGCCAGGACACCGACGGCATGACCCACCCGGCCGAAATCGATATGGGTTGGGCAGTCAGTCGCAACAAACCGTTCTTCGTCGGTCGGCGCTCGGTCGACATCCTCGACGCCCAGCCGCTCAAACGCAAACTGGTGGGTTTCAGCCTGCCCAAAGGCAGCGCGCAACCCCTTGAGGGGCATCTGGTGCTCAACGGAGCGGACATCAGCGGCAACGTTACCTCGTGCGAATACTCCACCAGCCTTGGCAAAATCATCGGCCTGGTGTACGCCAGCATCGACCAGAGCACGCCGGGGCAGCGCCTTCCAATCCGCGTTGAAGGCGGCGTGACCGTGCACGCCGACGTGGTATCCCTCCCCTTCTTTGACCCCGAAAACCAGCGCCAGGAGCTTTGACCCATGACCAGCCTGAGACAAGTGCCTTTGAGCGGTTGCAACCTGACCGACCTGACCGACCTGCCCCGGGTCGGTTTTCGCGGAGCCGACAGCGCCGACTACCTGCGCGGGCGCGACTTCGTTCTGCCCGACAGCCCCAACCGCGCGGTCATCCAACGCGACGGCAGCCTCGTGGCGCGGCTGTCGCAAACCGAATACCTGCTGCTCGGCGGCAACGACCTGGGCGAACGCATCGCCGACGAAGAAGCGCGCTGGGAAATGGACCATCAGGCCAACTACCTGCTGCCACGCCAGGACAGCCACGCTTGTTTTGAGCTCAGTGGCGAGCGCCTGAGCCAGGTCATGGCCAAACTGTGCGGGGTCGACCTCAGCGCCGAAGCCTTTGGAATCGGCGCCGTGGCCCAAACCTCGGCAGCGCGGATCAACGTCATCGTCATCAACTCGGGCAGCGCCGGGCACCCGAGTGTTCACATCCTGTTTGATCGTCCGTCCAAGGCGTACTTCCACGAAGCCGTGGTGGATGCCATGCAGGAGTTTGCGGGAGCGGCCTAAGTCTTTAATGCGCAACAGGGTCTGTGTAAGAGCGAGCTGTGGATGTCGAGGCTGGGAACGGCAGGGTTCCTCAGGTAAAACACCTTGGCTCGCGCAACAATCCTTCCAGTTCATGGGTCGGTAAAGGCCGGCAAAAAAGGTAGCCCTGAACCTGGTCACAGCCGTTGTCGGTCAAAAAGGCCAACTGTTCGCTGGTTTCTACGCCTTCTGCAATGACCTGCAAGTTGAGGCTGTGGGCCAATTCGATGATGGTCCGGGCGATAGCCGCGTCTTGAGGGTTCTGGGTTACTTCACGTATGAATGCGATGTCGATTTTCAATTTATCAATCGGAAACCGGCTTAGGTACGCAAGGCTCGAATAACCCGTACCGAAGTCGTCGATGGAGATCTTAAGACCGAGGTCGCGTAACGCCAGCAAGCGGGCGATGGTGTCGGGCGTGTTGACCATCAATGTGCTTTCAGTCAGTTCAAGCTCAAGCCATTGCGGCTCGACTTGATACTCATTGAGCGAGCGCTGGATGTCATACACCAGGTCACCTTCGGCTATCTGGTGCGCCGATACATTGATCGCAACCTGCACCGGCTCCAAGCCTGCTTGCCGCCAATGCGCAATTTGCTTGCACACGCGGGCAGTGACCCACTGCCCCACACGGGATATAAGGCCCAACCCCTCAAGGATCGGCACAAAGATCGCTGGAGACACGGCGGGCAAGCCCGGCCGGTGCCAGCGCAACAAGGCTTCAACCCCGCAGATTTTGCCATCGCCCAGGCCTATCTTGGGCTGGTAGTAGAGTTCGAATGCCTCCTTTTTAACCGCCTCGCGCAAGGCAATTTCCAGTTCTTGACGCGCCTGGACTTCGACGTTCATTTGCGCAGTGTAAAACCGGTAAGTGTCTCTGCCCGCTTGTTTGGCGCGGTTCATCGCGGTATTGGCCTGTTTGATCAGGTGATGCGCATCGGCACCATCATCGGGGTAAAGGGCAATGCCGATGCTGGCGCTCATCGTCACTTCATGGTCCTGAACCCTGAACGGTTCACGCAGTACTTCACGGATGCGCTCAACCATTTGCCGGGGCCCCGACTGGCCCTTGCGGATCATCAGGATCAAGGCCAGCTCATTACCATCCATGCGCCCCAAGGTGTCGCTGACATTGAGGCAATTGGACAGGCGCTGGCTGAACTCAGCCAGCACCTGATCGCCCATCAGATGCCCCCAGTTGTCGTTGATGCTCTTGAAGTCGTTGAGGTCAACCGTGCACACGGCCAGTTGCCAACCTCTGAGCGCAGCCTGGGTCAGGCCCATTTGTAAGGTGGTGTAGAACAGGTTGCGATTGGGCAAGCCGGTCAATGGGTCGTAGTTGGCCATTTTCATCAGGCGCTCATCAGAGCCCATGGCGGAACGAAACCTTTCGAAGTCGATATTGCGCTTTTGCAACTGCTGTTCGAGCATCAAGGTATGGACGATCTGATAATCACCAAAGGCCTTGAGCCGCAGCAGGTTGCGCACCCGCAGCCACAACTCGGCACTGACCACTGGCTTGCTGAGGAAGTCTTCGGCGCCCGCTTCAAGCCCCAGGATCCGCGCGCTTTGTTCACCCTGTGGCGATAGCATGATGATCGGGATGTTGGCGGTCGAAAGACTCGCTTTGAGTTGACGTGCGACCTGATAGCCGTCCATGCCCGGCATCATGACGTCAAGCAGGATCAAATCTGGCGGTTGTTTGGCGACCATTTCCAGAGCGGCCTCGCCTGAATTTGCGGTCACTGTCAGATAACCCTGGCTCTGTAACAAAACTTCCAGCAGTTTTCGGACACTGACATCGTCGTCGACAATTAACAGTGTGGCGGGCGTGGTAGACATGAAAAGCCCTCACATCAAGCGGCTATTGAATTATGAATGGACCAGCAACGCATCGATCACCCGGGAGCCCTTGCACACAGCGCTTCAAAACCTGGCGTGATCGCCGAAGATGCGTTCAGCGTGGACGCTGAAGACTTGAATCCCCCCTCTCTCATCGGTCGCGATGCTGGAAAAGCAAGCGCTATGAAAAATGGCGTCTGGCACTGCACCCGTTTTAAGCAAGGTCTTCTGTCGACGAAACCCAACAATCGTTTCAGCTTGCGATCGCGGTTCTGTGGGGGGACTCTCTACAGGCGAGCTGTCCATGGTTTTGAATCCCTATAACGGGCGAATGGGTACATTCGTGGATGGAGTAAAGCACCCTTATAGAGATTTCACCACGCGTCGGCTGTTTGCCGTCTCAGCCGTTAGACACAGCCTCTGTGCGCGGTAAGGCGCAGCGTTCTCAACTCATCGACAATGGGGTATCCATCGATTGGGGGGGCTTATACCGAAGCCTCCTGCGGCCATTGCTGATTTTTACCTAATGTTCCGGGCCGACCTCAACCGTAGTCGCTGCCGAAGGCTACGACCGGCGACCACGTCGTGGTCAATCGGCTCCCGCCATCATTCAGCTATACCCGGTTCGCAGGCACTATCCGCCCACCCGCCACAACTGGTCCAGGCGGGTGGTATAGCCCTGGCTCATCAACTCCCGGCGCATGCCCCACTCAGGATGCGCCGGCACGCTGGCCGCACGCAACGTGCCGCGGCCCCAACGCCCGTTAATCTGATCCAGCACGGCCATCACCCGCGACGCTTCAGCGGGCTGGTTGATGGCAAATAAATCATCGGTGAACTCGCCCGGCTGACGCAGATCCAGCAACATCACTTCAGCTTTGCTGTATCTAAAGCCCGGCTGAAACACCTGCTCCACCGCCTCAACCGCCACCTTGGTCAGTAGCCGCACGTCATCGGTCGGGTACGGCAACGTCACCACCACCCCCTTGGCATATTTGGCTTCGTCGGGGTTGAACATGCCGGTGCGAATGCTGACCCGCACCTTATGGCAATAAGACTTCTGCGCCCGCAGCTTTTCCGAAGCACGCATCATATAAGTAGCAACAGCTTCTTTAATGGGTGCGAGGGTGGTCAGCCGCTTGCCAAACATACGACTGCAACAGATCTCCTGCTTCGGCGGATCGGGCTCATCCAACTCCAGACACGACGTCCCGGCCAACTCCCGGGCGGTCTTCTCAATCACCACACTGAATTTTTTGCGCAACATCCACGGCTCTGCCCTGGCCAGGTCCATGGCGCTCAAAATGCCCATGCCTTGCAAATGCTGCGTCATCCGCCGCCCAACCCCCCAGACTTCAGACACCGCCGTATTGCGCAGCACCCAGTGCCGCTCATGCTCACCGCACAGGTTAACCACCCCGCCGGTTTGCGCCTGCAACCGCTTGGCCGTGTGATTCGCCAACTTGGCCAGGGTTTTGGTATGCGCAATACCCACCCCGACCGGAATACCTATGCGTTGCACAATCTGAGGACGCAACCGGCGCCCCATCTCGCCAGGGTCGGCAATACCGGTCAAATCCGCAAAACATTCATCTACGTAAAGGAAAGGTTTCAAGCTATGGACATGGTTCCGCACCATGTTGCGCGGTATCTTAGCTCTCTATTCAAATGTCCATAGCGATAAGGCATTTGCTGTCGATCCTACTTTGATATGTCCATAGCATGTAGCCCTAGAGTAGCAAGACTGCCGGACACTTAAGCGTTCACTAATCCTGTAACGGTGCCGAAGGGCAGCTCCTTTTAAGACTTGGATCCGTCTACGAAACTAGGGGCGATTCAGTATGAATCAAGCACATCTTCATCCGCGAACCAGCACTTCTCCACTCAGTCTGCATCCTGGGGCAGTCGTAGCATCAGGTCGTTCATCTGCTCGATTACATGCTCCCTTTGAGCCTTCGAGAGCATCATCAATTTTTCCTTCAACTGGGCCGTTTAGGATACTTCCGCCAGATACGCAGGATGAAAATGTCATCCGAGTGATTGCAGCCGAACTGCTTCATCGCATCAGACTCCTCCATACCGGATGCAATCAAGGCTTAAGCGACACAGATATTCTTGCTAAAGCGTCGGCTGGCATACGCTGAGATAGGGCTCGGAATTTGTAAATGGGCGGTATCACATGTCTTTAGCCGTGTGTTGGCGCTCGTACGATTTTGACCCTGGTTGCCGGACTTCTTTGATCCACCCAAATTCTAAGCGAACGATGTCTTTGCGCTGGATTTCAGAGGTCGCATACGGCCAGTGAAATTCAGTAGCCCGGTTCAAAATCGCATCAGCTCCACCACTTAAAAAATCCAGGATGCTTCCCGGCATTCTTCGGCCCCCGTAGCTGCAGGCGCGACTCCAAGAACTTACATAAGGTAACGGCAGTACACAGCGTATGCGAAATGCCCACAATGTGGACATAGGCCTACTTGGCCTCAAATCCCTAACGTAGAGTCTCGTGCGTCGGGATACATAACAGGAGACACACATGAACGATATCTGCCGCCGGACAAGTGCTGAAGGGCACCGCCTAATGGAATGCCCGTGGGGCCGCGAGATGATGGACGCGTCTAATCGGGCAAGGTATCGGGACGATTTTTCAAATGGGCCGGCCCATGACAACTCCCTCGCATCACGCGGTTGAAGTACGCAGGCTCTGATCCAGTCGCCTTCTCATCATTTTACTTGGCGTTCACACCAAAGCCATCCACGAGACACGCATAGGACTAAACATGGACTTTAAGATTTCGGACGACTCGCTCGCTTTGCAGGCGTCCACCCGGGAAGTGGTCGATGACCTTCTTAAGTATGAGTCCCAATTTCACATGACCAACGTAGTGCCGCAAGAGGTGGACGCGACACTCCGGCAGCTGGGGTACTACGGGCTGTCTATCCCTGAGGAATTCGGTGGCTCAAATGTCGACAAGATCAGTTCGGCGTTGATTCAAATGGAGCTCGCTCGAATGCCTCCTCAGTTCTGGCCGTCAATTCGTCAGGCCATGGGGCCCATCCCACAATTGCTGCTTCTGCACGGCACCCCGAAGCAAAAAGACGAGTGGTTGCCGAGGATCGTGGCCGGCGCGACGGTCTGCTTCGCACTCACCGAGCCCGACGCGGGATCGGACGTGGCAGCGATGAGGACGACTGCTGTGAAGAAAGGCGACCGATGGGTGCTGAACGGCTCAAAGACATATATCTCGAATGCCGAGCGCGGCAATGTGTTCCTGGTGTTTGCCAAGACCGATAAGAGCAAGGGGCGCGACGGCGTATCGGCCTTTCTCGTAGAGCCGCAAACTCCTGGGTTCAGCATGAGCGAACCCATTCGCACCATGGGCTTCATGACCAATGGCGTTTACGGGCTCACGTTCGACAACTGCGAAATCCCTGAGGAAAACTTGCTCGGCGAAGTGAACCGCGGCTTTTACTACGCAGTTTCGGGATTGAATGAAGCCCGCGTAAATGTCGGCTGCCAAGCCTTGGGGGGCAGCCAGATTGCCTACGAACACGCCCTGCAATATTCACAGGATCGCGTGACCTTTGGCCAGCCATTGTCGAGCCATCAAGTTCTACAGCACATGCTGGCGGATATGGCCATGGAGCAGCATGCGGCACGGATGCTGTTGTTGGAAGCCGCTTGGTGCCTGGAAAACGGTGTGGACGTGCGCTTGAAGTCCTCCTTTGCCAAGGTGTTCTGCACGGAGGTTGCCAATCGCATTGCGGACAAGGCCCTGCAAATCTTCGGGGGCGCAGGCTATATCAAGGGCATGGTGGTTGAGCGCGTGTACCGAGAGTTGAGGGTCATGCGGATCTTCGAAGGTGCAAACGAGATCCAACGCAACATGATTGCGAAGGAGTTGCTGAAGGTCTAGCTAGAGTGTCTCGAGCAGGGGGGCGCAACTCCGAGACTGTGCATAAATCCCACGACCAGATACAGCGCATGCGGAAAATCCACGTTGTGGACGGAGGTCTCCTTGACTTCAACCCCTTACAGTATCGCAAAGATTTTCGAATGGTTGGCTCATGACAACTCCATCGAATCACGCGGTTGAAGTGCTCATTATTATGCCTATCGGGGCGCACATTGAAGAGCCGTTGAATAATGTTGAGGACAGCTTAAATATGCGAATCATCGTGGCAGTCAAGAGAGTGGTGGATTACAACGTGAAGGTCCGAGTCAAGGCAGACGGCTCGGGCATCGACAACGCGAATGTGAAGATGTCGATAAATCCGTTCGACGAAATCGCGGTTGAGGAAGCAGTGCGTTTGCGCGAAGCGGGCGTAGCGACCGAGGTTATCGTCGTGTCAGCGGGCGTGGCACAATCGCAGGAAACACTCCGCACCGCGCTTGCCATCGGCGCCGATCGCGCGATTCTGATCGAGTCCAGTGAGGATCTGCAGCCGCTGGCTGTTGCCAAGCTGTTGAAGGCGTTGGTCGATAAGGAACAACCCCAGTTGGTGATCCTTGGCAAACAGGCCATCGACGACGATTCAAATCAGACTGGCCAGATGCTCGCCGCCTTGGCAAACCTGCCGCAGGCAACATTTGCGTCAAAGGTCGTTATTGCTGACGGTAAGGCAACCGTGTCGCGTGAAGTAGACGGCGGCGCCGAAACACTGGTGTTGACGTTACCAGCCGTGGTCACCACAGACCTGCGACTGAACGAACCGCGCTACGCCACAATGCCGAACATCATGAAGGCGAAGAAGAAGCCGCTGGAAGTTATCACGCCGGCAGACCTCGCCGTGGATGTCACGCCTCGCTTGAAGACGCTGAAATTTTCCGAGCCGCCGAAGCGCTCCTCCGGGGTGATGGTGCCGGATGTTAAGGCACTGGTCGAAATGTTGAAGGTTGAAGCCAAGGTGCTTTAAGTAGAACGCGGAGACGGATCAAATGACAAATCTGGTAATAGCAGAACATGACAACGGGTCGATCAAGGTCGCGACGCTGAGCACAATTGCAGCGGCGCAGAAGATCGGCGGTGACATTCACGTACTGGTAGCGGGTTACAACGTGCAAGCCGCTGCGGATGTCGCAACAAGGATCGTCGGCGTGTCGAAAGTGTTATTGGCCGACGCCCCACAGCTCGAAGCGGGCCTCGCGGAAAACGTCGAGACGACGGTGCTGAGCATCGCAGAAGACTACTCACACATCCTTACGGCCGCGACCGCTTATGGCAAGAATATCGCGCCACGCATCGCCGCGAAGCTCGACGTCGCACAGATCAGCGAGATCACATCAGTAGTTTCCGCCGACACTTTCGAGCGTCCGATCTACGCCGGTAGTGTGATTGCGACGGTGCAATCGCAGGATCCGGTCAAGGTCATCACGGTGCGCTCGACGGCCTTCGACGCGGTCGCGTCCGAAGGTGGAAGCGCGTCAGTAGAAAAGGTCGAAGCTGCTGTTGACTCGGGCATCTCGCAGTTCGTGAGCCGTGAAGTAACGAAGCTGGATCGCCCGGAACTCACATCGGCGAAGATAATAGTCTCGGGGGGCCGGGGTCTGGGCAATGGTGAAAACTACACGAAGATCCTTGAACCGTTGGCCGACAAGCTACATGCAGCACTGGGCGCATCCCGCGCCGCTGTCGATGCGGGCTTTGTGCCAAACGATTATCAGGTCGGCCAGACCGGCAAGATCGTCGCGCCGCAACTTTACATGGCCATCGGAATCTCGGGTGCGATCCAGCACTTGGCCGGTATGAAAGACTCGAAAATCATCGTCGCGATCAACAAGGACCCGGATGCACCGATTTTCAGCGTCGCCGATTATGGCATCGTCGGCGATCTGTTCACCGTGGTGCCCGAACTTGTGGAAGTAATTTGAGCAGCGTCGCCACCCGGGGGAAAGTAAGTACAAAGTGGGAGGAGATTGATGCATGGTCGGCAAAGAACGTTGCGTCGTGTCGTCGAATCGTGGATCGGCGCGCGAGTGCACGGGCAGATCTACGTGAGTCGCTCCAGTCGTACGCGAAGGAAACGGTGCGTTATGTGCTCGTGGAAGCTGTTAAAGCGAAGAGCATGTTGGCCACCATTTTCTCTCGACATGATGACAGCTCGTGGTGAGTCTTTCCGCCTGCACCACACCCAATTGTGCGCGCATCTATCGATGGCCCAGCTTTACCGGGGCGGACAGCGACACGACTAAACGTTCTTGTACGACGGCACCTGCGCTCGAATAGTGTTTGAGCCGCCGGGCCGTCGCACGCCAGTACTTCACCTGAAAGTGTACACAATGCTGGTTTCATGCTTCTAACTAAACATCTTATAGCCGCACTGAAAACAATAACAAAAGCCGTCGGAGGCAATTATGAGTTCGCAAGCAGAGTTTCCCCATGAGAGTGTCAGAAGTACCGCTCAGTCCATTGATGATGACATAACCTTCAAAAAGATCTCTCGCCGTCTGATTCCGTTGTTATTCATTATTTACTTGATGGCATGCATTGATCGGGTCAACGTCGGCATCGCGCAGATCCCGATAAAAGCAGAACTGGGATTCACCGATGCCATCTATGGGCTGGGAGCGGGCTTATTTTTCCTGGCATACGCATTGTTCGAATTGCCGAACAGCTACCTGATGTCGCGAATCGGTGCAGTAAAGACAATCATGTTATTGACAATTGGCTGGGGTTGCATTTCGTCTCTCACGATGTTTGTCCGCAACCCAACCGAGTTCTATGTGCTGCGCTTCATGCTGGGCGTGTTCGAAGCGGGTTTTTTTCCGATCGTCGTCTACTACTTGTCGTGCTGGTTTCCGCTGCAGCGCCGCGCCAAGGTGTTTGCGCTTTTCTCGTCGGGAATCGTGATATCCGGAATGCTGGCTTATCCATTATCCGGTGCCATCATTAAGTATATGCATGATGTAGGAGGGCTGAGCGGGTGGCAGTGGATGTTTCCGCTCGAAGGCTTGCCATGCGTCCTCCTCGCCCTACTGGTTCCTGTACTGCTCGATGAGTCTCCTGAACATGCTCGCTGGCTATCAACCAAAGAAAAGGCCATGGTCGCTGCGTCGCTTGAAGCCGCGTCACCGGCCAGCGAGGGACTGACGTTTGCACAGATTCTCCGTAAGCTTCGCTTATATGCGCTGATGGCCGTTTATTTTTCCTTCGTGGCCGCCCTCGCAGTGCTCCAATTCTGGACACCGACCATCATTCACTCGCTCGGTGTGACCGACATCGCCTTAATCGGTCTCTACTCCGCGATCCCTAGCATAGTCTCAATCGTGGCAATGATTGCGATCGGTGCACATACCGACCGCAAGCAGCGTTTGCGGGAAAGTATCATTGCGTTGGCACTTGTGGGCGCCACAGCACTGTTTCTTCTACCGCTCGCCTCTGCGTCGTTGGCGCTTTCACTTGTGATGTTGTCGGTAGCTATGGGAGCAATGTTCAGTTTCATTCCGCTGTTTTGGGCCAGCGTACCGGCTTGCCTGCCAGGCCCAGACGTGGCGAAGGTGACAGCTGCAATTGCAACTATCGGCATCATCGGTGGGCTTGTCAGCTCAGCGTCGATTGGATGGTTGAAAACTCATACGGGCAGCATGGGGACTGGGATGTATATATTCGGCGCACTATTCGCTGCCGGCGGCATGTTGTATGCCAGGACGACGCGCAATGTAGTGAGCCTGCGGCCGCGCAAAGTTAAAATTATCAATTCCTGACAGAAGTTTTTTACTGTGATGCCACCGCCAAGGTTCGACCAAAACGACCTCCCGATGGCGGCCATTCTCGTCATCGTCATCCGCTGCGGAGCGCGGCGATGACGCCGGCAAATAGGCGAAGTGTCCAGCTACGACAGGGCGCATGTGCAAGTACAATCTAGCTGACGCATTTAAGGCATGAAGGATGTATGCATGAATCGTTAACGTGTGAACCGTCCGGGCGGATAGTTGCTGTACCCGGAAGTGCCCTGCTCCCCATGTGCGAGGAAAAGAATCTCGAAGACTTGAGCTACCCGAACGGCCGGAATAAAAATTTCGCTGCACAACCTGAAATTACGATCTTCCTCCACAAGTTGGGATCGGTCTCAATTACCTTCATCCCCTTCTGCCTGGAGCACTGAATGACCAAAACGGCTGACCGCAAATTCAAGGCTAAATGCCCTGCACCGTCAAATCCGCTCAACCAAGCACCGTTGTGGCTGCTTGCACTCATCACATTTAGTGGCACGGTGGCGATGCACATGTTTGTGCCCGCCTTACCTGCTGCTGCACATGATTTTCAAGTGAGTCCAGGTCATGTTCAACTAACTCTGAGCGCTTACATCATTGGTTTGGCTCTAGGCCAATTATTTTATGGCCCAGTATCCGACCGCTTTGGTCGAAAAAAAGTCCTGCAGTGCGGTGTTATGCTGTTTATCTTAGGCAGTGTCGGTGCATGGATTGCGAGTTCAATTCAGATGCTTATCGCAGCTCGACTAGTACAAGCTTTAGGAGGTTGCTCGGGACTAGTGCTGGGGAAAGCGATCATCCTTGATAACTTCAAAGGGGCAAGAGCCACACAGCGCTTAGCCCTGCTGAGTCTCATTGTAATGATAGGTCCCGGCCTTGCACCGTTGATTGGTATGACCCTAGTAAAACTTGACGGATGGCGCTCAATCTTTGCATTCCTTTCATTATTCGGCATCTCCAGCCTCATTTTGATTTGGCGTATGCTACCCGAGAGCAGCATTAGTCAGAGGCAGTCGGCTCAAACCGTAATATTCAATTATGCGACGCTTCTCAAGTCACCACGGTTTTGGGGGTTTTCACTCGGTGGGAGTTTGGCAACCACCCCCCTGTATGCCTATATAGTCGCAGCGCCATTTATATTTATCCGTGACCTACACACCTCTGAAAGTGAGATGGCTCTCTTTCTAGCACTGAACATTTTCGGGGCATGGATCGGAAATATACTCGTGAGTCGGTGGATTTTTCGTGTAACGGCTAAGCGCTTGTTGCAATGGGGAATTGGTATCAGCTTTATAGCCGTCATAGCCTTGTGCGTGTATTCCCTCTTAGGAGGTTTGAGCAAATACACACTGGTAGGAATGATGATGATCTTCACACTTGGCGCAGGAATAGTTTCCCCAGTGGCTATGTCCGAAGCCCTGAGCGTCAACCCAAAGGTCGCTGGATCATCATCAGGGATATACGGTTTTCTTCAGATGAGTGTAGGCGCTCTTGCGAGCTATTCAGCCACATTGGGCGAAAAGCCTCTGGTAATGGTGGTCATTGTGTTACTTACCTGCTTGCTGCTCGCTCAACTGTGTCTTTGCATGGCGTACCGTACAAAGTCGAGTGCATAGAAGATCGTTTACTGCTCAACCCCCACGAAAAATATTATTCCTATCGGATGACCGATACTTAAGTCTAACTCGCCCGTAAGCTTGAGTCGTGTGTCGGCGTCAATGTCATGACACATCCCGAAAATTTGTAAGCGCTCCATGAACCCCACATTCACCGACGCCGCGTAATCCCGGATTCTGTGCTCCCGATTTCTTTCCGGAGCCAACACCTCATGATGCGTCCTGACGCAAAAGTCGAAATAGCATCGAATGCGACCTCAAGAGCTACGGTGACGCTAAACGTAAAGTTGGTCGTCACGAACACAGTTTGCCGATACTTGCCCAGTTGAAAAGCTGGATCGAAAGGGCGCAGCCACAGGTCACCGCTCAAAACGCCCTGGCAAAGCCATCAGTTATCTCGCAAGCAACTGGAGTAAATTGGGGCGATACGTCGAGGAAGGCTATTTACCACTCGACAACAACGCCTCTGAAAGCGCGATCCGCCCCTTCGTGATCAGAAGAAAGAACTGGCTGTTTAGCGTCACGCCTAAAGGCGCAACGGCCAGTGCTCAACTTTACAGCCTGGTCGAGACTGCCAAAGCCAACGGCCAAGAACCCTATACGTGGCTGCGCCACGCACTGGAACGCTTGCCGGTGGCTTCATCAGTTGATGATTACGAAGCCTTGTTGCCGTGGAACTGCTCCCCGCCGTCGCCTAGATAGGCGCGTTACCAATCTTGGAGTCGGAGGGGTTTATGGAGCGCTTACGTTGAAGCGAGGCATCAAAAAGTGGCTGATATCGCGCTGTGCGTCCTGCGCCGTTCGATAGCCCAACATCGGTGTCCATTCTGTTGAGTTCAGCGGAAAAACACGACATCGCTTGGTTATCTGCCCCCGACTGGGCGAGCCTTTTCGCCTGAATGTGTGTCCGGGTTTATTCGCGCACTTGCACCACGCACCTGATGCGGCAGCGGCGTGAGCGCGACATGGTAAAAAACAGCAGCCGGATTGACGGGTTTTGTCATAGCTCCAGCGCGGGTCGGGCGCTTAGAGTACCGCCTATACACATGCCCCAGGCTTTACCATGACCGAGCTGATCAAACAACACCTCGACGAAGGCGTATTGACACTCACGTTTGACCGCCCCGACAAACTGAACGCGTTAAACAACCGCATGTACACCCAGTTGGCCAACCTGTTGCTGGCCGCGGACGACAACGATGACGCCGGGGTGATTATCCTCAGTGGGGGTGCTTCTTGTTTCACGAGTGGTAACGATCTGTCGGACTTTCTGGCGTATCCGCCCACGCATTTATCCGCCCCTGCGTTTCACCTGATGCACGTGGTCATTCACCTTAAAAAGCCATTGATTGCTGCGGTTTGCGGGCCAGCCATCGGTATTGGCACCACGCTGCTGCTGCATTGCGATCAAGTGTTCGTCACGCAAAACGCCAAGCTGCGCATGCCCTTCGTGAACCTCGGTTTGTGTCCGGAGTTCGGCGCGAGCCTGTTACTGCCCAAGCTGCTCGGTCATGCCCGCGCTGCACGTTTGCTGCTGTGGGGCGACAGCCTCGAGGGGGCAGCGGCGGTCGCCTGTGGTTTGGCCAATGAAGTGTTTGACGACGGGGCAACATGCCTCGCGGCTGCGCGACACATGGCCCTGCGCCTGTTGGCCATGCCGCAGGACGCGCTTCGCCAGACTCGACAACTGCTTAAACAGCCGTTGATGGAAGAACTGCAAGCCACGATTCGCCAAGAAAACCTGTTGTTCATCAAACGTTTGAACAGCCCTGAAGCGCAAGCAGCGTTGAACGCCATCGTTAATCGCCGAGCGGACACTAGCTCACCCAGAGGAAAGCCGTCATGAACACCCCAGAAGTTTTCGTAGTCAGCGCCGCACGTACCGCCATCGGCACCTTTGGCGGTTCGCTCAAGGACGTACCCTTGGCTGACCTGGCGACCACGGCTGTCAAGGCTGCCATTGACCGTAGCGGCGTAGACCCGGCGCAAATCGGGCACCTAGTGATGGGCAACGTCATCCCGACCGAACCAAGTGATGCTTATATTTCCCGGGTGGCTGCGATGAATGCCGGTATGGCGAAAGAGGCTCCGGCCTTCAACGTCAATCGCCTGTGCGGCTCGGGCTTGCAAGCGATCATCAGCGCGGCCCAGACCTTGTGGTCAGGTGACGCGGACTTCGCCATCGGTGCGGGTGCCGAGTCCATGAGTCGTGGTCCGTACCTGATGCCCTCCGCTCGTTGGGGCTCACGCATGGGTAACGCCCAGGTGGTCGATTACACGCTCGGCATCCTGCACGACCCATTCCACGGCATCCACATGGGCATCACCGCCGAAAACGTAGCCGAGCAATACGGGATAACTCGCGCCATGCAGGATGCCCTCGCTTACGAAGATCAAAAGCGCGCGGCCTTTGCGATTGCCAATGGCTACTTCAGCGAGCAAATTGCCGCTGTCAAAGTGCGAGAGCGCCATGAAACCAAAATGTTCAGTGTGGACGAACACCCTCGTGTCACGTCGCTGGAAAAGCTCGCGCAGATGAAGCCGGCGTTCAAGAGGGACGGTTCGGTTACCGCGGGTAATGCTTCGGGCCTTAACGACGGTGCTGCGGCGTTGGCCATGGCCACCGGCAGCGCGGTTCAAAGCAGCAACCTGCGACCACTGGCGCGGCTGGTGAGCTACGCCCACGCCGGGGTCGAGCCTCAACTGATGGGGCTGGGGCCGGTACCGGCGACGCGCTTGGCACTTAAACGCGCAGGTTTGACCGTGAACGACCTGGACGTGATTGAAGCCAACATCGCTTTTGCTGCTCAGGCTTGCGCCGTCAGCCAGGCACTTGAGTTCGACCCGGCCAAGGTCAACCCTAACGGCTCGGGCATCTCCCTGGGCCATCCGGTCGGCGCAACCGGAGCAATTATTGCGACAAAAGCCATTCACGAACTGCACCGCACGGGCGGCCGTTATGCATTGGTGACGATGTGTATTGGGGGTGGGCAGGGGATTGCGGCGATTTTCGAGCGCGTTTGACGCCCTTGGCGTGATCGACAACGCCGGGTGCACTCATATGACTTGAGTTGCACCCGGCTTCAAGCCGCTGCTTTAGGCACAGGTGACCGAAGTAAACGTTCGATTGCGCCGCCCACCAGGTTGCTCAGCAACTCTTCACGCATACGGTCATCAAGCGAATGTTGCGCCAACCATCCGGGCGCACAGTTCAGCAAGTGGGCGATGGCGTGTCCGACGGCACGTCGCGTCGGGTCGCCGACACCCGCTTGCACGGCCAGTATCAGCAGCAATCGATTTTCATACTGTTCACGGAGCTGCCGTACGCGCTCCTGTTGCTGTGTATCCAGGCAACCGCTGTCACGCTCCACCAGGCGAAAATGCCAGGGCATTTCCTGGTGCAATTGTAGGTGCGCGTGAATCAGGGTGTCGAGCCTGTTGCGCTTCACCGAAGCCTTGCGCTCCACCCGATCCAATGCGCACAGCAATTCCTCGTAGAACTCTTCAATCAGGTCGAGCAGCAAATGCTGTTTGCTTGGGTAGTGGTGATACAGCGAGCCCGGCGAAAGCCCCAGGCACGTCGCCAGTTCGCGCATGCCGACCTGACCAAAACCTTTGCTGGCAAAAAGTTCCAGCACCGTGTTCCGGTACCCGACAAAACGGGCACACCGCTCACGCATAGGCATGGAAACCCCTTCCTGTTTTACGTCCAAGGTACCCGGCAGCGACCATTTCCTTGAGTAGCGGTGCAGGACGGTACTTGCTGTCGTTAAAGCCCTCGTAGAACGCTTCAAGGATCGCCAGCACGGTGTCTAGCCCGATCAGATCCGCCAGCGCCAGTGGGCCGATCGGCTGGTTGCAACCCAACTGCATGCCCGCATCAATATCTTCGGTACTGGCGAGCCCTTCCTGCAAGACCAGAATGGCCTCATTGATCATCGGCACCAGAATTCGGTTGACCACAAAGCCTGGACGGTTGCCAGCGGTGATTGCGGTCTTGCCAAGGACGGTCGCCATTTCCAGCGCCTGTGCGTGGGTCGCGTCACTAGTTTGCAGCCCACGTATTACTTCGATCAGGCCCATCACCGGCACCGGATTGAAAAAGTGCAGGCCAATGAAACGTTCGGGATGACTAACGCTGGCGGCGAGCTGGGTGATGGACAGCGACGATGTGTTGGAGGCGATGACGCAGTCGACATTGACCTGCTTGTCGATCTGTTGCAGCAGGCGCACTTTCAGGTCAAGGTTTTCAGTCGCAGCCTCGATCACCAGTTGCATTTTTTGCAGGCTGCTGTAGTCGGTGCTGGTGTGAATTCTGCCGAGGGCGGCCAGCTTGTTCTGCTCGGTCAGGGCCTGCTTGGCAATCTGTCTATCGAGATGTTTGCTGATCGTGCCGATGGCTTTGTTCAAGGCGGTTTCGGTGATGTCGAGCAGCGTCACGTTGAAACCGGCCAGTGCGCAGACTTGCGCAATGCCGTTGCCCATGGTGCCCGCGCCGATCACGCCGATGGAATGCAGGTTCATGTTCTCGTCCTCGTCCTTTCCATTGGTTGTGGTACCTTGGCTGCCGTAACAGCCGAGCACCTATCACTGCCGCGAGTCTAGAACCGGCAGAACGGTTGCCCTATGCCGGAACTGTTCAAAGGTGCTGGTATTTTTTGCCATTCGGGTGACAGGAGCGGCGCATTCACATGCGAGAAAAGGACTCAGTGGCCGCCTACTTCGTCCAGGCAATGGTTTACAAGATGGACAACGATCCGTCGCGCCAGCGCGCGATTCTGGAGCGGGCAGGAATCAATGCGGACGTGCTCGACCAACCCACGGTGCGGGTTCCGGCGAGTGCTTTTGCCGCACTCTGGCTGATCCAGATCCGCGAACTCAACGATGAGTTTTTCAGGCTGGATTCCCATGGTATGCCGCCCGGCAGTTTTGCCCTGATCTGCCGGGCCTTGATTCAGGAGCCGGACCTGCACAGAGCGATGCGCCAGTGCCTGGTTAACTTCGGGCTATTCCTGCGCGACTTTCAGGGTACGTTGACCCTGCGTGGCAAACGAGCCGTCATCTCACTGAAGACCAGCGCGCAAAACGATGTATGCGCCCGATTCGGCGAAGAAACATTTCTGATATTGATGATCAGTCTGCTGTGCTGGCTGGGCGGTCGACGTATCGTCATCGACCGTGCGGACTTTAGCCATGAGCGTCTCTCTCTCAGTGATGACCGGCTGCTGTGGGGGGCGAACCTGACCTTGGGTGCCGAACGTACCGAAATTGAATTTGCTAGCCACTATTTGCGCCTGCCGGTCGTCCAGGACCTGGCCTCGTTGAAAGTGTTTCTGCGTACCGCGCCGCAATGGCTGGTGATCCGCTTTCGCAACCAGTATGGCTTAGCGTCGCACGTTCATCAGCGCCTGCGCAAAAGCCACTATAGCCAATGGCCCACCTTGCAGGCTTTCGCTCTGGAGCAACATCTGAGCCCCAGTACTTTTCGCCGAAAACTGGAGCGCGAAGGCTGTTCGTATCAGGAAATCAAGGATGAAGTGCGGCGCGGGGTTGCGTTTGAGCAGCTACGCATGAGCAATGCCAGCATCGGCGAGATTGCCGAGCAACTGGGTTTTATGGAGCCGAGTGCCTTTCATCGGGCCTTTAAGAAGTGGACGGGGGAGAGCCCGGGGAAGTATCGGTCGCGGTTCCAGAGGTAATGGGCTAAATCAGCTGACTGATCAA
The DNA here is from genome assembly GCF_044762555.1 of Pseudomonas sp. NPDC096917. NCBI lineage: Bacteria > Pseudomonadati > Pseudomonadota > Gammaproteobacteria > Pseudomonadales > Pseudomonadaceae > Pseudomonas > Pseudomonas sp. NPDC096917. The sequence goes on along the minus strand of NZ_JBIWEO010000010.1, from coordinate 37,148 downwards.
CGCGCTCAAGCATCAGCGGCCGAACATGTTCTTTCTATTGTTTGGCCCTAGGTCCTGTCGAATTCAGCCTGCAAAGTTTCCCGGAGCATGGCCAAAGGATTGGCAGCGCCTACTATCCGGTGCCAACGGTTGAACAAATATGGAACTGGAAAGCCAATATTTTAGCGGATTTAGCAATTATAAAGATAAAATTGCGGCTGCCAAAATACATGTGCTAGCAAAGGGGGAGCTTATACCGACTAGCCGTGAGGGTGCGAGGCTTTCAACCGCTGGAACGGCGGTGTCTACGAAACTAGGCGCGATTCATCATGAGGTGCTGGCTCCAGAAAGAGATCGGGAGCACAGTACCGGACATCAGTTCACGATTTTAAATGTGGGGTTTGTGGAGCGCTTACGAAAGTTTTCGCCATCTCAGCATTATTTCCAAGATTCAAGCTACATGTCGTTCGCAATTTGGATGATTGACCCATTCGGGCACGATCGCAGTGGATGGATGTCGCCGATTGCTGCAGGATCGGTGTAGTTGACTGTAGCTGTTAAAGAGCGCAATCCGCTTGGATTCTAATGCCTCCTATTGTGAAATTTTAGCAGCCTGCCAATGGCCCCGTTCAGCATGCAACTCAAGAGTTCGCGACGTGTCTTTACAGCTGTGAGTTCGTGGTTGATCCACTCAGGTGCGCTAATAAGCACTTGGATAATGGCAGAAGCGATGATATTTGACCCAGCCTGCTGCTCAGCATTTTTCAAGCCAAGAATTCCACAAACACTGTCGTAGTACTGAGCGCTCAAGCGCTGTAGGTCATCGCGATGCTCTTGTTCAAGCAACTGGGCGTCTCTTAATGCAATCTTGAAATGGAAAGGTCGCATGACATATAGGTCCAGATGAGCGCTCACAATAAAATCAATGGGGTCTGCAGGGATTGGCTCTGGTTGGGAAAGTCTACTAGTCAGGTCCTCGTAAAGCTCTTCAATAAAATCAAACAGTAAATGCTGCTTACTGGGGTAATGGTGATAAATCGCGCCTGGAGTTACGCGTAGATGTGAGGCAAGCTCTCGCATGCTAACCTGCCCAAAGCCCCTGGTGGCGTATAATTCCAAGATGCTTTGACGTTGTACTTCACGCTTAATATACTGATCGGCGTCAGGGGCACATGAATTGGAAGGTATTCTCATTGTACTCGTGCACTTCATAAGAGCGATCCTAGAATGACGTCACCGCGTAGTTAAGCGTTCACGATGAATTAATTCGACGAAATTTTAGAAATTGACCTGCAGCACATTATGATTAATTTCATGTATCGCTATCCATTGTGCTCAACGGGTCTGGTGATTCCTGCCACTCGCAGTTAAATGCCCTGAATTGGCCATTTCCGATTTTGACCCTATCAATTGGTTAAGCAACGAAGTCGCGATCCAAACTATGCATGCGGTCAGGTTCAAGTAGCTGGATCCAGACCAGTACAAAGGACTATGGCCCGGCCACCTACAATTATCATTACTGTCACCGCTAACACACGATTGCGACGATACGCTACGAGCATTTCCTCGGTGAACACAGAGGTCGCCCATCTCCCTCAAAGCCTTGTGCATACTTTCATCTACTTCGTTCGTTTCGTTATAGTGTGGGCCATACTTGTGCAAGTCGATAACAACTTTATGTGTCGACGCCGGCATAGCCAGCTAGTCATTAGAAAATTTAAAGTTCATGGATCTACTTTTTGAATACTTGGTGAATGGGTAGGTCCTACGAAAGCCGATGAAAGCATGCCGATCAGATCCAACGCGAAAGCTCTCCGCTGTCTCTCGCGTCGATCTATAGGTATTCACAGGCGCGCAAGAGTCAGCGATAGCGGCGCCAGTAACATCACTGGCGCTTTAGCTTGTCATCTCACACCTTACTTGTGATATGTACAATAGTGATCGCAATCTGGCTCAGTGGTTCGCGGGAAGTCCGCAGGATCAACGCCGCGATTCCAGGGTGGATCGAATGCTGGGGCGGTTGGCTATATATGCATAGGCTCCTTAAGCCGCCAGCCGTAAACTTAACCAGGGCCGTCCGCATCGATTCTCATATTAGCTAGAACTCGAAGGTGTAGCCCACGATAACTCGGTTTTGGTCCGACGGAGCAGTGAAGTTCGAGTGCATGGTTGAGTTACGCCAACGCAGTGATACATTCTTAAAAGTGCCTGCCTGGATAACGTAGCTGAGGTCCGTTGTCCGCTCCCATTCTTCACCCTTCCCGCCTGAAGCCCGCAAGGCTCCAGCCTTGGCACCGCTGATATTCGTGGGATCTATCTGGTCACCCGTCACATAACGCGCATTGAAGGTCAGTCCAGGAACGCCAAGAGCGGCGAAATTATAGTCATAACGCATCATCCACACTCGTTCATGTGCCAATGCGAACGAACTTTGTTGTTGCTCGCTGAACAAATAGGTATCAGTGCCGCCAACGTAGGTATAAGCCGTATCCCCGCTTACTTTCTGGTAGCCACCACTCAAGATGTGACCCTTGATCGAGTAACCAAAGTTTGTGCTCAGAGTCCGGTTGTCGACCTTGCCAAGCAAATTTCGGCCTTGCTCCTTGGCGGAAAAGTAACGCCACTCAGTGAACGCCTCACCCGGTCCCACTCCGATTTTATATTTGAACCCGGCAAAATCCCGTTGAAATAGATTCTCAAGCTGACTAGTGTGCAAGCTCAGCGTCAGATCTTTCAGCGGCTGATAGTCAACACCCACGTAGTACAACTGATCGCTGTTGACCGTTGTGGAGTAAGCGCCCTGCTGTGCCGTAGCCGTCAACTTTTCAGAATTGGTGGAGTCACGTAACTTAGTGGAGTTGACCTCCAGGACTGTAATGGTAAATTTATCCAAATCCTTGCTCACCACTTGAGCGCCGTTGAACCACTGCGGGAATAACCGACTGTAGTTGGACGCCAGCAACGGCAGCACAGGGCTAAGACCACCTACTCGAGCCTCCGTTTCCGATAGTTTGGCCTTCAATGTGACAACGGCTTTTGAATACTCATCAACAGCGCGCTTGTCCGCTCCGCGTGGCAACAGTCCGGTTCCGGAATGGTCCGGAGTAGAGTCCAGTTTGATGCCGAACATACCCACCGCATCCAGACCAAAACCTATAGGGCCTGGTGTAAAACCGGACTGTAACTTTAACATTAAACCTTGGGCCCACTCTTCACGCCGGGACTGAGTTGCAGTATCACCGTGAAAATCGTGATCAAAATAAAAGTTACGTAACTCTAGACCTCCCTTCCCGTCGGCCAAAAAACTGGCTTGAGCCGCCGATTGAAATACACAGCAGAGCACAGCGAGCATCAGCGATGCTCGCAGAGTATTAATTGTTGTCATGTTTCAGCCTTTATTATTCTCGTTATCAGGTATGAAGTTCGATTCAATTTTCGTTAGAATTTTGGATCTATGACGTAGCGCGCGAACAAGAAACAAGCGATAAAAATCAGCGGTGCAATGGATAAAAAGCCCTGCAGAAGTGATTATCATTGGACTACGTCAACCGGACTTACGTTTCATCATCGTCCCGAAAAATAGATAGAGACCAACTTAGTCTCGCCCAGATTTTTATTTTCTTAGACTTCTCGCCGGCGGAGGTTCGCCACATTGCGTGTTGCCTTGGCATACAGCAGGCCGCCTAAGGCAAACAGTCCGCCGAATATATATGCCGATGCTCATGCTGCCCATGTGCTTTGTCTGCATCGAGATGCTGAGCAGCGCTCGTAGCACTTTCTTCGGTATATTTTTCTATTGAAACCATAGTTGTATCCTTGTAATTGTTTTCGATGGTTTGTATAAGTCGCCTATCTAAAAGGGGCACGCATTTCGTGACTACAAGTCGAGGTAAGTCCGGTAGGACGCTCTTGGCTCTTTGATTTTTTCCGACCCAGAAACAAATAATTTCTGAAAATTAGCCGGCGAATGTACTTGCAGTGAATCGTGGAGCGGGTGCATCTAGCGCATGAGAAAATTTACCTTGTTCTCCTTTTTTACTTTCGCCTTTGCATGTTGACCAACGGCAAAAGCGAGAATTCCGGGACTAGATGAACCGTGCGGTGCGGTGAGCTAACCTAGGGATGCTGCTAGCTCTGACAGTCGCAAATTGATCATAGATCCAAAGAAATAAGATGAAAGATGGGCGTCCACTATGCGGACACCGGCAAGCCTTACGAAAGCTGCTGGTGCATAGAATTTTGCTTGCTTAGCTACGCTACGAATTGTTCGTACTGATCTGCATCATTCGGAGCGCGCTTGCAGACCAAGTAGCCAAGGCCTCTCATTCCGGGTGGAAGAGCCTAAGGTTAGCCGCGTAGCCCCTTACGTGACTTCTCTCATTGCCCTCGCACGCGACGCGCCCTAGCCGTGTGGCGATCTTTCCTTTCCGCTCGCGGCGAAGGCCTAACCAGCCTGAATACGGCACACCGGCCACCAACCTCTAGTTACCGGCTATAGGGTAAAGCCTATAGTCCCGGATGCTGTAGCGACCGGGGATGAGGTCGTTACACTGCAACGGGCCGACGGGGAAAGTTTCTCGTATTAGCGCGGGCTTTGCGGCTTCCATGGATGTTCCTGTAAAGTTAATGGCACATTTTTGGCACAGTACGAAAAGCGATGGTGACTTTTAGAAAGAAAGGCCCCAACAGACACGCGCATTCAATACCCAGCTAGAAGCAAAAACCTGGGCGACCATGATAGAACGGGAAATGGATGCCGGCGTCTTCGTCACCCGCGACGAAGCTGAAGTAACATCCTTCTCCAGCTCCCTAGAGGGTGTAGACAAAATAAACTAAACTCAGTGCTCCTTCTGCCTGGATGGCCATGAAGTCATGTCTCGAACCGGACGCCCTCTCGCGATTGCCGCTGAGCAGTACCCACTGCTGGTCAAGCTTGCACACGCTCACCCCTTCTCCAGCCAAGCTGAATTAGCCGATGCATTCCGCGCGGCAACGGGCATCACCGCTCATCCCGACACATTTGCAAAGGCTTTGAAACTCGCTGGAATTACACGCGTGAAGCAGCGTGCAAAAGGCAGCTTTGTTTCAGCCGAACCTCGCAAGTCCTATGGCTACAATGAAGCACACCGACGCCAGTTGCCGGAGCAGCGATATCCCAGCTGCCTGACTGATGCTGAATGGGCGTTAGTCGCCGATCTGTTTGAAGCCCAGGGCGGCCGGGGTGTACCACCCCGTCACTCTCGACGGACGCTGCTCGAAGCCTGCTGCTATGTTGTGCGTACAGGATGCTCCTGGCGCATGCTGCCGCACGAGTTTCCTCACTGGGATAATGTCTACAAGACCTTCCGCCGGTGGAGTCTCCAGGGCAAATTCGAGCAAATGCATGATCGCTTACGCGCGCAATGGAGAGGTAGAGTAGATCGCGATGACGCTCCGTCAGCGGCTATCTTGGATTCGCAATCAACCCGCAGCTCTCCACAGGGAGGGGACAGTGGCTACGACGCTGGCAAGAAGGTGAAGGGGCGCAAACGAAGTCTGATAGTGGATACGTTGGGGCTGCTGTTGGCGGTTAGTATCAGTGCAGCAAGTGTGCAGGATCGGGACGCAGCGGACGCCGCCGTGGCGTACTCGAAGGAAAAATACCCGTCATTGAATACGCTGTTCGTTGACAGTGCATACGCTGGAAAATGGGCTCAACGCATGCATCAGACGCACGCGGTCGAGGTTCAAGTGATTCGGGGGCCAAACAACCGACGAACAGGTAAATGGCATTCAGAGCAAGGCGATATGTTTGCGGTAGCGCCTGCTCCGACCGGTTTTGTAGTGATGCCCAGGCGCTGGGTGGTGGAGCGGACTCATGCTTGGAACGAGAGGGCTCGACGACTGATCATGCACCATGATCGTCTGTTTGCTGTGAGCGAAGCCTGGGTGTGGCTGGCCGAGGCACGGATACTCGCACGCCGGCTCACGACTTGATTTTTTCTACACCCTCCTAGTGCTTTACGCCAAAAAGATAACATGCAAAAACGCAGCAGTGCATCCGAGCTGTCCCGTATCTAGGCTAGGCAACGTCATCCAGTGGCCCTTCGCTCGCTTGCCAGCATGCGCGGCTCTGATATGGCGAGTTACCGTGATAGTCGCCTCGAAGCGGGGCTGGCCCCCGCCACGGTTCGCCGAGAACTCGCATTGATCTCTCATGAATTCACCATCGCCCGAAAAGAGTGGCGTATGGAGTAGCTGACCAATCCGGTCGAACTCATCCGCCAACCAAGCGTTGACGACTCACGCGAGCGACGGATTCTCAGCGCCGATTTATGGACGCAAAAAAGCGGGAAGCTGCTGTACGAGTACATAGACGAGCTCGAAATGATTTGCCGGTGCTCTCGCTCGACCCAGCTACCCAAGATCATGACTTTCTCAGTAGAAACAGCGATGTTCCGCAGTGAAATAACTGGTTTGCAAAGCGCTAACGTCAATATAGAAAAGCGAGTTGCTCTGCTGCCGATTACTAAGAACGGCTCTCCCGGGGCGTCCCTCTCTCCAGCAAGGCAGTGGACATATTGAGTAACCTTGCTGAGCGAGAGGATGGTCGCTGTTTTCGGAGCAGACCCGACTCAATCACCAAAGCATTTGCGAATGCTGTCGCCGATGCACGCAGCTCCTACACGGAAGGTCTGTCCCTTCACTTCAAACACAAGAAACTCTCACAGGACAAGATAGACAAGCGCATTAAGGCTGATCCGTTCTTAATAGATTTGCGCTTCCACGATCTACGCCATGAGGCAACCTCGCATCTAGCGGAAATATTCCCGCTGCACGAACTGACCAAGATCACTGGCCATCAGTGATACGCGCATGCTCATGCGTTATTACCATCCCAGAACAGAGGATTTAGCTAAGGAGCTCTCTTAGCATTCGACTTGCTGTTTATTGTGAATAGATTGTGCCAACCGCCTAAATACTGGGTGCGCTACGTTTTCCTGCCACTACATTTTGTGTTGCGCAATAGTGAACGTTTCACTCACACTAAGCGTTCTCTGTGGGATTGCAAAACCGGCCATTAATCAGGCTTGCAACAAAAACCGCTCTACTAAGTCGGTTTTTTTGCCTGGAATTTGCGCTGACTGGTCCCCGCGCGCGTTGCAAGGGTTGTCTTATGTAAACGAATGAGGCAGAAAGCGTCTATCCCGCTTATGCGTCCAGCTCAGCCTGGCGGCTTGGTATGCTCGATCAAACACCAGATACAACCCTTCAATATCACCCTGATTCGGCGCGCGCACAGTTTCAACGCCCAAGGCAAAGCCCTCGGCGCGGTCCGCCGCGCGCCGCGTGTCATCCAGGGTGGGCGCGCTGTTGATCGCGCGCAGCAACTTGCTGGCCTAGACGTGTATCCCGGACAGCGGGCCAAAGGGTCGGCCGCGCTCATCGCGACACCTTCAGGGCGGCTGGGTCCGGCGGCAGCTCGCGCAGCAGATCGGCCAGCTCAAGCAACGGGTACTGGATTGAGGCGGCCGGTGTCCGGCAGCCCGACTTATGCCCGGAAAAACCTCTCGCCGCACCCTGAAAGGTTTGAACCTGTCCGCATTCACGACAGGTCAGCCAATCCGGTTTAACTCCCAGTAGCGCGACCAGGCTTTCAGGCGAGAGGCGACGCGATAGTTCAAGTCGTTACTGTCACGCTCGCTCGCGGTGTCGCCCAGGATGATCGTCATCAAGTGCTGTTCCTTTATACAGTGTGCAAGACAAAAGTCTTTTCGGACTGGATGTATTCACGCTTTATTGAGCAGCTGGACTAAGAACGGGAATTCTTTACAGCAGACCTCGTCAATTTGCTTGCGAACCCGATCATGAGTAGTGCGGGGTCATGGGTTGCGACTGTCAGGTAGTAATTCTGACCTTCTTGCTTGACAAAAACGATCCATTAACCGCTTAAGGCCTGCCTTTTGGCTAGCCGTCGTCGATTACCACTGATGACATAGTCAACAAGCGCGGGTACGTCTTCAGGGGTTAGATAACGTAACTCGCCGGCATCCTTTGCTTCTTGAATTTTCTTTTCAAAAAATGGAATGTCGCACTGGTTGAGACCTTTCTCCACGTTCATTGCCAAAGACGCTGCGTGCTCATAGCTCATCTTCAGCCTTGGCTATCAAAGCGTCATCGGCGAGAGGCTCAAGCAAGGCCTCGGCGATCTCGCCAAGCTTGCCCAGCGGATGGTCGCTATTTCCCAGCAGTTCGGCTGTAGCGGTCTTGTCGGCCTGCCCACGCTCGGCGGTAATGATCAGCCAACCCAGCGCTGAGGTATGCACCTCGCTAGTGGCAAGTCGGTTATTGACGTACTCATCAACTGCCAAGGCGAATTCCTCGGCGGTAACGCTTTGCTGAGGGCGCATGCGGCGCTGGAACGACACGCTATTGCCGCGCAACAGTTCTTCATGAGACTCGGTCAGGTTGGATACAGCGCATGCGGAATGACCACACTGTGGACGTAGGTCTACTCAGCCTTAATACCCCAGCGTAGAGTGGTGAGCGTCGCCATTCGAATGGGCTGGCTCATGACGACTCCCCCAGGATCGCGCGGTTGAAGTGCGCATTTCTATTTATATTGGGGCGTACATTGAAGAGCCGTGGAGTAATGTTACGGACAGCTTAAATATGCGAATCATTGTGGCAGTCAAGCGAGTGATAGATTACAACGTGAAGGTCCGAGTCAAGGCAGACGGCTCGGGCATCGGCATTGCGAATGTGAAAATGTCGATGAATCAGTTCGACTAAATCGCGGTTGAAGAAGCAGTGCGCTTGCGCGAAGCGGGCGTGGCGAAGGTGACAGCTGCAATTGCAACTATCGGCATTCTCGGTGGGCTTATCAGCTCAACCTCAATCGGATGGTTGAAAACTCATACGGGCAGCTTGAGCATCGGGATGTATATATTAGGCGTAATGTTCGCCTTAGGCGGCCTATTGTATGCCAGAACGACGCGCCATGTGGTGAACCTGCGGCCGAGCAAAGTCTAAGTAAGTAACTTAGTGACAGGCGTTTGTTATTAGGCATCCATAAGTTTGAAGTCTCAATCACTTTTATCCGGTCTCTATAGAGCAATGAATGACCACAATGGCTAGCTAGCAATATCAGCGCACCTCCACCTCAGACTCGCGCGCGCCTACGAATATCTATCGACCGCCGCAAAAGTCGGCGGAGAGGCTTTTTCGCAATATCTGATCGGTGAGCTTTCATCGATTTTTTACGATCAACCCATTCATCAAGTAAGCACGAGGTAGAACCATGGACTTTAGACTTTCTGACGACGCGCAGGTCATGCAGGCGTTGACGCATAAAGTGGTTAACGACTTGCTCAAGTATGAGCCGCACTTCCACGAGACTAACGAAGTGCACGAAGATGTGCACAAGACCTTGCGCGAGATGGGCTATTACGGGCTGTCTATCCCAGAGGAATTCGGTGGAACTCCTGTCGACAAAATAACGTTGGCACTGGTCCAGCTCGAGCTTGCGCGCCTACCGCCCCAGTTCTGGCCTTCAGTCCGTCAGGCCGTGGGCCCGGTTCCGGACCTGCTGCGTCTGTACGGCACACCGGAGCAACAGGACAAATGGCTGCCGCGAATCGCGGCAGGCGCTGCGGTCTGCTTGGCGCTGACCGAGCCGGACGCAGGATCGGACCTAGGAGCAATGCGGGCAACCGCTGTAAAAAAAGGTGATCGATGGGTGCTCAATGGCGCCAAAACATATATTTCAAACGCCGAACGTGGCGACGCGTTTCTGGTGTTTGCCAAAACGGACACGAGCAAAGGGCGCGATGGTGTGTCGGCTTTTTTCGTAGATCCAAAAACCTCCGGATTCAGCATTAGCAAGCCCATTCGCACAATGGGCTTCATGACTAACGGTGTTTACGGGCTGAGCTTCGACAACTGCGAGATCCCGTTGGAGAACATGCTTGGCGAGGAGAACAAGGGCTTTTATTACGCCGTCGCCGGGTTGAATGAAGCCCGCATCAATGTCGGCTGTGTTGCCCTGGGAGGCAGTCAGATTGCCCTCGAACATGCGCTTCAGTACTCCAAAGACCGTGTGACCTTCGGCCAGCCGCTGGCAAGCCATCAAGTGTTACAGCACATGCTGGCCGATATGGCGATGGAGCAGCATGCGGCTCGAACGCTGCTGCTGGACGCGGCATGGAGCTTGCAGAACGGCATTGATGTGCGCTTAAAGTGCTCGTACGCCAAGGTGTTCTGCTCTGAAGTTGCCAATCGCATCGCGGACAAGGCATTGCAAATTTTCGGAGGCGCCGGTTATATCAAGGGCATGGTGGTTGAACGCGTATACCGCGAGTCGAGGGTCACTCGGATTTTCGAGGGCGCGAATGAGATACAGCGCAACATGATCGCTAAGCAATTATTGAAAATTTAATTTCGCGTTCATTCGCGCGCGGCCGAAGTTGGCGACGAAGGCCCCTGTGACAGTGGGCACCAGGAATAAACCCGCTGCGGCTAAGGCTAAAGCGGTTTTTTTTCATTATGGAGTGATGCCGAAATCGCCACACCATATGAGCACAATAGATAACGAGACATAAAATTAATCGGAATATGCTGCAGGTCATTTTTCTCAAATTTCGTCAACTTAATTCATGGTTAAAGCTGCACGACGCGGTGACGTTATCTTGGGAACGTTCTTGCTCGACCGCGATGAAAATACCTAACCACTTATCTACCCCACGCCAATCAGTTCGTTAGGCGCGAAGTACAACGCAAACGTTTCTTGGAGTTATACGCCACCAGAGGTTTTGCTCAGGTCAGCATACGCGAGCTTGCCTCTCATCTACGTGTAACTTCAGGCGCAATTTATCAACACTACCCCAGCAAGCAGCATTTACTGTTCGATTACATTGAAGAACTTTATGAGGACCTGACCACTAGACTTTCCCAGCCAGAGCCTTTCTGCAGATCCCATTGATTTTATAGTCAGCGCCCATCTGGACCTGTAGATTATGCAACCCTACCACTTCAAAATCGCATTAAGAGACGCACAACTGCTCAAACCAAAGCATCGCGATGATGTACAGCGCTGGAGCGCTCAGTACCACGGCAGTGTTTATGGAATACTTGATTTGACGAATGCTGCGCTACAGGCCGAGTCAAATGTCATCGCCTCTGCCGTTATCCAGATGCTGCTCAGCGCACCCGAGTGGATCAACCCCGAACTTATAGCTGTGCAGACCCGTCACGAGCTTTTAAGCTGCATGCTAAAAGGGGCCATTTACAGGCAGCTAAAAATTTCATGGCAGAAGGGATTAGATCAAGCGTACTGCGCTATTTAGCAGCTACAGCCAATGACACCAATCCTTCAGAAATCGACGAGATCATTCCCACCTGATACGAAGAATCAGTTTATCGTGAGGAATGAAAACAAGACGATCTCCTATTTACTTGGCTCTGCGCGGTACGCCACGCGCAGACACAGTGGCGCCAGCAGCAAACAGGTCAGTAGGACGAACACCACCATCGCGAGAGGTTTTTCGCTCAATGTGGCTGAATAGCTACAGGGCGTTCTCATTTGAGGTGATTTGAGTCGTTCGATATCCTTAAGCCATTTTGGGACGGCATGAGGCTCTACTGGCTGCGTGATGATCAATGGGAGCGGATCAAGGTTCTACTGCCGGGAAAATCCAGCGACCGAGGTGTCACTGCCCGCGATAACCGCCTATTTGTTGAAGCCGTATTGTGGGTAGCCCGAACCGGATCCCCTTGGCGTGATCTTCCAGATAGCTATGATCACTGGCACCGTGTCTATGTCCGCTATGACCGATGGTCACGTAAAGGCGTTTGGCTGAAACTGATGGCCTCGCTCGCCGGGGAGGCAGATCTGGAACACCTGATGGTGGATGGCAGCATTGTTCGCGTTCATCAGCATGGTGCCGCAAAAAAACAGCACAGGCTGCCGAGGCCATGGGTAAGTCCCGAGGCGGTTTGAGCACCAAGATTCACGCAACCGTTGATGCCCTCGGTAACCCGCTGCGCCTGCTGTTAGCGCATGGGCAAGCGTCGGAATATGAGCAAGCTGCAGCCCTGATTGACGGTTTTGCGTGCGAAGCCGTATTGGCAAACAAGGGCTATGACTGCACCGCCTTCGTCGATGCGATCCAATGTGTGGGTGCTGAGGCCGTGATCCCCTCCAAAAGGAATCGTCTACACCCTCGCACACTGGATCGGCATCTCTACAAGACCCGCAACCTGGTGGAGCGTTTTTTCCTGAAGTTGAAGCAGTTCCGCCGGATAGCGACCCGCTATGAGCGACTGGCCAGGAACTATCAGGCGATGTTGAGTCTCGTGTCAGTCGTAATTTGGCTGGCCTGATTGAGAACGCCCTGTAGCAAGAGCGCCCACACTCATCTGAAAAAACCATATATCCCCGATGCTGACTCAGCGATCTTCGAGTTGACGCTCAGAGCCTCGGTCATTGCCACTGGCGATACTATTCCTGCGCCAAGCGTAAAGACCATCACTACCCTAACTGGGACTGCTCTCGGGTAGCATACGCCATATCAAGATGAAGCTGGAGACGCCAAATAATGAAAGGAATGCGATGATTGAGCGCCATCCGGCTAGTTTCACCAGTGCCATACCAATCAACGGTGCGAGGCCGGGACCTATCATTACAATAAGGCTCAGCAGAGCCAAACGTTGAGTGGCTTTCGCCGCTTTGAAGGTATCAAGGATGATCACTTTCCCCAGTATTAATCCCGAGCAAACTCCTAACGCTTGTGCTAACCGAGCCGCGATAAGCATCTGAACTGAACTCGCTGCCCATGTGCCGACACTACCAAGGCTAAACAGTACAACGCCACACAGCAGCACTTTTTTGCGCCCATAGCGGTCAGATATCGGGCCATAGAACTACTGGCCTATGGCCAAACCAATGATGTAGGCGCTTAGGGTTAGTTCCACATGACTTGAACTCACTTGAAAATCAGGCACAGCATCAGGCAACGCGAGCACAAACATGTGCATGGCCACCGTGCCGCTAAAGGTAATGAGCGCCAGAAGCCACAACGGCGCCTGGTTGATGGGCGGTAATGGTGCAGGTGATTTAGCCTTTAACTTGTTGACGTTTAAGCTTGTCATCTCGCACCTTGCTTGTGATTTGCACGACAGTGTTCGTATCTGAGCCATTGCTGCGGGGAGTTCGCAGCCCCCACCCACCCCCCGCGATTCGAGAAAGGATCGAATACGGGGACGGTTAGTAATGCAGCGGCTCCGCAAGGTGCTAACCGAAAACTTCACCAGGGCCATACGCATCGGTTTCTATATTCGCTAAAACGCGAAGGTGTAGCCCACGATTACTCGGTTTTGGCCCGCCGGAGCAATGAAGTTCTAGTGCATGGTTGAGTTACGCCAGCGCAGCGACACGTTCTTGAAAGTCCCCGACTGGATGACATAGCTGATGTCAGTTGACCGCTCCCATTAGTCACCCTCCCCGCCTTCAGCACATAAGGCTCCAGCCTTGGCGCCGCTGATATGTGCAGGATCTACCTCATCACCCTTCCCATAACGCACATTCAAGGTAAGCCCAGGAACGCCAAGAGCGGCGAAATTATAGTCATAACGCATCATCCACACCCGTTCATGTGCCAATGCGGACGAACTTTGTTGTTGCTCGCTGAACAAATAGGTATCAGTGTCGCCAACGTAGGTATAAGCCGTATCTCCGCTTACTTTCTGGTAGCCACCACTCAAGATGTGACCCTTGATCGAGTAACCAAAGTTTGTGCTCAGAGTCCGGTTGTCGACCTTGCCAAGCAAATTTCGGCCTTGCTCCTTGGCGGAAAAGTAACGCCACTCAGTGAACGCCTCACCCGGTCCCACTCCGATTTTATATTTGAACCCGGCAAAATCCCGTTGAAACAGCTTCTCAAGCTGACTAGTGTGCAAGCTCAGCGTCAGATCTTTCAGCGGCTGATAGTCAACACCCACGTAGTACAACTGATCGCTGTTGACCGTTGTGGAGTAAGCGCCCTGCTGTGCCGTAGCCGTCAACTTTTCAGAATCGGTGGAGTCACGTAACTTAGTGGAGTTGACCTCCAGGACTGTAATGGTAAATTTATCCAAATCCTTGCTCACCACTTAAGCGCCCCCGGATGCTGCGGCGGCAGAGGGTGACCTCGTTTAACTGCGTGATGCCCACTTAGTCCTTGCATGCAGTTTGGTATTCGCCGACTAGGCGCGCGACCAGTGTGGCGACGTCAGGGATGTCGTCGATAAGATCGATGCCTTGCCCGCCGCTCCAGATGTCCCGCCACGGCCGGATGTCGGCCGGTAGATGATCGAAGCGCCCGGCTCTGGGCACGGCGAGCGTCTCGATCTCAATCCCGCACCGCCGCAGCGACGGCTTCAACCAATTCGCCGACACGCCAGTAATGTTGGGCGTATAGACCAGGTCTTCCGACGTCGAGTCGACGAGCATCTGCTTGTAATCGGCAGGCGCATCCGCTTCTTTGGTGGCGATAAAGCGCGTCCCCATGTACGCATAGTCGGCGCCCAAAACCTCTGCGGCCCGCACGCCGGCCCCCGTCGAAATTCCGCCCGCCATGACCAAGGGCCCCTTGAATCTCGTGCGGATTTTTTCAATCAATGTCAGATGGGACAGACGCCCAGAATGGCCGCCACCTCCCAGACCAATAGCGATGAGGCCGTCGACTCCTTGGCCGATCGCCTTTTCCGCGAACTCTAGACTGATAACATCGTGAAGCACGCCCATGCCCTTCCCATGCGCAACGCGCACGACCTCGCGCGGGCCGCCGCCCACACTGATGACAGTCTCCACACCGTAGCGGGCTGCAAGTGCCAAAGTCTCTTCTATCTCAGCGGTAGGCAGCTTTGCAGAAACGTTGACCACGAGCGGGCCAATCGTTGATGAGTGTGCTACTTTGCGCGCGGCCTGAATCGTATCCAGCCATTCCTCGAACTGCCCGAGGGTTCTGGCGTTGTGGCGCGGCAAAACGCCGACTAAGCCTGCAAGGCAAGCCTCCCGCACCAGCTTGGGTCCGGTGACAAGAAACATGGGGGCACAGATAACGGGAAGTGAAAGGCTCGAGCGGTTGAACATAGCTAAGGGGCTCTTGTAGGAAAAAAGAAATGGCAGCGGCTAGATCGGCTGAGTCGGCTTACGCCAGTTTCGCTCGCTGAAGCCTGTGAACAACAATGGCGACTTTCCGACAAAACGCTCAACGGCATCAGCGTGGTAGTCGGTGCCAATGGCGATGGACTGAGCAAGCGCTTCGGCCTGCGCCATCGCCGTCTGGCTGGACTCGAATGTCTGATTGAGCAGCTGCTTGGCGAGTCCCACAGCGGCAACGGACGCCAGCTTCATCTTGCGTGCGAGCTCAGTGGCCGCTTCGATGGCTTCGCCTTCGGGCACCAGGTCATACACGATACCCATCGTCTTGGCTTCCTCGGCACCCAGCACACGTGTCGAGAAGATTAATTCCTTGGTGCGCTGCAACCCCACGATGCGAGGAAGCATGAAGAGGATGGACGTGTCCGGCACCAGTCCCATGCGGCCGAACGCTGCACAAAAGCTCGACTTGGGTGTCGCGATTATGAAGTCGGCCGCAAGCGCGATACTGAATCCAGCCCCGAATGCGGGCCCGTCGACAACCGCGATGACGGGCATCGCAAGCTTGATGAGGTCGCGAAACCAGTCCTGGATGTCAGTCATGCGGGTGTGCATCATCAAGCCGGTCTTTTTTCTGGCCATGCCCTTCACGTCGCCGCCGCCGCAGAATGCGCCGCCGCGACCGCCAATCACCAGAGCCCTGACATCAAGCTCTTTGTGGTCGATTCCCTTTGTCAAACGTCTGATAACATCAGCAATTTCCCCGCGCATGACATCATCAAGCGCGTTCTTAACATCTGGCCGATTCAAATAAAGAAACGCAATACCGTCTTCAATGTTGAAATCGATCGTTTCATAGGTCATGCACCTACCTCCAAAATACTGACGTAACCCATCATCCTCACCCGCGTGGCTCGACCAAGCTCCGAATGTCCATGTGGCCGCTGCGACTTAATGCAACGAGTCCAGTCAAGGCGGCTCCGGTTTGGTGTTTTGGGGCAGCAGCAACAGGCGAGTCACGACCTCCCGTTCGGCTGCGAACGCGTAGCAGCTATCTACCCGAAACCGGCGTTGCACGTCGTTTCCCGGTTCGTCGTTAGAAACGATTAGGAAGGGGCGGAAACCTTGCAATACAGTTGTGGCCATGGGCCCCAAAAGCTCCACGATGTGCGTGCAGGACGCTACCCCCCCGAGCAGTTCGCGAACGCGTTTGTTCCAACCCGGCCCGATGCGCAGACCAACAAGGGAATGCAAAGCACCTGCCGCGCCCGGGCAAATCTTGAAAGGCGTCGCGCGCATCTCGGCATTCGCTGCGTGAATTTTGAGTTCCGAGTCAAGTACGAGACGAACTGTGATGTCGTGAAGACGTTGCCCCGGCGGCGCATCTTGGTGGGCGAGCAGACGACGAAAGGCGTGGGTTTTAGTGTCGATCACGCAGCCTTCAACTTCGAATAGTCCATCGCTACGACGGAAGAAGCGCATGTCTATGTTGCGATGGTGCAACTCTTCACGGCTCACTGGATTTTCACTCATGAAAGTCTTAGCCCTTTTAGTGACGATGACACATTCGATTCATCTGTAGAGTTTCACTGACCCGAACAGAACTGCGCTATCCAGGCGTCCACTATGTGAACTAAAAGAACCTGTCATACCCAGCGTGCGAAACTCTCGACAGGTTCCCGTGGCGGCTGATAGGTATTCACCGGCGCGGACTCGTCTGCATAGCCCAACGCCATGCCGCACACCAACATTTCGTTGGAACCTGCACCAATGAACGGCATGACGATCTTCGCGTAATTGTTCCACGCCGCTTGGGGACAGGTGTGCAAACCGAGTGAGCGCGCCGCAAGCATCAGGGTTTGCAGGAACATGCCATAGTCGATCAGGGAACCACGGCCCATTACGCGGTCGATGGTGAACATAAGCCCCATCGGTGCGTCAAAAAAATGGTAATTCCTGTGTGTTTGCGCGTGCATTTTGTCCTTCTCGCCTTTGCCGATTCCGAGAGCACGGTACAGGCCCCAGCCATTCTGGCGTCGTCGATCGATGTAAGGCGGGACCCACTCAGCAGGATAGTAGCCGTCCACCTCTCCATATTCGCGGGCCCGCGAGGGATCGGCCTGTGTCGCGTCGTGCGCAGCACACACTTTCGCGACAAGTACATCACGTCGATCTCCCTGCAGCACATACACCTTCCAAGGTTGCGTATTGGTGCTGGAGGCCGCGCAACTCGCAATTCGCAGAATCTCATCGACTTGCTGGCGCGCGACCGTTTTGCCGGCCAGGAACGCACGGCACGAAAATCGGCTCTCAATGGCCGAGACCACGCTCGCCGAATCCCGGACGACGGTTTTGACTTTGGACATGGTCATTGAAGTACCGCCATTGAGTTCAGCACATTACACCGTGCCCGCTTGGCGCAGTTCAGCGATCTGCCCAGCTGAAAGCCCAAGAAGTTCGCGCAGGATCTCGTCGGTATGAGCGCCCAGAGCGGGTGCTGGCTTGATCTGCGGCGACGGTGTCCCGCTGAAGCGGGGCTGCACAGCTGGCATCTTCAGTTCGCCGATCCGCGGGTGCTCTACGGTGGCGATGGTGCCCCGGGCCTGGTAGTGCGGGTCTGCAACAATGTCCTGGATCGAGTAGATCAAGGAATAAGCGAGGCCCTGCTCCTCGAGAATCCCGCACACATCCAGAACCGGCAGCGACTTTATCCAATCAGCCACAACCTGGTTGACCTCCTCGACGCACGCGGTGCGTTTCGCGTGGCTGGAAAAGCGCTCGTTACCGACAAGGGCCGGAATGGCTTCGCACAGTCGGCCATACATGCGGTCGTTGGACACGGTCAGGACAATGTAGCGACCGTCGCACGTTTCGAAATGGTCCCCTGGGGCGGCTGCAAAGTGAAGGTTGCCGGTCCGCTCGCGTAGCAGTCCCGTCTTCTCGTATGCCGTGACCATCACGTCGGTGAAGCGAAACACTGTTTCGTACAACGAGAGATCGATTTGCTGACCTGTACCGTCGCGCGCATCACGGTTGTAGAGCGCCACCATGATTCCAAAAGCACCGAGCACCGCTGTCGAGTAGTCGGCCATCGCCGTGCCCAGTTTTACGGGGGCGCGATCAGGATAACCCGTTGCGTTAAGCGTTCCGCCCATAGCAAGGGCAATGCGGTCGTATCCTGCACGATTTGCGTAGGGACCGGTCTGGCCATAGCCGGAAACACTGAGCATCACCAGTCTTGGGTTCACTGGCTGTAGGTGCTCCCACGACAGGTTCCATTTGGCCAAGATGCCGGGGCGGAAATTTTCCACAAGCACATCGGCTTGCTGCAGCATCTCCTTCAAAATGCGCTGACCCTCAGGCTGGCGTAGATCAAGCGTCACGGACTTCTTGTTGCGCCCTTCGACATTCCACCAAAGGCTTTCGCCTTCCACCATGGGCCCGATATGGCGCAGTGCGTCGCCACCCCGAGGCTGCTCGATTTTGATCACGTCAGCGCCTAAGTCTGCAAGCAGCGTCGCGGCAACCGGACCCGCAACCATCGTGCCGATGTCAATTACACGGATGCCGGCTAACGGCCCTTTCTCATTCGGTTTCATTTTTTATCCCTTTAATTATTGTTATCAGTCGAGCCTACTTAGATCGGGCGATCTACTTACACTGCGATGACTCAGTCGACCCTTCTGCCCAACAACAGAAACAACATGAGCCCACTTTGCATGACTAGACATCCGCGGTTTGTGCGCTCGCTCTGATCAGGATGAAAGACGTCGCGCGCAGAGCCAGCATTTTCAGTACCCAAAACGCTGCCGGGTGGCGCTCAGGCGACTGTTCACGGATGTTTCCTATCTATTAATGTCGAGCGGCGAGAAGGACTAGTTCCCCGTGTACTTCGGAGTGCGCTTTTCCTTGAAGGCTGTCAGCCCTTCGACACGATCGGCCGAGAAGTGATGCAAGTTGCTTAAGGCGCGCTCATAGCGAATTGCAATGGCTAGGGGCTGGTCCAGCGCGTCATTCAAAGCCTGCTTCATGCGAGCCAGTATCAGCGGGCTCTTTGTCGCGAGTTTCTTGGCAAGATCCGCTACGGCGTCGATGAAGACGTCATCCGCAACTACCGAGTTAACAAGGCCAAGCGCCTTCCATTCGATAGCTGGAAGGAGGTCCCCCGTAAACATGAGCAGCTTCGCATTGTTCAAACCCACCTTCCTCGGCAAACGCACGGTGGCGCCCGCTCCTGGGAACAGCGCGTAGTTCGAATGAGCATCGCCAATCCGGGCAGACTCGGCGGCAATGACAAGGTCACAGGCAAGCACAAGTTCCAACCCGCCAGCAACCGCGATCCCATTGACCGCGGCGATTACCGGTTTGGTGGACATCTCGATCAGCTCGGTCAGAGCGCCGATGGCCTTGACGAATTCGGCGCCACTCTCGGGACGACTCCGAGCGGGGTCCTTCAAGTCTGCGCCAGCGCAGAAGGCCCGGCCCTCACCTGTAAGAACGATGACGCGTACATCAGGGTTGTTCTGAGCGTCGTCAATCGACTTAGTCAATGCGTTTACGAGGGACAGTGTCAGCGAGTTCAACGCCTGTGGTCGATTCAGTTTCAACCACAGTACGCTGTCGCCCTGTTGTTGATGAAGTTCTTCAGTGCTGGATCTAATTTCCACTTTTTGACTACCTATGCGAGTTCATTTAGGGGCGGCTGACGAGCTTGTTATCGGAGGCCGAGAGACTTCGCAATAATGCCGCGAAGCACTTCCTTGGTCCCGCCGCGAATAGAGCAGGAAGGGGCATGCAGGATCACGTTGGCCAGGGCGGCGCTATAAGCCAGCGAGGCGTCCGGCTCCGGCTCGGTCTGCAGCACCAATCGAAGGGTCTCTGGAATCTCCTGTTCGAAGCAGTTACCCAGGTCCTTGACCAATGCCGCATGCAACCCGGCTTCCTGCTCTTCGGTGATCATCGTGGCGATCGAGCGGGACATCCGTCTCAGCGTAGAGAGATGAGCGACCAGGCGCCCTACCGTCCGAGCGCCCTCACTCGAGGGCTGTTGCTTGAGCACGGCGACGAATTCCTCGACCGCGCCCATATGGGACATGAACCGGTCCGGCCCGCTTCGTTCGAACGTCAGCTCGCTCGTGACCTGCTGCCAGCCTTCTCCTGCGACGCCGATGAGGGCATCATCCGGGAGGAATACGTCCTGGAAGTGGACTTCGTTGAAATCGGCATCCCCGGCGATGTTAACGATCTGCCGACAGGTAATGCCCGGCGTACTCATGTCGACCAGGAACTGGCTCAAGCCAGCCTGGCGCACTTCACTCGCGGGCGCTGTACGGCACAGCAAAATCATGTAGTGAGTACGGTGTGCGCTCGAGGTCCAGATCTTGGCACCATTGACAAGCCAACCACCATCCACCTTAGTGGCCCGCGTACGGACTGAAGCGAGATCAGACCCTGAATTCGGCTCGCTCAGCCCGATGCAGAAATAACACTTGCCACTGGCAATTTGAGGGACGATCTCCTCACGCTGCCGTTCGTTGCCGAATCGTAGAAGCAACGGTCCACTCTGCCGCTCGGCCACTGCATGCGCAAACATGGGTGCGCGAGCGGCAAGCAGTTCCTCCAGAACGACGAATCGTTCCATAAGCCCATAGCCGCCGCCGCCATAACGCTTGGGAAAGCCCATCCCGATCCAGCCGCGCTGGCCAAGGGCTTCGCTGAACTCAGGATCAAATCCGCCAAAGGTTGCGGCTGCATGCCTATCGCCGTGCCAGTCGTCGAGAAACTCACGCACTTCAACTCGAAGCCGCTCGCCAATCTCGGAGTGCAGCGGGCGCGGAAAGGAAAGATTGTTCATCGTGCTGCTCCGCTTGCTGTCGGTACCACCGTGTGCCAAAGGGACTGCCCGGTGCCGCCGGATAGAATCAATTCGCCAAGAGCCTGAGACCAGAACGCCTCGTTGCCATACTCATCTCGCCAAGACCAAAGCCGCTTGGTGAAATGGTGCAATTCATGCTCCTCCGTGAAACCGATGGCGCCAAACACCTGGTGCGTAATCGCGCAAGCCTGCCCTGCAGCTTCGCCGGTTCGAATTTTGGCGCTGGCGGCAGCTATGTTTTGCGTGAGGGGCTCACCCATTGCAGCCAGCGATTCATCGATGGCTTCGCTGCCAGCTTCCGATGCAGCGCGCGCCGCTGCCGCCTGCGTTGCCAGCACAGCGATGCTCTGCTGCACGGCCTGAAACTTCCCAATCGGGCGGCCGAACTGCACGCGAAGATTGGCGTACTCGACAGCAAGCACGAGGCACCGCTCGATCGCTCCAGCCATGAGCGCGCTACGCAAGATGGCAGCAAGGCAAAGTAGATCACGCGCGCCAAAAGGCGCAGGCACTATAGCCACAGGCACTGCGCCGTCGAGCACCAGCGTATCGCGTGGTTCGCCGGCTAGATTGCGCCCTGGAGTGACACAGATGCCTGCTGCATCCCGTGCCAAGACGATCAGTTGAGAGGCTGTGCCAGACCCTGCAATGAAAGCGACATGCGTGCATGCGTCACCCCATGGCACACGGTGAAGCGTGCCATCTACGCGCTGGCCGTCGCCCGAAGCACTCACTTGGATATGCTCGTTGAGCACCGATGGCGCAATAGTCGGCAAGGTGGCGCCCTCAATGCCGGCATGGTCCATAAGCCAGTGTCCAGCCATGGCCTCAGCCAGCGGAGCGTTCGCAGCATGCTCACCGGCAAGTGTCAGAAGTGCGCATGCATCCGCCCAGCTAACGCCCGCGCCGCCTTTGCTCTCAGGCAGCATGGCCTTGTCGAATCCAGACTCTTGCAGAACACCCCACACGTCTTCGGGCTTGTCCGCAAGTATTCGGCGGGCCGCCTCACACAGCATGTCACGCGTCTCATCACTCATCGCTTACTCCTTATTATTGTTATGTCACTTCAGATGGGATCCCAACTGAAAATGTCGCGCGACTTGTCCAGCGGATAGAACGACGGTTTCAACATAGGCAGCGCCGCGTTAAGGCAGGTTTCGACAGTCCAGCCTTCGCTGCGGTGGGCGGTACGGATCGGCCGCGGCTGCGAGAACAGGTAAATCTCGTTGCTGCGAACGCCGAAGATTTGACCTGTCACACTTTGAGCTTCGTCGGTAAGCAGCGCACAGGTGAACGGCGCAATCTTGGCAACCTCCATGCGCTGGTTAACCTGCGTGCGGGCTAGCCCTTCTGGGGTGTCAGTTGGAATCGAACTCACCATACGAGTGAATGCGAATGGAGCAATACAATTGGACCGCACTCCGAAGCGTTCCATGTCGAGTGCGATCGACTTAGACAGACCGACGATGCCCATTTTTGCTGCGGAGTAATTGGCCTGCGCAACGTTGCCGATCAACCCCGAGGTGGAAGCCATATGCACGATGGCGCCCGACTCCTGGGCCTTGAAATGCGGCGCCACGGCGCGGGCCATGTTGAAGCAGCCCTTCAGGTGCACCTTCACCACCGCGTCGAAGTCATCTTCCGTCATCTTGTGGAAGATTCCGTCTCGCAGATTGCCAGCGTTGTTAACCAGCCCGTCGATGCGGCCGTATGTGTCCAGCGCCTGCTGAATAATGCGATGCGCCGACTCCCACTCAGCCACACTGTCGGTGTTAGCGCTGGCTTCGCCACCGGCTTCGCGAATTTGATCGACCGTCTGCTGGGCCGGTCCGGCGCTAGCGGCGCCGTCGCCGCCCATGCTCACGCCTAGGTCGTTGACAATGACCTTCGCCCCTTGGCGCGCGGCCTCGAGTGCAATTTCTTTGCCCACACCGGCACCTGCGCCGGTGACCACGATCACTTTGCCTTGCAGTAGTTGTGTCATTGCTGCTTCCTTCATACTGTGAGAATGGAGACAACCGCTACCGCGGATTCGTGACCAACCTGGCCGCCCGAGTTCTGCGCCAGGGCGACCTTCGCGCCTGGACGCTGCCGCGGCCCTGCTTCGCCACGCAGCTGCTGAACCAGCTCGGCGATCTGAGCCGCACCCGTGGCGCCGATCGGATGCCCCCTGCTGAGCAGGCCACCACTCGGATTGACTGAGATCCGGCCACCGATGTCCGTAGCACCACTACGCAGCAACTCAACGGCCTCCCCTTCAGGACAGAACTGGACGACCTCGTAGTTGATGAGTTCACCGGGAGCCGATGCGTCGTGGACCTCGGCGACGTGAACCTCGTCCGGCCCGATCGATGCTTCCTTGTAAGCAGCTATTGCTGCGCTGACCGAAGCACTTGGCTTGGTCGGGTCCGCCATCCCGGACAAAAGCACAGAGCTTGCTACCCACACAGGCCTGCAGCCCGTCAATTGGGCCGCGACTCGGCTCGACACAAGGACGATTGCAGCCGCGCCGTCACCAATCGATGAGCACATTGGAAGTGTGAGCGGCTCACTGATCATGCGAGCAGCTAAGACTTCTTCGACCGTGGTTTCTTTGCGAAACTGGGCGTATGGGTTCATCGCGCCAGCACGGCGGCTCTTGACTGTAATTCGAGCGAAGTCCGCTGGTGTCGTGCCGGTCGCCGCCATGTAGCGCCGTGTGCGTTCGGCATAGATGTCCATGAATATGGACCCGCTGCCGGAACCAATATGCGCCGGCATGACGTCCTCCTTGTCCACCGCCCCTGCGAATGCACTGAATGATACTGCTTTGTCCGGGTGGCTCAGTTTCTCCGCGCCTATCGCCATCGCCACATCAGACTGACCGCTGGCTACCGAATACCAAGCCAGGTGGAAAGCTGTGCTACCGGTTGCGCAGGCGTTCTCGACGCTAACCATGGGCTTGCCCAGGAGGCCGGTGTACCTAAGTGCCGCTTGAGCGCGCACCATCTCCTGGCCAGTGATGAGCCCGGCTGCAGCGTTGCCAAAAAAGACACGGTCAACGCGTTCGGCTCCGATGCCTGCATCGGCCAGCGCGTTTCGTACAGCCTCTTCAGCAGAAGTTCTGACCGAACGATCAATAAATTTCCCGAACGATGTCATGCCGATGCCGGCAATTGCGACGCGAGTGGTCATAGTCTTTCCAATCCAATTCATGAGATGTCAAAGCAAGGTGCCGACGAATGCGGCAGTCTCAAAAAAGCGCAATCAGCTCACGCTGGGGCTTTCGTTCTTACGGCGCGCTGGGCCATCGTATTCAACTTGGTCAAGAGTGATCTGGCGCCAGCCAGGCTCGCGCACCGACTCCTCGAATGCGTGGGCGAAAAGACCTGCAGTGCGGGGAATGACAATGAAGGCGCGAGCCAGCCGCCAGTCGATCCCCATATCCGAAATGATTGCGCCGACCGCGGCATCGATGTTCGCCAGTAACGGTCTATTTTTCTTCTTGATCAGCGCCTTCTCCAGCTCGCGAGTCATCCGGACGTGATCGCCTGCAATCCCATATTCCTCGGCGAGAGCGAACAGCACCTTCCCGCGAGGATCGCCCTCGGGATGCTGCGGATGCCCGAAGCCATCCAGCCGCTTTTGGTTGGCAACGTACTCAGACGCCACATCCTCATAGCTGCGTCCGCTAGAGGCTGCCTCGGACACCAACTCCTGGACGTAACGTGCAAATTCCTCGCCGGCACCGCCATGGACGTCGCCGAACATCATGGCACCTGCAGCGACTGAGCACTGGATCGGCACGCCCGCAGCCTGAACGAACCGGGTAACCGTCGAAGAAGGTGAGATACCGTGGTCGGCCACGGAAATGAACATCGCATTGATGATCTTCGACTCATTACCTTTGGGAAGCTCGCCCTTGAAAAGCAGGTAAATCATTGCCCCAAAGTCGATTTTACCGACGAGATCAGTGAGGACGTCATAGCCTCTGACTACAGTACCTTCGTGAGGAGAAGGATCTGCGATAGCGGTGCGCCAGTATTTTCGATCAGCTGTATTGGTCTTGTTAGTCATGCTGTTCTCGATGTCAGTGAGAGGATTTGCAGGCGATAGCTCTCGAACCTGTTGGATCAAAGCGTACTGACTGACATCTAGATGTAAAAACCCATCATCCACAATATGGACGTTTTTCCTGAGGTTTACCGTGAGACGCTCAGCAGGAATCAGCTCACGGCCTTACTAAGCCATGAAATACTCGTAGTCTTGAGATGTAGCGATTCCAGCGGGACGCAGTGAACTGCAGTGGAAACCTAGGAAGATCCAAGGTTGTGGCGGGGGGGGGGGCTTTCATTATTGAAATAGGGGGGAGGCAAGAACAAAAGCTGCTATTTGAACGGCCATTAGCAGGCCGGGCAATCGGAAAAAGCTGAAAATTGAGGCGGAACCATCTACTAAATTTTCACAGTAAATCTAAGCGCTCTTGAATGGACGATATATGCCTGTTGACGGTTTGCATCGCTTTATCCTGTATGTCCTTCGTCATCCGACTATCTAAAGAACCCGTGGTGATCGCTCCGAGCACTTTTCCTGCGCTGTTCTTCAATGTGACCCCGATGCCTATCACGCCCGGAACGCTGTAATGCCCAATTACCGCATAGCCGCGGTTTTGGGTGGCGGCGATCATCGCGCGCAATGTAGAAACATTCAGCGAACCGTAAGCGGAAAGTCGCTTAGCGTTAGTGCGCAAGCATTCGTCCTGCTCCGCGCGGGGCAGAGTACCCAGAATTGCCAGCCCCCCAGCGCCAACTCCTAGGGGTTGCCGGTGACCAACCTTGACCGACACAATCTGGATTGGATAGCCACCAATGGCCCGGGCAACGCACATAGAGTCCAGATTCATGCGAATAATCAAGAATGAACTGTTCCCTGTTTCTTCTGAAATAGCTTTCAAAACCGGATCGCAAATGGCGCGTAAATCCAGCCGATCAGCAAATTGAGCCCCAAGTTCCCGGCAGTACTCGCCCAGCACATACCGGCTCGAGCCAGCTGGCCGAGAAAGAAATCCGTGCTTCATGAGCGACTGCACCATGCGATACGCAGTCGGTCGCTCCATACCGCTAAGCCTAACGAGATCAACCAGGCGCAGACCCTTTTGGCTGTTGGCAGCTACCAGTTTTAACAGGCTAATCGATCGTTCAAGACTTTGGGTTCCAGAGTGCTGGGAAGCTGCTTCATTTGAGTTTGATGGTAGGGAACTCATTTGCGACCTCAATTTGCTCGGTGCTTAGAACGCAGCGAAAAAGTCCATATTTTGGACGTTACCCTACCAAGAAATCTTTACCAAGGGTAGGGTCTATTCGATGTCGTTCCACCGAGTTGTCAATCGCGAGCTCTCCTGCCAACGATTGTCGGCGGATCGGCCGATTTCCAAATCATGTTAAACACGTCTTAGGTAGTCATCACCATCATGCGCTACGAAAACGTTCTATTTAGTATTGAGAATGGCATTGCTCGACTGGTGCTCAATCGGCCGAGTAAGCTCAACAGTTTTTCGGAAACTATGCACCACGAGATCGCGGATGTGATGCATTATTTAGCACAGCCTAATAATGGCGTACGGGTACTATTAATTACTGGGGCCGGACGGGCGTTCTGTGCTGGGCAAGACTTGTCAGAAGGTCAAATGTCAGGCGCAAGTGAAGTTGATCTTGGTATTACGGTGGCGCGTTACTACGAGCCACTTGTAAGAAACCTAAGAGCCCTACCTTTCCCAGTCGTTGCGGCGGTGAACGGTGTGGCGGCTGGAGCCGGTGCAAATTTCGCATTGGCTTGCGATATCGTCGTGGCGAAATCCTCAGCTTTTTTTATGCAGCCTTTCGTCAGCCTTGGCTTACAACCCGACACAGGAGGCACGTACTTCTTGCCGCGCCTGGTCGGAAGCGCCAGGGCAATGGGGCTAGCGTTGTTAGGTGACAAACTCAGCGCAGACCAAGCAGAACACTGGGGATTGATTTGGAAGTCGATTCCGCCCGATGAATTTGAAACAGCCGTAGAAGCGCTAGTGTGCAGGCTCGCATCAGGTCCAGCGTTAGCTCATGCGCATATCAAGCAGGCGTTGCACGCCAGCATAGATAACAACCTAGATCAACAGCTCGCATTGGAACGCGAGAGCATGCGTACACTTGGAAATAGCGCGGACTATAGCGAAGGAGTAAGTGCTTTCTTGGAAAAGCGATTACCTCGCTTTAACGAGCGCTAGTGCCGTATTGGACTCAAAGCCCGCTCGCCCAACGCATATCGAATAGCTTTTTTTAGCGGCTGCCTTAATTGCCCCATCCACTCCTAATAAGTAGTGGGCTTCAGAATCTAATTATTTCGCCACACGTTGCGTGGGCAAGCCAGAGAAGTGTCGAGCGCCTCAAGTCCGTTCTGCTCGCGAACGTAACGATGTATGCGACCGGTAAACCGATCAACGTGGTTTCTTGATTCGTTTAGGGCTCGTTGCAGTCAGCCCCCTAGTGACTAGGTGAAAAACAGAGCTTTTAGGCTCATGACAAGGTAAGCGCTCCATGAACTGAATATCCCCGGGCTTTCTAGACACTCTCCCCCATCACCGCCAATTTCTCAGTTGATCCCGATCACAACGTTTACACCTTCATAGGACGCGGTCGGGATAGTATGCACCTGCCGCCGCTCACAGTTTCGAACCTACGAAATTACTGCATAAGCTTCTGGCTTGGGTATGTGACGTGAAGCGATTCTAAGGGAGAGCTCATACTGCTCACCACAACGAGACATTCGCTGACCAGCTTCACTGGTCGCCCCCCCGGCAACAAGGATGAGTGCGCAGTCCATTTTCGCGACCGGACGATCTTCACGGCCTCTTTGAGAATTTCTGCTTCCATCGTTTCCTTGCCCAGCATCCGTTGCAGTTCACGGATCTGCTTGAGCGCATCGCTCAGCTCGGAGGCAGGCACGACGGCTTCACCGGCACTGACTGCCGTCCTGATACAGCTTGCGCCACAGGAACAGCTGATTGGCATTGATGCCATTGCGCCGAGCGACGACCCACACACTCTGCCCTGGCTCAAGGCTCTCGCGAACCATGGCCAGCTTTTGCTCTGGGCTCCAGCGGCGTCGTCGCTCCTGGCCCAAAAGCTCCCCACTCTTATCGTTGCTGTTAGTCATAAACATAACCGTTTGCCTATCCCTTATCGTAAGGGGGAAACGGTGTCCTGTCTTTCATGGGGCTCGTTCAGCGCTCGACGTTTGCAACTATGCTTGATCATCGCCTCGACGCCCAATCGGTGCAATCTGAACAGGGTGCCAAGTCAAAGCCACCCTCACTGAGGCTGATTGACTGAAAGCTTCCAGTAACGATTAACGGTTGATCTGGATAGGCCTAGCTCTCTTGAGATCTCTGCTTGGTTGAGGCCGCGCGCACGAAGTTTTATTACGGATGCCAAATTGACACCATTGGTGGGCTTACCAGGTTTTCTCTGAACAATTTCCCCACCGCTTAACTGAGATCGTAGCTGTGCCATTCCTTCTCGGGTCGAGAACGTATCCAGCGTCGCAGAAGCGCGCTGTAGTATTTGTTCAGGCTCAACGTCTTCTCGCAAGGCCACACATAGGGCAACCAAGGCTACGAAATCGAAGTCCAGCGCACTAGCAAGGTCATCTAGCTTGCCGATAGAGATATTGACTTGAGCTTGCTCTAGGGAACTGATAGTGCGTCGTACAGTAACGTCGGCGAGGTCTTCATATGCGAGACCTTTCATCCTTCGTATAGTCCTAATAGCTGCCGCGATCTCGTGATTGAGCATCCAATCATCCTCAAATATGAGGATAGAGCCACATTGCGACCATTCCGATAAACGCACTATACTGCTCATATTGGAACGCTCATGCATTTTGGCACCGACAGGAACCCCGAAGTCGACCCGCAGACTCGTTTTTACGGGCCGAGCTGTAGGTGCCACTCAGGAAAAATTATGTTTAGAACGATGCGTGAAGCTGAATTGATGCCCAATTTGTTTAGAGCAGCAAGCGGGTTTCAGTTCTGGTCTCTTGTGGAGTTAGAAACCATGTGGCCATGGTTTCACGTAGAGACCATCGATTGCAGTGGTAATGATATACATAGAGGGGTTGTTCTCGCGCCCAGCGTTCCGCTTCTGGCGGATTTGATCGGAGGAGAAAGCAAAACAGCTAGGATCGACCAAGTCCAAGTTGTGACCCCCGGCGATATTAATGGTACCGGTAGTTGGCAAATGGAGGCGCTGATAAGCCTTCATGAGCTAGTCGATAGCGCAGGGCGGGTCGTAGGACATGCATATCAAGTCGCGGCAGGAACAGAGTATTCAACTGTTGCAAACTACGATCAGCACAGGCGTAATTTAATATATGCGCCTAAAGCATCAGATCGCTGACAGCAGAAGGCGGTTTTGCAGATCAAAATTTAGCTAAGTCAACTCAGGTGAGGAATTGCCTAGCTGAAAACCATTGGCCATCAGACACATTTTCTAAAGCTCTTGAAAGCGATTAACCCTAGCCATTTCAAATATCGATCTAGAGATCCTCCTAGGCCCTTGATCAAAAACACTGAGCAAGCTATCTATCCGGTGTAGCCAGGTATACAAGGTTTGCCGCAACTGCTTTGTATTAACTGAGTATCATGAGGTATGACAATGCGATGAAAGGCCGACAAAAAGTAAAAACCCGCAAGTGGTATACAAAATCAACAACTCAAGCCGAAGCTCGAGAGCAACTCCAAAATCGGTCTGAAAATCAGGGAAGGCTTCTCGATATTGCGGCGAAAAATGATAGCAAGCTAGAACCTATTGGACGACTTTCCGGTTGAAAAAATCTAAGCTTATCTTTAAAGCATCTCGACCATTGAACAATCGCTCAACATATCCGTGGGAGCGAACTCCAAGATTCGAGGCTAATGTCCCGACCACTAGGGCCTTACCGGTCATGTCTTGTAGCGTCCCCTGCTTACCTTCAAAACAGAGGTATTCCCACCAAGTCCGCCGATCTCTTAACACATTCCTGCTTGCACTACCGGTGGCAGAACTCAGGCAAGCTCTATCAATGGCCTTTCAAGAAACAACAGGCCATTCAAGCAGGCGAGCATCTACCGGTCACTATGGTCTGTAGCAACGTAGAGGCGCTGATCTACCTTGCGCAGGCGGGTCGAGGGATCGCGTGCTTACCTGATTTCGCGGTCAAAGATAGCTTGGCTGATGGGCGTTTAGAGAAGGTACTCAGCAGCAGCCTTGTGGGTGATAGTACCTTCCAAGTCGTTTGGCCGAGCAGTAGGCAAATGGCGCCCAAGGTACGTGCATTTGTAGACTTCGCCGTGGATAATTTTTCCACCGGACTGGTCAGCTAAGCGCCAGTGCCACTAGGTGTTCTGGATCCCTAGTCCTCAGGGCCGCTTTTGGCTGACTTATGCCTTTCGCCACCGTTTGCTTTGGATCGAGTTCAGTCAGTCATGGATCTCATGTGCACTTGTCACGTCGAATGCAAATGGGTGGTCAAGTCCATGCAATTACCCAATGAGCGCTTGGACGCAAAAACTGGCTCTGCGCAGGGTCGTTGCGCAGCGGAAAACGGGCTGCGGCAATCATGAGCCTGATTCAGTCGGCACGCATGAACGCGTATGACCCGTATGGCTAGCTAAAAGATATGCTTACGCGGTTGCCGACACAGATGGTCGTGAAATTGGACAGTTGCTGCCGCACCAGTGGGTAGCTCCATCGCATTGATCAAATGGGCGTACCCCACTAGATTTCCCATTTTTCCCCTGTCGTTGGCTAGATTTTCTTAACCGCGCCAAGATTTTCTTAATATGTGCGCCGAACACTCAGAAAATATTAACCAAAAATGGCCGTGCAACCACTATTTTTGGGGTTTCCGCTTATTGGCGGTAAGCGTCCCGAAATCACACCTTGCCGCATTGCGCTTTCTGGACGACCTGGGCTTTGAACGGTTTGGGATAAGAGCTACGTTGGCGCATGGAAATCCTAGCGATAAGGGTGATCGCGTTCGCTTAAAAATACGCGGACACCATCGCCCTTAATGCTGGATTTCGGTAGGTGACTTGGCCAGACGGTTACCGATCAGCGCGACCCTACCGTCGTTGGACTTCGTGGATGATCGGCATGGCATTTAGGAAACGGATGTCTGCCAGTCCCGCCCACATATTTGGCTGTCCTACAGTCGGGAAAATCATCAGTTTGACTGAATCGCAACCCACCCCGTCACAAGTGCTCAATTATCTGCGAAATGAAATGCGATAGCTGTAGCTGTAGCTGTAGCTGTAGCTGTAGCTGTAGCTGTAGCTGTAGCTCTGAGACAGATTGGGGGCGACTCCCGTACGCTCGCAATTTATCAGTGTTGGAATATGCAACCGAAGCCAGTCCCGCTAGCGATTTTATGCCTGCCACAAAGGGCAACTACCGGCCAGAAGCGGTCACTTTGAATCGCCCCGGTTTTCCGAGGCACCTTTGAGCGGCTGTTTTTGGCCGATTGTTGCCTGTCGCGAAGATCAGTTACCGGCCAAAAGCGGCCGCTTGGATATGACTACGATCAAGGGGCTATTCAAGGTTCGGCAGCACCCACCCGCATGAGCTACACCTTGGGTATTACTCTGTGCATATGTAGGTGCAGGGTGGCGACGCATAGCCGAGCATGGCCATAATGCCATTGCCAGATGGCTCCTCAGCTACCAAATAATCAATGCCCAAGGACAGCCCCATGCCATCCAGAAAAGCAGTGTTGAGCTATGTTGAGAAAGAGTTCGATATCCAGCCTGATTACCCTTGGAGTAAATTCCCAAAATACGCCGTCCTAAGGCACGCGGGATCAGAGAAATGGTTTGGAATAGTGATGAACGTACCCAAGGAAAAGCTAGGTCTTGCAGGCGAGGGAGAGGTTGATATTTTGGATGTGAAATGCCATCCGGCCAAAGCGGGTTCACTTCGTCAAATGGGGGGGATTCTTCCGGGTTACCACATGAACAAAGAGCACTGGATCAGTGTGGTTTTGGACGGCTCAGTAGCAACCGAATACATACACGAACTCATTCAAGATAGTTACGAGTTAACTAAGTAGAGGTTCGAACTGACGAATCATGGTTATTCGGTTCTACAGATT
The DNA here is from genome assembly GCF_044762555.1 of Pseudomonas sp. NPDC096917. Taxonomy (NCBI): domain Bacteria; kingdom Pseudomonadati; phylum Pseudomonadota; class Gammaproteobacteria; order Pseudomonadales; family Pseudomonadaceae; genus Pseudomonas; species Pseudomonas sp. NPDC096917. The sequence continues at coordinate 5,034 of NZ_JBIWEO010000010.1, read as the reverse complement.
TTATCTGCGCTCCCCCATCGGGTGGTGTTTGGCTATTTTGGCCGATTGCAACCTTGCACGAACGTCTGCTTCTGGCCGACTCTGTTGAAAAAATAGCTCCCCTGTCTGGCCTGCGGCAAAATTGTTTCATTGGCCGGCGGGGGATCACACAGCATGATGGGACAGTTATCGAGTGGGCAGGAGCGACTGTTTTACTCATTCAACCTTGAAGATCACATCCCAGCCAATCACCTTCTGCGCAGCATTGATCGGTGTCTCGATCTGAGCGATTTGCGCCATCACCTCGCCGACTTCTACAGCCCGATTGGGCGCCCGTCGATTGATCCTGAATTGATGATCCGCATGTTGATCGTGGGCTATTGCTACGGCATACGCTCAGAGCGGCGGTTGTGCGAAGAGGCCCATTTGAACTTGGCGTATCGCTGGTTATGCCGATTGAGCCTTGAAGATGAAGCCCCCAATCACTCGACCTTTTCCAAAAACCGACACGGCCGTTTTCGGGACAGCGATCTGTTTCGCTGGCTGTTCAATGAAGTGCTGCGTCGTTGCATGGACGCCGGCCTGGTCAAGGGCGAAGGCTTTGCCGTGGACGCCAGCATCATCAAAACGGATGCCAGCCGGCAGCGCGGTGTACCGGGTGATGAACCGGTCAACTGGAGCGATCCGGCCCTGAGCACCCGCGCCGTGCGTGAGTATCTTGAGGCACTCGATGAAGAGGCTCTGGCCGAAACGCTACCGAAGCGTCTATCGCTGACTGATCCTCAAGCCCGCTGGACCGCAGCTCCAGGTGGCCCAGCGTTCTTCGCTTACTCCACGAAATATCTGATCGATACCGAGCACGGCGTGATCACGGATGTGGAACCCACACCGGCTCATCGAACCGCAGAAGTCGAGAGCACCAAGACGATGATTGATCGCGTTAAGGCGCAGTTCGACATCAAGCCGGAACGCCTCATTGGCGACACCGCTTACGGTACCGCGCCGATGCTGGCCTGGATGGTGGAAGCAAAGGACATCGAGCCACATGTGCCGGTGTGGGACAAAACCGAACGCAAGAACGACAGTTTTTCGAGCAGCGATTTCCGCTGGAATGAAGAGATGAGGAATACTGCTGCCCGGCTGGCAATGCATTACGTAGCGAATGGCGAGCCTTCAAGAACGAGCGTTCGCACGTCACCAAAGCCAACACAATCATCTTCCGATCCAGACAGACTGACTGCGCGACGTGTCCGATGAAAGCCAAGTGACGTGGCTCGACGCATCGCGGCGACGCCGGAGTACGTGCGCTCTCGCCACGAACGTAAGAAGGTCGAAATGTTGTTCGCACACCTCAAGCGCATCCTGAAATTGGATCGCTTGCGACTACGTGGCATGAGCGGCGCGACCAATGAGTTCACACTGGCGGCTGCGGTACAGAACCTGCGTCGACTGGCCAAACTTACATCTCAAGGGCCGCCTGCCCCGGGATAGGTGTGCCTGCACTAAGCCAAAAACCTCAAATTAACCCAATAACAAAGCAACAATGGTCAACGAAGGGCCGAGAAACCACTCAATGTGGTGAGTAGGTTCTCTGGTGGTGGCCGTGCCTGAGTCCAGGTGATCTGAAAATCTGACTTTTTCAACAGAATCGGCCATAAGGGGTCACTCGAGTATATAAAGCCGCCTTATTTCTGGTTACTGGCATTCAGGGGCCTGATGGGCGTAGCCGGGTTGTGTGAGCGCCCCAAGCGCCGAGCCAGCCGAGACAGGTCTGACACATCCCGCTCGACCTCTCGTAACCTCTGCCTATCTACCGGATCAAGAGATCTGTCAGCAGGTGCAGATGCTCCTCATCATCCCATGACACTGCTATCGAACCTGAGCGCGACAGTTCAATCTGAACTGGCGTTGAGTCGTACGTGTAGACGATTTTGATCTTGTCGATCGGTGCCGCGCGGCCACCCGTGATCTCCAACAACTTCGTCATCGCGTTCCCCGTCGATGCAATATCGACTCGGTAGCTGCTTTCGATATCGAAGGTCACCGCTCCCGAAACGATCCGCTTGGCCATGACTCTCGTGAAGCGCTTATCGGACTTGAGCTGCTGATAGACCGAAGAAATGTCCGGCTTCACGATCTCCAGCGCGAAATTCGTCAGGGTTGCCGCTCGGATGAGCTCCACGAAGGGCTTCAAATCCTTCGGCGGCGAACCCATGCAGACCGAATAGCGATCCGGCCCAAGCGTTTCGAACACCATGTCGAAGCTGATGAACGTCGAGTAACTCGATTCGACGGTTTCGCCCAGAGGGTTCGTGAACCACTGGGTGATATTCCGCTGCTCGTGGTACCGAAAGGTTGCCTTGCCAGCCAGGATCTCAATAACTTCGACACCGACCCGGTTCTGGTCGTTGAACGGCTGCTGTCGAAGCCCATGCACAAGGGACTGAAAGTCAACGCGAGCAGTCAGAACCCAGAGTTTCAGCCGCTTTGACTTCATGCCATCAAACTCCTTTCGATCTCATCCAAGGTCTTCTGCGCTGCATCCTCCAAGCGGACTTTGAGCTTCTGCTCAAACACCGGCTCGGCACGCACCAGGTTCTTGGCGTATTTCCCATTGTTGTAGTTGTAGACACCCTTGACGATGTAGGAGAAATCGCAGTACTTGGCCTGGTTACCAAACTGAGCTTCAAAGAGGACGACCTCAGATCCAAAGAGCTTCTCACGAGCTTTCCATCGGATCTTCCACAGATAGAACCCGTGGCCTTCTAGCTCAAGCAGCTGCTTCGACTCCAAGACACCCTTACCCTTCAGGGACGCCTTGTCGATGCGTATGATCTTGTGAACACTGGCTTCTGGCTGCGGCCGAGCCAGTTCGGCTTCAGGGTCGCCCTCCTCGCCCTCATATTCTGATTCAACCTCAATCGAATCCTCAATCACCAGCGCATCGTCACTGAGATCCAGGTCATCGTCTTCTCGATCTTTAGGGTTGAATGTGGATACGTCGACCACATCGACCACCTCCATGTCCTTGAGATTGCGGATCAAGTTGCGAAGGAAGTTCGTCCTGATGCTCGCATCAGGGATCGCCTCCAGTGAGATGGTTCGGGTACCAACGTCCTGTTCGGTCAGGATCTCGATCTGGGAATACAGCTGATCAGTGATGTCTTTGAACTTGTCGTTCATGGGGCCAGTGATCTTCCACCCCTTGCCCTGCTTCTCAAGGATCACCTCCGCCGTCTTCTCAACCACCTGGCGGAACTCAGCCTGACTCAGATCGAGCTTCTGATATTTGACGGTGAGTTTGAGCTGATCACCGTGGACGGCCACCTCAGCCTGCTCGTGCTGGTCATCCACCAGCCATTCCTTGACGGAGGTGAGAGCGTCGGTCAGTTGGTCTTTAGTAACCGCTGTCGTGACGACCACGTTGGTGGTTTTCTCACGACTGTCACGGCCACCCACCAGGAGCGACAGATTCCGATAGTCGTAGTAGTCATGGAACAGGGCACTGAATCGATTGGCCAGGAATTTTTTGTCAGATTCATTGGAGATCACGATCCCTCTGGATAGGAAGACCTTCCTGAGCTCAACGCTCGTCAGGCTTCGCTGCGTGAGCGCATCGTAGATCGCTTTGTCGGATGCAAAGTACAAACTACCCATTCTCATGTCAGTCTCGCTCCCATCCGATCGCTTCGGGCTTATAGTTCGGAATCGCGTGATTCACGATTTCCAGTTCGATCGCCTGTAGTTTCCGCTTGCGGTTTTCGTCTTCGCCCCACTCGGTCACATAGCTGTTGATGGCAGCATTGAAATTGCTGAGGATGCTGCTGTGATGGTGGCGATTGGCAACCCTGATTCGGATTTTCAAGTCCTTGTTGGCGTTGAGGATCTGGAATCTGGACAGCGCGTCAAAGAGGTACCTGAACTCGATCTCGGTGCTGCCATCGCGGCGATAATAGATCAGATAGCCTTCGCTATACGTTTCAGTCACGTCTTTGGCTTTCTCGCAGTACGACATCACCTCTTTGTGGTGAATGATCATATACGGCGAGGCGATCAGCTCTGCGGTTGCCGCACGATCCCAGTACTCACCATTGGCCTTGTGCAAGACGAGGTCAGGGTAATAGAAGGTGTAATTTTCCTTCGGGAATTTCCCTTCTGCTCTGAGGGTGTTTACATCGAGCTGCAGCGTCTTCAGGTAATTGATCAATGAAGGTTCGACGATATGAACCTGCTGAGAATCTTTGATGTGCAGATTCTCACCTTTGTAATCCTTGAAGTGATCGTAGAAATTCTTGTCGTACTCGTCATCGTGGTTATAGACGAACAGCATCCCACGAATTTCATACTTCTCACGTTTGGCCAAATGGTAGCGAGTCTGCCATTCCGGCGAAGCACGGGCACAGTCGATGGTCTTGCCCAGGGACTTCAAGGCCTTCTTGATCGAGTCCAGAGTGATGGAGCCAACCGCATAGCTTTTCAAGTCGGTATGAAGGTAGATGGCTTTGTTCAGGTAAGGGTCTGCGTACTTGAACACCACGTCAGTCGGGTGCGTATGCTCAGACTTCTTCAAGGGCGAGTGTGTTTCCTTCTTCACACAGGCGAAGTTGAGGTTGGCAGGCCCCTCTTTCTTCCAGCGGAAGAAATTGAAGATGTCGCTAGAAACGAGCTCCGCAAGCCTCGCAATTTTTTCGGTTTCGCCGCCTGACATGGTCGTTCCTGTCACGAATTGAATGTGCAGGAACGGTACCGGGCAAGGAGATATTGGCCCTAGCCGTGGGGGGCGTCCTGCTGTGAATATGGCCTCATGCCAGCACAAAGTACCGTAAAACATCGTGCCCGGCCATACGTCAGGCAGTGCTTGTGTCGTGCGAGGTCAACTAGGATCCGGTAGTAGGCTGATACCAGTTTGATATCTATCAAGGTTACATTTTCGTACAAGGGGATACTGGGGTGGACATGACTAGTGTCGTGAGCGGTTAGTTTATTTTCTAACGTACAACGATATACTGTGCACCCCTCGCCCCGAGATGGTTCCAGGCATGCCTCGTCCAATTG
>NZ_JBIWEO010000009.1:104820-238633 GCF_044762555.1 Pseudomonas sp. NPDC096917 | reverse complement strand
GTGTATAGCTAGCAGATCTGATAGGTTGTGCGGGTGGATGTTTTTAAAACGGAGAGAAAATTGACGCGCCTGCTTGCACTCAGGCGCGTGCCGCTTAGTGCGTCGTTAGACCGTCCAGCGATTTATCGACGTACGCCTTAGCCAGCTCCACCAGGTGCATGACCGACAACACCAGATTGCGCGAATGCCCGCTCAAACCATTCCCCGCCTCACTCGCCGAAGCTCCCGCGCAGCGCAACAAGTCTGACGCTTGGGCCAAAGCCGCTTCTAAGTCAACGCTGTCCGGGATGGCATACGTGGCCAGATCCACGTGCCGTGGAGGCTTAGGGTCGAGCAGGTAAAAGTTGAGGGCGCGATCAGTGGCGGCGCGGTCCAACGACAGTGCATCGCACTGAGCAGCAGCGTGCAGGGGAGCAGCAGGTGGGTCTGGGACAATTTTTTTCATCGGTACAACTCCTAATCAATTGAGGAGCTGTCACCTGTCGCTACTAAACGAATAGGTGGCAGCCATGCGCAGGTTAGTAGACCGGTGATCAGGAGAACCGGCGCGCCCGAAGGCGCCCTGCGCACGGCCACCATAAAACGTGAGGCCGAAAAAAAGCGCCTCGCAAAGGTGGCGCCTTGCGCCTGATCACATCGTCGGGCTACTAAACCCAACCGCTGATGGACAGCGATGGGCCGAGACTATTCCCCGAACTGGACAGGCGCAAGCGAACGGGATTTTCTCGGAAGCTTCGCTGGATTGAAAGAGAAACGTCGTACGAAACGGCTGATTATTAGCCGTAGATCGACCCTCAGTAGCCGCTGCCTCAGGCTGCGATAAGGGCCGTAGGACCTTCGCTGATCATTGAGAGGCGCGAGCCGATGATTTGATCAAGGGGCTGGGGATTGGGCCTGATCAAAAAAAAGGTGCATTGATCAGCTCTGCGCGCAGAGACTTCAACTGAGCATTGCGCGGATCCGGGGGACTGACTAAATTGGCGCATCTGACGAGACATTTGTCTTACCTGTTTCTACGCGCAATAAAAATGGGTAGTTTGGATCTATAGTGGCTGGCGCAAAGGCCCGCTGTACGGCATCGACTGTTGGCGGTGTCGCTTAATCTGCCAAGAACAGCATTCGAGGTAATCATGTCTGTCCCGAGTATCGACTGGAGCACACTGGGCTTCAGCTACATAAAAACCGACTACCGCTACCTGTCTCACTGGAGCCAGGATCAGTGGGATGCGGGTGTCCTGTCTGAAGACAACGTGCTGCACATCAGTGAAGGCTCCACCGCCTTGCACTATGGGCAACAGTGCTTCGAAGGCCTCAAGGCTTATCGTTGCAAGGACGGCTCGATCAACCTGTTTCGTCCCGACCAGAACGCCTTGCGGATGCAACGCAGCTGCGATCGTCTGATGATGCCGAGGGTCTCGGTTGAACAGTTCATCGATGCCTGCACCCAAGTAGTCAAAGCCAACGAGCACTTCATTCCGCCGTACGGCTCGGGTGGCGCTCTCTACCTGCGGCCTTTCGTGATTGGCGTGGGCGACAACATCGGCGTGCGGACTGCACCTGAATTCATTTTCAGCGTGTTCTGCATTCCTGTTGGTGCGTACTTCAAGGGCGGCATGAAGCCTTGCGACTTCATGATTTCCGATTACGACCGCGCCGCGCCGAACGGCACCGGGGCTGCCAAAGTCGGTGGCAACTACGCTGCCAGCTTGCTGCCGGGTGCAGAAGCCAAACGCGCCGGTTTTGCTGATTGCATCTACCTGGATCCGCTGACCCATAGCTGCATCGAAGAAGTCGGTTCGGCCAACTTCTTTGCCATCACGGCGGATAAACAACTGGTTACGCCACGTTCGGCCTCGGTATTGCCAGGCATCACCCGCCTGTCATTGCTTCAACTGGCCAAAGAACGCCTGGGCTTGACCGTGGTTGAAGGGGATGTGCGGGTAGACGAACTGAGCCGCTTTACCGAAGCAGGCGCCTGTGGCACCGCTGCCGTGATCACGCCGATTGGCGGCATCCAGTACCGTGACAAGCTGCACGTTTTCCATAGCCGCGAAGTTGTGGGGCCGGTGACGCAGCAGCTGTATAAAGAGCTGACCGGTATCCAGTATGGAGACATCGAAGCGCCCGAAGGCTGGATCGTGAAGATTCAAGGGGCGTAAAGACAGGCTTGGCCATTGCCTGGCATTCAACCGCCGGACAGTGGCCAATGCTATTCATTCAAGCCTAAACGGCCGTTGGTGCAATCGCCTGCGCCAAGCGCTGCGGATTTCCTGTTGAATCGCGCCGATATGATCACGGGCAAGCCCGCTCCTACCGTTGGCGGTGCCGGCTCGTCTGGTCTGAAAAAACCGGCTGAAATCCTTGGTAGAGCAAATCTTTAACGATTTTCAGCAGGGAGAATCACTTTCACTCAGGCATTAAAAAGCCGGCTTGTGGCCGGCTTCTCGGGGGCGGGTTTGGTTTGTTTTTGGCAAACTGTGCTCGCCTTCAATCGGGACATCCAGCGCGTGGCGTCTGGGTGTGTGGGGCGTGGCGGCTTATCGCTGCCTTGCCCTGCAATCCGGCCTGCAGGGAGCAGGGGGATGCGCGAGTGCGGCGAAGCATACTGGGAATTGCTTGTATTTCCCAGTAAAAATCCCGCTTCTGTTACACCTTCTCACGCCTTTAGACCCTATTCCTCCAGTTTGTAAGGCACTGGCGGGCGGCGTTTATTCAGGGTGGACCACCAAAATACCCAGCCCAGTATCCGCAGGTGTTGCTCTTGTATCTGGAGCGCGCTGAAAAGTTCGTCCGGGTATTCTTCACGGTTGTGGCTGCGCAAGCGCAAGCCGTTGTTGGGCAGGCGGTAAACGTATTTGATCCGTAGCATGCCGTCTTGTTCGAGGGCGTAGATTTCGCCGTCAACGATTTGGGTCAGGCTGCGGTCGATGGCCACGGTTGAGCCCGCTTCAATTCGGGGAACCATGCTGTTGCCGATCATGGGGGCGCACATGGCCTGCTCTGGGCTGACGTCCATGGTGTGCAAGATAGACGAGGTCAGAGGTATCCGGCATTCCGGTATCTGGGCCACGTGGGTTTTTCCTGAGCCACAGGCATTCAGCACTTCGCTGTAAAACGGTACGTCGATGTCACGGGTGTTGCAGGGGGCGGTGCTGGTGTGTGAGGTTGCAAGGTGCTGATCTGGCGTTGAATGACGCGCTGTATGGCTGATGCTCGGGGCTCCCGGATGTTTGCTGCCTTCACCGGTGCGCAGCCATCGGCTGTTAACGCACAACAGTTCGGCGATTTCGTCCAGGCGGGCCATGGGGATGCCACGCTTGAACCAGTTGTTGACATGCTGCGGCGTGACGCGGCGATTGGCAGCGAAGTCCGAAGCGGATAAATGGCACTCCCGCAGGAGGGTTCTGAGGCGATCACCGGATGTATTCATGAATGCGGAGTTTACGGAGAAGGCGACACTGTTTAAATAAACTAAACGTTCAAAAAAAACAGGTAAAAAGAGATGAGTCCTCGCCTTAAAACGATATTTCCTACTTGATTCCTCAGTGCATTCAACTGGCATGAACAGGTTGTGTTTCAGTGCGTTTAGGCAGGCATAAAAAAACCCCGGCGAGCCGGGGTTTTTAGCGCGTTGAGCAAGCTGCTGGAGCCTGCCGGTCTGCACTTAGCCTTTGTAGGCAGCAACCGATTTGGTGATCTCGGCGCGGGCAGCTTCAGCGTCGCCCCAACCTTCGATCTTCACCCATTTGCCTTTTTCGAGATCTTTGTAGTTCTCGAAGAAGTGCTGGATCTGTTGAATCAGCAGCGGTGGCAGGTCGGTGTACTCTTTCACGTCAACGTACAGTTGGGACAGCTTGTCGTGAGGCACTGCTACTACTTTGGCATCGCCGCCGCCGTCGTCAGTCATGTGCAGGATGCCAACTGGACGTGCACGGATAACCGAACCTGGCGCTACCGGGTAAGGGGTCACGACCAGCACGTCGAGGGGGTCACCGTCGTCGGCCAGGGTGTTCGGGATGAAGCCGTAGTTGGCTGGGTAGAACATCGGGGTGGCCATGAAGCGGTCAACGAACAGGCAATCGCTGTCTTTGTCGATTTCATATTTGATCGGCGCGTGGTTAGCCGGAATCTCGATGGCGACGTAGATGTCATTCGGCAGGTCTTTGCCAGCCGGAATCTTGCTGTAGCTCATTGGGCGGTGCCCCCGTGTGTAGGCCAGTTTGCTTGGCCGATTTGGCCAAAAAGTGGCGGCGATTATAGGCGTATTCCTATAACCGCGTCACGCATGGCCGTTCAGTGATGTGCGCGGTATTCGGGGTGCTCGCTTTGCAACTTGCGTAGCCGGGCCAGGGTGTCCTGACGATAAAACAGGCTGAGTTGCTGATAAACCAGCGGGTAGACGTGGTGCAGCAGGTCTGGTGCGCTGAAGAAGTATTCGCTGGTGACCGCAAAGAACTCAGCCGGGTTTTCGGCGGCATAGGGATCGATGGGGGCGTGGTCGGGGTTGTGGTGGTCCAGGTAGTGATTGAGGTGGTCGAAGGCTTGTTGCATGTCCTTGGTCCAGTCGCTCACCTGCATGTTGCTGTGCAGCGGCGGCATGCCGTTGGCGGCGCCATTGAGCATGTCGAGCTTGTGCGCCAGTTCGTGAATCACCAGGTTGTAACCTTCCCAGCCACCACTGGCCAGCACGCCCGGCCAGGCCAATATCACCGGCCCATGTTGCCAGGCCTCACCGCTGTGGGTGCCTTGCCATTCGTGTTCGACGCCACTGGCGTCGCGATGACGCTGCGGGCTGATGAAGTCATCGGGGTACAGGACGATTTCGTGAAAGCCCTGATACCAGTCCAGATCGCCCAGGTTGAGCAGCGGCAGTTGTGCCTGAGCGGCCAGGAGGAGCTGGCCCTCTTGCGTGAGTTCGACCCCGGGCATGGGCGTCAGGTGTTTTTCCTTGAGGAACAACACACTGCTTTCGCGCAGCCATTTGTCCTGCGCGTCGTCCAGCCCGTCGAGAATACTCAGGTGTTGGCGCACGTCATGCCACACGTCTGCCGCAACCGGGTGTTGCGCCAGAATCCGCTGGCGCCGCCATTCACTCAGAGACCACATAGGGCGCTCCCCAATTAGGCTTTAGACGGGCTGCGGCCCATGCGGCTGCGGATCACGCCAATAATCATCGGCACCAGTGACAGCAAAATGATGCCCACCACCAGCAGCGACAGGTTGGATTTGATGAAGGGCACGTTGCCGAAGAAGTAACCCAGGGTGACCAGGCCGCCGACCCAAAGGATGGTGCCAAATACGCTGAACATAAAGAAGCGCGGGTAGAACATGCGTGCCACGCCCGCCACAAATGGGGCGAAGGTGCGGAAAATCGGCAGGAAACGCGCCATGGTCACGGTTTTGCCGCCATGACGTTCGTAGAAGTCGTGGGTTTTTTGCAGGTAATCGCGACGAAAAATCTTCGAGTCCGGATTACTGAACAAGCGTTCGCCTGCCGTTCGTCCTATGACGTAGTTGGTGCTGTCACCCAATATCGCCGCCAGCATCAAGAGGCCGGCCAGTAACACAGGATCCATACCGCCACCGGCGGCTACGGCGCCGGCGATAAACAGCAACGAATCACCTGGCAGGAACGGCATGACAACCAGACCGGTTTCACAAAAGATCACCAGAAACAGGATGGCGTAGATCCACACTCCGTAGTCTCTTACCAGCATGTCCAGGTACACATCGAGGTGCAGGATAATGTCGATCGGGTTGAAATCCATGTATGGCACCTGTCTTGATGACCCGGCTCAGCAGGTCTGTGCGGGGGGTAGGTATTTAACTACAGTGGATGTAGTTTTTTCGTACATTTTGAACCGAAAGGATTATACGGATTGAAGCGGATTGTGCTGCTCGAGTTTGTAGCGAAGCGTGTATTTAGTCGCACGTAACACGGCGTGGGAGCTGCCGAAGGCGGCGATCTTTTGATTTTAAAGACCCAAAGATCGCCGCCTTCGGCAGCTCCTGCGCGATTATAGGTTTGGTTTTACTTGCCCTTCAGCAAAAAATTTTCGTTCGGCGCAGCTACGTCCAAGGTCTGAACCTGCGCCTCGTCCTTCAAATTTACCCCCGACAATTGCCGACGACAGGCTTCGCGCATCAGGTACGCCAGCCGATGAGCGGCCATGCCATAACTCAGGCCCTCAAGCCGCACGTTGGAGATGCAGTTGCGATACGCATCGGTCAAACCGACCTTGGGCGCATAAGTGAAATACAGCCCCAGGCTGTCGGGCGAGCTTAAGCCCGGGCGCTCGCCAATCAGCATCACCACCATTTTGGCGCCCAGCAGTTCGCCGATCTCATCGGCCACCGCGACTCGCCCTTGTTCCACCAAAACCACCGGCGACAAACGCCAGCCTTCCGTGGCGAAGTGCGCTTCCATGCGCTCCAAAAAGGGCAGCGTGTGGCGATGAACGGCCAGCGCCGATAACCCGTCGGCCACCACCACGACCACGTCAAAACCGCCCGCATTGGCTTGGGCGTAGTCGCGCAATTGCTGTGCCGACTCTTCGTTGAGTTTGCGCCCCAGGTCGGGCCGTTGCAGATAGCTGTGGCGATCAATGGCAGCGCTGTGCACCAGCAAACTGTCGCGTCCGCGCTCGGCAAACTGGCGGCTCAGCCCTGCATGATCAAACGGCAGGTGCACGGCGTCCCGTGCTTGGGCGTGGGCGAATTGAAAATCCAGCTGCGCTTGGGTCGGCATGCTGGTGCCCGTGCGCCCCAGCGCAATACGTGCCGGGGTCAGGCGACGCAGTTCCAGCCAAGGGTTGAGGCTGTCTGTCGGCGTAGTGTCCATCTTCAGCGCCCTCCCAAATGAGCCAGTGCCTGACGAAATGCTGGAGGCAATTGCTGGCCGAATTCGATCCGGCCATCGCTCTGAGTGAAAATTCCGACTTTGCCAAGCCACTGTTCAAACTCGGGCGCAGGTTTTAATCCCAGGGTTTTTCGGGCGTAGAGCGCGTCATGGAAGGAAGTCGTCTGATAGTTGAGCATGATGTCGTCCGACCCCGGAATGCCCATGATGAAGTTGATCCCGGCCACGCCTAGCAGCGTCAGCAGGTTGTCCATGTCGTCCTGATCGGCTTCGGCATGGTTGGTATAACAAATGTCGCAGCCCATCGGTACGCCCAGCAACTTGCCACAAAAGTGGTCTTCGAGCCCGGCGCGGATGATTTGTTTGCCGTTATACAGGTACTCGGGCCCGATAAAGCCCACCACGGTGTTGACCAAAAACGGCTTGAAATGCCGCGCCACGGCATAGGCCCTGGTTTCGCAGGTTTGCTGGTCGACGCCGAAATGCGCGTTGGCCGACAGCGCGCTGCCTTGGCCGGTCTCGAAGTACATCAGGTTATTGCCCAAGGTGCCGCGATTGAGGCTTAAGCCTGCCTCGTAACCTTCCTGCAGCACATTCAGATTAATCCCGAAGCTGGCATTGGCGGCTTCGGTGCCGGCAATTGACTGAAACACCAGGTCCAACGGCACGCCGCGGTTGATCGCTTCAATCGAGGTGGTGACGTGTGTCAGCACGCAAGACTGGGTCGGGATTTCATAGCGCTGAATGATCGCGTCGAGCATGTTCAGCAGGTCGCAGATCGAGGCGATGCTGTCCGTGGCCGGATTGATGCCGATCATCGCATCGCCGTTGCCGTACAACAGGCCATCGAGAATGCTCGCTGCAATACCGGCCGGATCATCCGTTGGGTGGTTGGGTTGCAGGCGGGTCGACAGGCGACCGCGCAGGCCCATGGTGCCGCGAAACCGGGTGACCACGCGGATCTTCTGGGCCACCAGAATCAAGTCCTGAACGCGCATGATCTTCGACACTGCGGCGACCATTTCCGGGGTCAGTCCGTGGGCCAGTGCGCGCAAGCTGTGTTCACCGGCTGCATCACTGAGCAGCCAGTCACGAAAACCGCCTACGGTCAGGTGGCTGACGGGCGCAAAGGCAATCAGGTCGTGGCTGTCGATAATCAGCCGCGTCACTTCGTCTGATTCGTAAGGAATCAATACTTCTTGCAGGAAGTACGAAAGCGGGATGTTAGCCAGCGCCATTTGCGCGGCGACACGTTCGCCGTCATTGAGCGCGGCAACGCCGGCCAGAAAATCCCCGGAGCGGGCCGGGCTGGCTTTGGCCATGACGTCTTTGAGGCTGTCAAAACGGTAAGTCTGTGTACCCACCGCATGAGAAAAAGTTGCCATACAAGGTGCTCCTTAACGCCAGGCGCGGCGCGCCTGGCGGGATTCTCAGCGACTAGTGCAGGGATTGCTCAGCCTGTTGAATGGCCGCGAATTCCTCTTCCGGCGTACCGGCCACCAAGTGATGTCGACTGTAAAAAGCAAAGTAGGCAATTAATACGCCATAGATCACTGCAGCGCCAATCACAACGCGTGGATCCACCAGAAAGCCTGCGACCACAGCCACGCAAGCCAGCACCAAAGCGGTGCCCGAGGTGAAAATACCACCTGGCGTGCGATACGGACGCTCCATTTTGGGGCGGCGAATGCGCAGGGTAATGTGCGCAGCCATCATCAATACGTAGGAAATGGTCGCGCCAAACACCGCCACCAGAATCAGCAAATCGCCCTGACCGGTCAGCGACAGGCCAAAGCCGATGATTCCGGGGATGATCAACGCCAGTACCGGGGCTTTGCTTTTGTTGGTTTCTGACAGTTTGCGCGGCAAGTAGCCCGCACGAGATAGGGCAAATATCTGGCGCGAGTAGGCGTAAATGATCGAGAAGAAGCTGGCGATCAAGCCCGCCAGACCGACCAGATTGACGAAGCCGCCCATCCAGGTTGAGCCACCATATGACGTGCTCAACGCTTCAACCAGCGGGTTGCCCGAAGCCATCAAGTGATGCGCTCCGGCGCCGCCTGGGCCGATGATCAGGATCAGCAGCGCAAAGGTCACGAGTACCAGCATGGCGCCAATCAGGCCGCGCGGCAGGTCGCGCTTGGGGTTTTTGGTCTCTTCGGCTGCCAGCGGCACGCCTTCGACGGCGAGGAAAAACCAGATCGCATAGGGGATGGCCGCCCACACGCCGACATAACCAAACGGCAAGAACGGGCTGGCGCCCTTGGCCTCAGTCACGGGAATGTCCAGCAGGTTGGCGACGCTGAAGTGCGGCACCATCGAGACCAGAAACACGCCCAAGGCAATGGCGGCCACGGCGGTGATGATGAACATCAGCTTGAGTGCTTCACCGACGCCGAAGATGTGGATGCCGATAAAAATGATGTAGAAGGCCAGGTAAATCATCCAGCCGCCGATGCCGAATAACGACTCGCAATACGCGCCGATAAACACGGCGATGGCCGCGGGGGCAATGGCGTATTCAATCAGGATCGCGGTGCCGGTCAGAAACCCGCCCCACGGGCCGAAAGCGCTGCGGGCAAAGCCATAGCCGCCGCCTGCCGTGGGAATCATCGAAGACAGTTCGGCCAGCGAAAAGCACATGCACAGGTACATGGTGGCCATCAGCAAGGTGGCGATAAACATTCCGCCCCAGCCGCCCTGGGCCAGACCGAAGTTCCAGCCGGCGTAGTCGCCGGAGATCACGTACGCCACACCCAGGCCTACCAGCAGGACCCAGCCCGCGGCGCCTTTTTTCAGTTCTCGTTGTTGAAAATATTCGGAGCCGACCTTTTCAAAGTCGACAGAGGAGGGGGCTGCCGAAGCAGCATTGGAGTCGCTAGGCATGTCAGTTCACCTGTTCTTTTATAGTTTGAAAAAATATGACAGGGAGCAAAGCAAGAGCTGGGCCAAAGGCGCGGTTTAGAGCGTTAGGCACGCCATTGGGAGCGGGCTTGCTCGCGATAGGATCGACTCGTATTGACTGAAAAGCCGAGTCGTCTGCATCGCGAGCGATTCCGCTCTCACAAAGGGGGAGGGTTGGTTAGAAGAAACCCAGCGGATTGATGTCGTAGCTCACTAGCAGGTTTTTGGTCTGCTGATAGTGATCGAGCATCATTTTGTGGGTTTCACGGCCGACACCGGACTTTTTGTAGCCACCGAACGCGGCATGCGCCGGGTACAAGTGGTAGCAGTTGGTCCACACGCGACCGGCCTTGATAGCGCGGCCCACGCGGTAGGCGCGATTGATGTCGCGGGTCCACAAGCCAGCGCCCAGACCGAACTCGGTGTCGTTGGCAATCGCCAGCGCTTCGGCTTCGTCTTTGAAGGTGGTGATGCTGACCACCGGGCCAAAGATTTCTTCCTGGAAGACGCGCATTTTGTTGGTGCCCTTGAGCAGCGTCGGCTGGATGTAATAGCCCGTCGACAGATCGCCTTCGAGCTTGGCCACCTGGCCGCCGGTCAGCAGCTCGGCGCCTTCGGCCTTGGCGATTTCAAGGTAGGACAGGATCTTGTCGAATTGCTGCTCGGACGCCTGAGCGCCGACCATGGTGTCGGTGTCCAGCGGGTCACCACGTTTGATCGACTCAACCTTTTTCATCACCACTTTCATGAAGTCGTCGTAGATCGACTCTTGAATCAGTGCGCGAGAAGGGCATGTGCACACTTCGCCCTGGTTGAAGAACGCCAGCACCAACCCTTCGGCGGCCTTTTCAATAAAGGTCGGCTCGGCCTGCATGATGTCGGCGAAGAAAATGTTCGGCGATTTGCCACCCAGTTCCACGGTCGACGGGATGATGTTCTCGGCCGCACATTTCATGATGTGCGAGCCTACTGGCGTCGAGCCGGTGAAGGCGATTTTGGCGATGCGTTTGCTGGTGGCAAGTGCTTCGCCTGCTTCTTTGCCGAAACCTTGCACTACGTTGAGCACGCCCGGTGGCAGCAGGTCGCCGATCAGCTCCATGAACACGGTGATGCTCAGCGGCGTTTGCTCGGCCGGTTTGAGCACGATGCAGTTACCGGCAGCCAGCGCCGGGGCCAGCTTCCAGGCGGCCATCAGCAGCGGGAAGTTCCACGGGATGATTTGTCCAACCACTCCCAGCGGCTCATGGATGTGATAAGCCACGGTGTTGCCATCAATTTCGGCCGCGCTGCCTTCTTGTGCGCGGATACAACCGGCGTAATAGCGGAAGTGGTCGGCGGCCAGTGGCACGTCAGCGTTCAGGGTTTCGCGTACCGCTTTACCGTTGTCCCAGGTTTCGGTCACGGCCAGCAGTTCGAGGTTTTGTTCGATGCGATCAGCGATCTTGAGCAGTACCAGCGAGCGCGCCTGCACGGAGGTTGCACCCCAGGCATCGGCTGCAGCGTGGGCGGCATCAAGGGCTTTTTCGATGTCTTCGGCGGTTGAGCGGGGGAATTCGGCGATGGGCTTGCCGTTCACAGGCGAGGTGTTGGTGAAGTACTGGCCTTTGACGGGTGCCACGAATTCGCCACCGATGTAATTACCGTAGCGGCTTTTGAACGAGACCACCGAGCCTTCAGTACCGGGTTGTGCGTAACGCATGGAGTGTCTCCTTGGCTTTATTGTGCTTATGGGAGGACGCGCTGTGGCGCTGCCCAAAATGGCAGCAAAGGCTGGGCCAAATCGCTACACCCCTTTTAAAACGGGGGTTTTTGGTGCTCAGGCGGCGCTTGGCGCGCAGTCGTTGTGACACCCTTGGTACAGCTGAAGTGACACTGTGTGCCAAAAATGAAACAGCCGATGACCGACGAGTCAGTTCGAGATTGCAATGCGCTGGGCGCAAGAGGATGCTGGGCATTCGGTTTGGACTGGGTCTCGGTTGTCGCAGAGGGTGGTTTTTTCTGCGCCCATGGGCCGTCGTGACAGAGCGGAGAACAATAAAAATGCACAGTACCGATTTAAATCGGCATGCCCGACAAGTCATCAATGTCATCCAGGGTCGTCCTCAAGGATGTGACCCGTCTATCGTTCGCTCCTGGCAGCGTTGCCTGGAGGACTACCACCTCGACCCCGCGCAGAACATCGCCCCGACAGTGCTTGAGCACGGCCGCATTCTCGAAGGCCGCGAGCGGTTGCAGCAGGTGCTGCAAATTGCCGGGCACGAAATGAACAGCCTGCATCAGCAGCTTTCAGGTGCGGGGCATGCGGTACTGCTGACCGACGCGCGCGGAGTCATTCTGAACTGCATCACGGCGCCCACTGAACGCAAAATTTTCGAGCACGCGGGGCTGTGGCTCGGCGCGGACTGGAGTGAGGCCCGCGAGGGCACCAACGGAATCGGCACCTGTCTGGTAGAGCGCCAGGCCCTGAGTATTTATCAGGACGAACATTTTCGTGGTCGTCATACCGGTCTCACCTGCTCGGCCAGTCCGGTGTTCGACCCGCACGGTGAGTTGCTGGCGGTGCTGGATGTGTCCTCTGCGCGGCATGAAGCCTCGCGCCAGAGCCAGTTTCACACCATGGCGCTGGTCAACCTCGCGGCCAAAACCATAGAAAGCAGTTACTTCCTGCGCCAATACGAACAGCAATGGTTGCTGCGCTTTCATTTACAGGCTGAGTCTGTGGGATTGTTCAGTGAGGGCATACTGGCGTTTGATGGCGACGGGGTGATCTGCGCGATCAATCAAAGCGGCCTCAACCTGTTGGGGTATGCGCGTGGCAATCTGCTTGGGCAGACCGTAGACAGCGTGTTCGATTGCCCTCGCGACGAGCTTTTCGCCCGCGCCAGCGCGCAAGCCAGCACCCGCTGGCCGTTGCGCACCTTCGATGGACGACGCTTGTTTGCGGCGCTGCGCGGCCAGCCGCGTGCAGAGCCGGTATTTGTTGCGCCAGCGCCTGAGCCGGTACGGTCGCCCTTGAGTGGCATCTGCCTGGGCGATGAAGCACTGCAAACCGATTTTCGCCGGGCGCTGCGGGTGTTCGAACGTGACGTACCGCTGTTGATCAATGGCGAAACCGGGTCGGGCAAAGAAGCGTTTGCCAAGGCCGTGCATCATGCCAGCGCTCGTGCCGAAAAACCGTTTGTGGCGCTTAACTGTGCCTCGATTCCGGAGAGCCTGATCGAAAGCGAACTGTTCGGTTATCGCGGCGGCAGTTTTACCGGGGCGCGTAAAGAAGGCATGCAGGGCAAGTTGCAGCAGGCAGATGGCGGTACCTTGTTTCTGGATGAAATTGGCGACATGCCGCTGGTGCTGCAAACCCGTCTGTTAAGAGTGCTGGAAGACCGCATGGTGGTGCCGATTGGTGGCGAGCCGCAGGCGGTTGACGTGCGGATTGTCAGTGCGACCCACCGCAACTTGCAGGAACGGGTGGCAGACGGCAGCTTCCGTGAAGACTTGTACTACCGCCTCAATGGCTTGGAAGTGGGCTTGCCAGCGCTGCGCGATCGCACTGACAAATCGCAGTTGTTGGACTTTTTGCTGGCCCAGGAAGCCGCAGGGCAGTGTCTTTCCATCCGCCCTGCGGCGCGTCAGGCGTTGCTGGACTTCCAATGGCCGGGCAACGTGCGGCAACTGCGTAACGTGCTGCGAACCCTGGCGGCACTGTGCGAAGGGCAGATGATCGAGTTTGACGACCTGCCAGTGGCTATTCGCCAGGCACCGGTTAAATCCGCCGAACCGGGCTCTGAGCATCCGTTGGACGACGCGGAAAAGCGGGCTTTGCTGGTGGCGCTGGAACTGCACCGCTGGCACATGACCCAGACCGCCGCGCAACTGGGCGTCAGCCGCAATACCCTGTATAGAAAGCTGCGCAAGCATGGGATCGAGCGCTGAAGGCCAACGTGCTCGCTCTCCATGAACGAGCACTTTTAGCGTGCATGTCAGCGGCTATGTTTTTTAGCTCAATCGAAGATCTCGATTGATAACAGGAGGCAAATTTTTGGCAGAATCTAATTTGATGAGTTTAATGTCTGAGTAAATATTAGGTTTTAATACAATATTTTCGTTTTTTTCAATAAAGTTGATGAGCGGCTTGTGCTTTGTATGGGTATAGAAGCTGGTAAATGTAAAGTCCTTGTCGATGCCGTGAACTTTAAGGTGTGGGTTTTTTAAATACACGGCAACGACGCTTCCTGCTTTTCTTTTGGCGCGAAATGGTGAAAATTTTCCTGCATAGAATTTGGCGGTTCTTGGTTTGCGAGTGATATAGAACCCATTGCCATATGTATGGCTGCCTTTGTTTTTGGGTTGATAGTCAGCTCTTAAACCACTCTCCATCAGTTGGGCTATCTTCTTTTTGTTACCTCCGTGGTAGCCAACAAAGACGCTGCCGTCCTCCAAGACTTCCTTTACCTGTGGGTTTACTGTTTTGCTGGCACCCTTAGAGATTTTGGGAATGAAACTGAAAAAATTATTAATGGCATTGGTTGCCTCAGGATCAATAAAGTTGATTGGATCTCCTGTGCAGTAGGTATAACTGTTAATACCGCCGCTATCAAAAGGGCTTAACAGGTCGGGACTGTTGAATCTCATCAATACAGGGTTGTATGCCCTGCGCCCTCTTCCTAGTAAATAATGGCCAGTTAGAACGTCTTGGCGTTCTCCGGTGTAGCCCAATAGAGAGAGCGAAGTCTTATTCGCAATGCTAAAGCCATACGCCGTGTAGGCGCGTTGCTCGTTGTCTACTGGGCCGCTTGTTACCAGAGGGGAGTTCTGGGTGTCACAAGCGAGCAGCACCGTGTCTTTGATTCCGTTGTGCGCACGGTGCTGGGCTATCACTCTGTTTTCGCCCATCATCCTCATAAGCGTCGTGCTTGCAGCCCCTTGAACTTGCGTCGCCAGCCTATTTTCGGCATACAGGTAGGTCGTAGTGCTGGATTCGGCTGGATACGATTGGGTGAGTAATCGATTCAAAGGGTCATAGAGATACTGGCACCGAACAGCTTTAAGTGGATCTTTCATCAGAACCTCCTCCTGGTTTTCCCCTCCCCATTGTCCTCGGCTGATTAGGTACCCGGTACTGGTAGAAGTGATAGGTGCATCGGGCCGAGAGAGGAATGGAAGGATTGGACGCTGTCGAAACGCTTTTTCTGCTGGGGCCTTTCAGCTAGTGAGTGCGAAAAGCAGCCCTCTAAGCTACCCTTCGCCGATGATTTACGAGGTCGACTATGCACATTCATATTCTCGGTATTTGCGGCACTTTCATGGGTTCGCTGGCGGTGTTGGCCAAAGAGCTGGGCCATCACGTGACGGGTTCTGACGCTAACGTCTATCCGCCAATGAGCACCCAGCTGCAAGCTCAAGGCATTGAATTGACCCAGGGTTACGACCCGGCGCAGCTCAATCCTGCTCCCGATCTGGTGGTCATCGGCAACGCGCTGTCGCGTGGTAACCCGGCCGTTGAATACGTGCTCAATAAAGGCCTGCCTTATGTGTCCGGCCCGCAATGGCTGGCGGACCATGTGCTGCAAGGCCGCTGGGTGCTGGCTGTGGCCGGTACGCATGGCAAAACCACGACCAGCAGCATGCTGGCCTGGGTGCTCGAGCACGCGGGCATGGCGCCGGGCTTCCTGATCGGCGGTGTGCCGCAAAACTTTGCCGTCTCGGCCCGTTTGGGGGATACCCCGTTTTTCGTCGTTGAGGCCGATGAATATGACAGCGCGTTCTTCGACAAGCGTTCCAAGTTCGTTCACTACCGCCCTCGCACCGCGATCCTCAATAACCTTGAGTTCGATCACGCTGATATCTTCCCCGATTTGCCAGCGATTGAGCGTCAATTCCATCACTTGGTACGCACCATCCCGAGTGAAGGGCTGGTGATTCATCCCACCACCGAACCTGCTTTGCAGCGTGTGATTGAGATGGGCTGCTGGACCCCGGTGCAAACCACTGGCGAAGGCGGCCAATGGCAAGCTCGGCTATTGAGTGAAGACGGCTCGCACTTTGAAGTGCTGTTTGAAGGGGCAGTTCAAGGCGCGGTCGAGTGGGACATGACCGGTCAGCACAATGTGGCCAACGCCTTGGCCACCCTGGCGGCAGCCCGCCATGTGGGCGTGGTGCCGAGCCTTGCGATTGACGCCCTGAGCGCCTTTAAAAGCGTGAAGCGGCGCATGGAAAAAGTCGCTGAGGTGCACGGCATTACGATCTACGACGACTTTGCTCACCATCCAACGGCCATTGCGACCACGCTCGACGGCTTGCGCAAGCGGATTGGCGATGCGCCGCTGATCGCGGTGATCGAGCCGCGCTCCAATTCCATGAAGCTGGGCGCACACCGTGATGGCTTGCCGCAGAGTGTGGTTCAGGCCGATCACGTAGTGTGGTACGCGCCGGCCAATCTGGGTTGGGATTTGGCGGCGACGGTGGCATCAAGCCCCGTACCGACGCTGGTTTGCGACTCGTTGGAGGCCATTATTGCTGACGTTAAAGCCCAGGCTAAACCCGGTACCCACGTAGTGATCATGAGCAACGGCGGTTTTGGCGGCCTGCATGGCAAATTAGCGGACGCGCTGCTATGAGCGGCCCGGAGCGCATCACCCTGGCTGTGACAGGCGCCTCAGGCATGCCCTACGCGTTGCGTCTGCTCGATTGCCTGGTTCGGGAAGACCGCGAAGTTCACTTCCTGATTTCCAAAGCGGCGCAATTGGTCATGGCGACCGAAACCGACGTGAGCCTGCCACCCAAGCCACAAACCATGCAGACTTTTCTGACCGAGTACACCGGTGCGGCTGCCGGACAGATTCGGGTGTATGGCAAGGAAGACTGGATGTCGCCGGTGGCGTCGGGCTCCGGGGCACCGGCTGCGATGGTCGTGGTGCCGTGTTCGACGGGCACACTGTCGGCGATTGCCACCGGAGCCTGCAACAACCTGATTGAGCGGGCAGCCGATGTAACGCTTAAAGAGCGTCGCCAGTTGATCCTCGTGCCGCGTGAGGCGCCGTACTCCAGTATCCATCTGGAAAACATGCTCAAGCTCTCGAACATGGGCGCCGTCATCTTGCCTGCGTCCCCTGGTTTTTATCACCAACCGCAAACCATCGATGACTTGGTGGACTTTGTGGTGGCGCGGATTCTTAACCTGCTCAACATTCCGCAAGACATGCTCCCGCGCTGGGGCGAGCATCACGTGGGCGGCGATGAGTAAGGCGCTGCTGACAGTCCTGATGCTCATGCACATCGGCGGTTGTGCCAGCGTTCGTACGCTGGATGCCGCCAAGCCTGGGGCGCCGGTTGTGTACTCGGGCACGCGGCTGGATTGGTATGCGTTGCAGGGCGGGTGCTGTGCGCAGGACCATTTTGGCGCGCAAGCCCCGCGCTATCCGGGGTTGGACCTGCCAGCCAGTGCCTTGCTGGACACGGTGTTGTTGCCGTTGTCAGTGTTGACGGTGCTGGGTGTGGGGGTGAGTGCGACAGGTGGGCTTTGATTAATGTATTTGTCTGAGTGTTGATTAAAGGCTGAAGTCTGGGATTCATTTTTAATATATACGTGCAGGCCTTACTTTTGGTGTGGGCTAGCGTTTAATAACAAGCCCGATATAAATACGCTGTAGGGGTGCTAATAACGCTCATCAGGATGAGGCGTGTTCATTGATAAGAACGTTTGTGCGGTCATTACAACAAGTGATGTACAGCTAAATAGCGGGATGGCGCAAAGTTATGAGTTTATTCAGCATCTCACCTTGCAGGAACTAAGTTTGCCAGGGGCGCACAATAGCGTCATGGATAGAAAGGCGCGCTTTTCTGATCTGTTTGAAAGCAATATTGAAAAAGGTCAGCGCAAGGCGGGTTGAGCGTGAGTGACAGGTTCATGGGGCTGACGTGTCGGATCGGTCAGCCCCTTGAAAAACGAACCTTGCGCGTAGGATTTACTTGCCCAACTTGCGCAACTCATCCGACTCCACCACCCGCACGCCTTTCTGATCTTCCAGTGCCAAACGCCAGAGTGCCCGGGCCAATTGGCACGCTTCAATGCCGTGGTACTTGCCCGGTATCAGTTTGGAAAGCGTCCCGGCAATTTTTTCAACGGGGCGTTCTTCCTGGCGCTCGCCAATCAACAATGATGGGCGGGCGATGGTCAATTGCGGCCAGCCCTGAGCGCGCAAGGTTTGCTCCATCTCACCTTTGACCCGGTTATAGAACACTGAGGATTTTGGATCGGCGCCCACTGCGCTAATGACGATCAGGTGCTTTGCACCCATTTCCAGTGCGCGCTTGGCAAATGCCGTGACCATGTCGTGATCCACGCCACGAAACGCTTCTTCCGAGCCAGCCTGTTTGATGGTAGTCCCCAGGCAGCAGAAGGCTACATCCACCGGGCCACTGAGCTGGGGCAGAAACACCGCTGGGTCACCCACCGGGTTTTCCAGATGCGGGTGGGCGGCCAACGGTTTACGTGAAGGGGCCAGCACGCGTTTGATGGTGGGCTCGTTGAGCAAGCGGTCGAGCAAAAGCTCACCCGTCAGGCCGGTGGCTCCTGCGAGCAGGATATGCTGAGGCGTCAAGTACATGCGATTTCTCCCTTGATACATGCAGCTTAGTCCTTCTTTGTAGGCTTGCTGTTCAACCTATTTATTGCAAAGCCCGTTTGGCTTGTTGCTGGCGCAGCTGTTGCCAGTGGTTCAAAACGCCTTTTGGAGCCCATATTTGGGGCTCGGATGCTTCGTAGCCGTCAGTCTGCTCGCGTTCAGCGATGGTTTCCCTGGCCAGCTTGAAGGCTTTCTGCAAGTCGTCGGTCTGGTTCAGTGCCTGCGCGAACAAAGCATTGCCGAAATACGTGAAGTCGGCTTCTTCCGAGCAGCCGAAGGACACCCGGTCCTCACGCGAGGCGGTCATGATCAGGGTTCTTTCATCCTTGAGTGCCGGGATGAAGCCGCCTGAATAGCAGGATGAAATCACAATGATCTTGTCGCGATTCTTCAGGGGGGCCAGGGCGGCGGCTAATTCGTCGGCGGGCAGGTCGGCCAGTTCCAGTCGTGGCTGGTCCAGCACCAACTCATGTTCTTGCGTGCCGTGACTGGTCAGGTAGATAAATACCAGGTCTTGCGGGCCGGTGCGCTCGGCCAGGGTTTTGGCTGCGCGGTGCAGGTTTTCGCGGGTGGCCATGGGGCGATCCATCAGATGGTCGCGATGGTTGACCAGCGTGACATGGCCGCGGCTGCCAAAACGGTTGGCGAGCATCTCGTTGACATAGTCGGCCTCGCGCATGAAAACGCTTTGTTTGCCATCGCCCGCTACCACCAGGCTGTACAGCTCAATGTCCGGGGTTGAGGCAGGAACTGCCTCCAGCGCCTGATTGAGTAACTCGCCCTGATTGAGCAAGCCGAGCTCTAGCGGGTCGGGCAACACCTTCCCTTTGGCGTCGCGCACCCGCTGGCCGTTGATCCAGTAACCGCTTTCGACGGTGCCGTCACTCAAGGTCAGGGTGCCGTTGCCCTGATAAGTGTCTGCGGCAAAGTCACCGACATAGGTACTGCCATCGGCCATGCTCAGATGGCCAGGGCCATTGAAGCGCCACTCGTTGAACATGCCGCGATAGTGGCTGCCATCAATGCCGATCAGTTCACCTTTGCCGGTGAGCGCGCCGTCTTTGAATTCGCCGATCCAGACATCGCCGTCAGCGTTTTCATAACGGCCTTTGCCGTTCAGTTGGTTGTTTTTGAACGCCCCGACGTATTGGTCGCCATCGGCGCTGTTGAAAATACCGTTACCTTCGAGTTGGCCATTAACGAAGTGGCCGCTGAATTCATTGCCGGTGGCATCGCTACGCTTGCCTTCGCCGTTGGGCTTGCCCTTGGCGAACTGACCCTGATACTGGCTGCCGTCCTCCAGTTCCAGGTGGCCGAGCCCAGAGAACTCATCATCTTTGAACTCGCCGCGATAGCTCATGCCGCCTTCTTTAAGCGTGCCTTCACCGTCGCGCCGGCCGTTCTTGAAGCCGCCGACATAACTGCTGTTGTGGGTGCTCAGGCTGCCTTGGCCATTGAACAGGCCTTGCTCGAAATGCCCGACATAGACCTCACCATTGCTGCCATGCCACTCACCCTGGCCCTGCCATTGACCATTTTTGAACTGCCCGGCGTACCAACTGCCGTTGGGGTAGTCGATACGGCCCTGACCTTGCAGTAACCCATTGACCACTTCACCCCGATAGCGACCGCCGTCGGGCAGGCGTGCGTCAGGCGGCAATAGCGATTCGCCATCGCCGCAGGCCGTCAGTAGCAGGGTCAAAGCAAGGGGAGCAAGTGGGCGCATAACGGGATCCGGATAGTTAGGCTGCCGAGTATGCCGCAGCAATGGAAGCTGTCTATAGGAGCAGATGAAACATGCGTACATATTCTTGGTTTCAGCACCGGTGAGAGCAGAGCGTGATCCGTTTCGGTGAGGTTTGCCGGGACGTGCTTATAATGCGGCGCAAAAAAAATCGCTGGAGATCAGAGATGTTGTTACGCGGCCTGACATGGCTGGTGCTTTTTCAATTGCTTGGCACCGCCCTCAATCACTTGTTCATTTCCGTGCTGCCCGGGCCGATTATCGGCTTGCTGCTGCTATTGGCGTATCTGCTGGTGTCTGGCCAGGTCAGTGAGCCCTTGAGCGAGGCGGCCAAAGGCCTGCTGCGTTATCTGCCTCTGTTGCTGGTACCGCCTGCGGTCGGGGTGATGGTCTATGCGGCTGATATCGCAGCCGATTTTTGGGCCATTGCGGGTGCGTTGGTCTTGTCTCTGTTGATCTCGATGGCGTTTGTCGGTGTGTTGATGCAGCGTTTGCTCAAGCCTCACAGCAAGCGCGAGGAGCGGCCATGAGCGTTGAATGGCAAGCTGCCTGGCAGTCCGTGATCCATCATCCGTTATTTGGTATCGGTATTACCCTGGGCGCCTACCAGTTGGTGCTCGCGGCATATGAAAAAACCCGGTTGATCTTTCTACAGCCGGTGCTGGCCAGCATGCTGCTGGTGATCGGGGTGCTTGTCAGCTGTGGCCTGTCCTATGCCGAATACCGCAAGAGCACCGAAATTCTGAGCATCTTGCTGGGCCCGGCCACGGTGGCGCTGGCGGTGCCGCTGTATCTCAACCTGCGACGAATTCGTCAGCTGTTCTGGCCCATTTTTACTACGCTGGTGATTGGCGGAGTGTTGGCGACCGGGTTGGTGGTGCTGCTGGCGTGGTGGTTTGGTGCCGAACACATGATGCTGATGACCTTGGCGCCCAAGTCGGTGACCTCGCCGATTGCGATGCTGGTGGCCGAACAAATTGGCGGTGTGGCCGCGCTGGCTGCAGTGTTTGTACTGATCACAGGGGTGATTGGTGCGATTTTCGGGCCGGGCCTGTTGAACCTGCTGGGCGTGCACAGCCCAGAAGCGCGCGGCATGGCGCTGGGCATGACGGCTCACGCCGTGGGCACCTCGGTGGCCTTGCATGAAGGCGAGGAGTGCGGCGCTTTTGCGGCGTTGGCGATGAGTTTAATGGGCGTGGGCACGGCGGTGTTTTTGCCGTTGGCCGTGACTCTCGTGGTGTAAGGAGGGCTTTATGAAATTGCCGCTGTTCCCCTTGAGTACCGTGCTTTTTCCCGGGTGTGTGCTGGATTTGCAGATTTTCGAAGCCCGCTACCTCGACATGATCGCCCGCTGCTTGAAGCAAGGCACCGGCTTTGGGGTGGTGTGCATTCTTGAAGGCAGTGAAGTCGGCCAAGCCCCGCAAGACATTGCCGTGGTCGGCTGTGAGGCGCTGATTCGTGATTTCCAGAAGCAGGAAAACGGCTTGCTGGGGATTCGCGTCGAAGGTGGGCGCCGGTTTGAGGTGCTGAGCACCGAGTTGCAGCGCGACCAGTTGCTGATAGCCGAAGTGGAATGGTTGGATGAGATCCCGGAGCAGCCGCTCCAGGATGAAGACCAAGACCTTTTGGCGTTGCTCAAGGCCTTGGCAGAACACCCGATGGTGGCTGCGCTGAACATGAGGACCGACGTCGCGGGTCAGCAATCACTGGCTAACCAACTGGCCTATCTGCTGCCTTTTGCCGAAGAGGACAAGATTGACTTGCTGCAGGTTGATGACCCGCAGCAGCGTCTGGACGGGATTCAAGCCCTGCTCGATGAAATGCAGGGCGAAATGCTCAGCTAATCCTCGCCCAGCTTATGTAGGCGTGAGTTGGCTCGCGATCTGTTGATCTTTCAAAAGATCGCGGGGCTCCCGAGCGTACAAGGCAAGGGGCATTCAATAGGCGTAGCGCAGCATCTCTTTGGACAAATGGCCCAGCATGAAAAAGCCATACAGCGCCGCACACGAAGGCAAGATCATCCACCAGACTTTCTCTGGCACCGCTGTCAGCACCATGTAGCGTTGGGTCAAGGCCAGGGCGAAGGCGTTGACGGTGATGGCGAGCAGGGCACCGGCCATGATGTCAGTCGGCCAGTGAGCTCCCAGGTACACCCGCGACATGGCGACAGTTATCGCCAGCAAGCAACCCATCAGCACGCAGGTAATGCGCATGCGTTGCGGTTTTTCGCGGCCCGCCAGAATCGCCAATGCCACAAAGAAGGCAAACGCCCCTGAGCTATGGCCGCTGGGCATGCTGTAGCTGGTCAGCGGATCCACCAATACTTCAGGGCGCATGCGTGCAAAGAAGTGCTTGGTGGCGGTATTGGCCACGGCGGTAAACAGGGTGACCCCGCCGAAGAAGATCAGCGCACGCCACTGTTTGTTGAAGAACAGCCATGCACACACCAGTACTGCGGCCAACAATTGAGTACGGAAGTTGCCGATTTGCGTCACCAGCACCGCGGCCAGGTCCATGGCGCTGCTGCGGTGCTCTTGCACCAGAGCGTTGATGCCTTGGTCGAACGCGCTCATGTGCGTGTAGCCGAAGAACACCGCGATCAGCAGGGCCAGGCTCAGTGTGCCGATCAGCACGGTAGCTTTAGGTTGGCGCCGAATATTGGCATGGATGCACAGCCCCAGCAGCGCCGCGACACTCACGGCAACGATGGCGGCTTGTGGCCAGAAACCTTCGGGCAGCGGCAAGCGAATGGCTGCGCCAGTCGCCCAGCCGGGCAAAAGGTAGGCGACAGACCAGCCCGCACCGGCCAGCAAGCTCACGATGATGAAGCGTGGGATGGGCATGTCGCACATCCCGGCGACCATCGGCAGCATCGGACGCAGCGGGCCGATGAAACGGCCGACCAGCAGGCTGACGATGCCGTAGCGATGAAAGTAACTCTCGGCGCCGGCTATCCATTCTGGGTGGCTGCGCAGCAAAGGCAGGCGCCGAATATTTTGATGGAAGCGTCTGCCCAGGGCGTAAGACAGCACGTCACCCAGCAGGCCGCCGAGAAACCCCAGCAGCAATGTTTCGCCTAAGGAGAGTGCGCCGCTACCGGCCATGACCGCGATTGCAAACAGCAATACCGTGCCAGGAACGATGATCCCGACAATGGCCAGGCACTCTGTGCAGGCCACAATAAAGACCGCCAGACCCAGCCATTGCGGGTTGGCCGTCAGCCAACTGGTCACGCTATCGAGCCATGGGCCCATACTTCAACTTCCTTTTGTTTTTTGTAGAGAATCAGCCGCCCTCTGTAGGAGCGAGCTTGCCTCGCGATCTTTTGATCGTTTAAACGATCGCGAGGCAAGCTCGCGCCTATAAAGGTTCTTCGTTTCGCAACAGCAAATAATCCTGCCCTTCAACCTGACCGCGCCGCAGCGGGTTGCGGGTGCAATACGCTGCGTAATCAGCGTCGACAAATCGGTACATCAAATGTTCGTCGCGACCGTGCGGGATCCCCAGGCGTGTGGTCTGCAGGATCTTCGACGGTCGTTCTCTGACGTCATCGACCCGCAATCGTTCGGGGGCGAAACCTTTGGCATCCCATTGCGGGACTTTCAGGCCGAGGGATTTGCACAGCAATGTCTGCCCCGCGCACAGTTTGTGCTCGTTACGGGGTTGGCCTTTGGCATCCGGGTTGTTGAGTTGCATCTGCGCCAGGCTCTCGGGGCCGGACAGTTCGTCCAGCCATGGGTGCGCGGATTTAATCAGTACAGCATTGCCGGGCCCGTGGGCGCTGAAGTTCAGCGAGTCGCCACCGCGCGCGTAGTACATGTAGATGTGTCCGCCATCCAGAAACAAAGCCTTACGCTTTTCTGTGTACCCTAGCGACGCATGGCTGCCTTTTTCGGCGCAGTAATACGCTTCGGTCTCGATAATGCGGGCACTGAGCCACAGTCCGTTGACCTTGTGACGTATGACCTTGCCCAGCAGTTCGCGCGCGAGGAGCTGGGCGTCGCGATTGAAAAAGGCGTCAGGCAGCATGGTTGGCATCGTCGCAGCGGTCATTGGAGGGCTTAAAAGCACGAGAGCATAGCAAGTCATGCTTAATTGGGGCTGAACGAGGGCTATTTGCAGCCCATTTTGACCATCCGCCTGTCACCGCTGTGCGTGAGGCGGCTTGATCGCTATAATCGGCCGCTTTCCCCTCTGCCAAGACCATTGAGACCATGACTGAGTCCGTTCTTGACTACATGACCCGCCTGGGTCGCGCTGCTCGTGAAGCCTCCCGAGTGATCGGCCGTGCCAGCACTGCGCAGAAAAACCGTGCCTTGCAAGGCGCTGCGTCCGCCTTGGATGCGGCCCGTGCGCAGCTGACTGCCGCCAACGAGCTGGACCTGGCCGCTGGCCGGGCCAACGGCCTGGAGCCTGCAATGCTGGAGCGTCTGGCGCTGACCCCGGCGCGTATCGACAGCATGATTGTCGGCTTGCGCCAGGTGGCCAGTCTGCCGGACCCCATCGGGGCCATTCGTGACATGAGCTACCGTCCATCGGGGATTCAGGTGGGCAAGATGCGCGTTCCGCTGGGTGTGGTCGGGATTATCTATGAGTCGCGTCCGAACGTGACCATCGACGCCGCCAGCTTGTGCTTGAAGTCGGGTAACGCGACCATTCTGCGCGGAGGCTCTGAAGCTATTCATTCCAACCGTGCCATTGCCACCTGCATCCAGCGAGGTCTGGCCGAGGCCGGGCTGCCGCCGGCGGTGGTACAAGTGGTTGAAGTGACTGACCGTGCCGCTGTGGGCGCGCTGATCACCATGCCCGAGTATGTCGACGTGATCGTGCCGCGCGGTGGCAAAGGCCTGATCGAGCGCGTGAGCCGCGATGCCAAGGTGCCGGTCATCAAGCATCTGGACGGTATTTGCCATGTGTACGTCAGTGCCCACGCCGACCTGGCCAAGGCTCAGCGCATCGCTTTCAATGCCAAAACCTACCGTTATGGCATTTGCGGGGCGATGGAAACCTTGCTGGTGGATCAGGCCGTGGCGGCGCAGTTTTTGCCGGCTATGGCCGAACAGTTTCGCGCCAAGGGCGTCGAACTGCGCGGGTGTGAACGCACTCAGGCGCTGATCGACGTGGCGCCGGCGAGCGAAGAAGACTGGAACACTGAATACCTGGCCGCGATTTTGTCGATTCGTGTCGTTGATGGGCTGGATCAGGCGATTGAGCACATCAATCACTATGGCTCCCATCACACTGACTCGATCGTGACCGAGCATCAGGGCGAAGGCCGCCGTTTTATGGCCGAAGTCGATTCCAGTTCAGTGATGCTCAACACCCCAACCTGCTTCGCCGATGGATTTGAATACGGATTGGGTGCGGAGATTGGCATTTCTACTGATAAGCTGCACGCCCGCGGCCCGGTCGGTCTCGAAGGGTTGACCTGCGAGAAGTACATCGTGGTCGGTGACGGCCAGTTGCGCGGTCAGGAGCCGAGCTGACTTGGTCGACCTTAGCCCATTAGTGGGGCGGCCGGTCATCGACGTGTTACCCCGGCGCATTGGTGTGCTGGGGGGCACCTTCGACCCGGTGCATATCGGGCATTTGCGCGGTGCGCTTGAAGTGGCGGAAATGATGGAGCTCGATGAGTTGCGTCTGACCCCTAACGCCAGGCCGCCACACCGCGACACCCCTCAGGTGTCGGCGCTCGACCGTTTGGCGATGGTTGAGTGTGCTGTCGCCGGAGTAGCTACGCTGGTGGTTGACCCTCGGGAGCTGCAACGGGACAAGCCGTCCTACACCATTGATACCCTGGAACTGATGCGGGCCGAGCTGGCCGCTGATGACCAGTTGTTTTTATTGCTGGGCTGGGACGCTTTTTGCGGCCTGCCCATGTGGCACCGCTGGGAAGAGATACTCCAGCATTGCCATATCCTGGTGCTACAGCGCCCGGATGCCGACAGCGAACCGCCGGATGCCTTGCGCAACCTGCTGGCAGCGCGCTCGGTAAGCGACCCGCTGGCCCTGAAGGGGCCCGGCGGACAGATTGCATTCGTCTGGCAGACGCCGCTCGCGGTATCCGCCACCCAGATCCGTCAACTGCTGGCCAGCGGTAAGTCGGTACGTTATCTGGTGCCCGACGCGGTCCTGGCCTACATCGATGCGCACGGGCTGTACCGTGCGTCGAACTAAAAAGGCGTGTTTCAAGGCACGATTGAACGTGTATTGAAGTACCCGAACATACGAGCAAAACGAGTTTTATATGACTGACAAAGATGTAAGCAAAGTAAAGCGCAAAGGCACATTCAAAAGCGCTCCGCTGCCAGTAGCTGTTAGCACGGGTGTGGTTCTGGCTGGCGAAGAGCTGGCGAAAGTGGCTGTTGCCGCTCTGGAAGACGTAAAAGCCCAAGACATCCTGGTTATCGACGTTCGTGATAAGCACAGCATCACTGACTTCATGATCATCGCGACCGGTACCTCCAACCGCCAGATCGGTGCGATGCTGGACAAGGTCCGCGAAGCCGTTAAAGCACAGGGCGTCAAGCCACTGGGCGAAGAAGGCAAGGGCGACAGCGACTGGGTTCTGCTGGATATGGACGACGTGATCGTGCACATGATGACCGCCAGCGCGCGTCAGTTCTACGACCTGGAACGTCTGTGGCAAGGCGCTGAACAGAGCCGTGCCCTCAGTGCAGCTCACCACAGCCCGGAAAACACCCACGAGCATTTCATCAAGCTCAACAAAGACCAGGAATAAGGGTTAGCTGTGCGCCTGCGTTTGATCGCTGTCGGTTCGCGGATGCCCAAGTGGGTGGAAGAAGGTTGGCATGAGTATGCCAAGCGTCTGCCATCCGAGCTGGCCCTTGAACTGGTAGAAATACCGCTCAATACCCGTGGCAAAAATGCCGACGTTGCCCGATTCATCCGTCAGGAAGGCGAGGCCATGCTGGCCAAAGTCGGCCCGGGGGAGCGGATTGTCACCCTCGAAGTGCACGGCAAGCCCTGGAGTACCGAGCAACTGGCGGTTGAGCTGGACCGCTGGCGCCTCGACTCGCGTACGGTGAACTTTATGGTGGGCGGCCCAGAAGGGTTGGCGCCTGAAGTCTGCGCTCGCGCCGATCAGCGCTGGTCGCTGTCGCCGTTGACGTTGCCGCACCCGTTGGTAAGGATTCTGATCGGTGAGCAGTTGTATCGCGCCTGGACGGTATTGTCCGGGCACCCTTATCACAAATAGCTCAGCGCCTCAGAATGACCCAGCCGATTCGCCTTAAAGACCACGAAAAGGACGCACGCCTTGTGCGTAGACGCGTCGTGGTCGGCGCATGTGTGGTGGTGGCCCTGATATGCGTACTGATTGCTCGTCTGTACTACTTGCAAGTGGTGCAGTACGACTATCACTCCACGCTGTCCGAAAACAACCGGGTGCATGTGCAGCCGATCCCCCCGACTCGCGGTCTGATTTTTGACCGCAATGGTGTGGTGATCGCAGACAACCGTCCCAGCTTCAGCCTGACCATGACCCGTGAGCGCTCGGGTGACTGGGCGCAAGTGCTCGACGCCATCGTCGAAGTGCTGCAACTCACGCCTGAAGACCGCGCCTTGTTTGAAAAGCGCATGAAGCAGGGGCGTCGGCCGTTTGAGCCGGTGCCGATTCTGTTCGAGCTCAACGAAGAACAAATCGCCCGGATTGCCGTCAACCAGTTCCGTCTGCCCGGTGTTGAGGTGGTTGCACAGTTGGTACGTCACTACCCGCAAGGTGCGCATTTTGCGCACTCGGTGGGTTATATGGGGCGGATCAACGAGAAAGAGATTAAAACCCTTGATCCGGTCAACTACAGCGGCACTCACCACATCGGTAAAACCGGCATTGAACGCTTCTATGAAGCCGAGCTGCACGGTCAGGTGGGTTACGAAGAAGTTGAAACCAACGCGCGTGGCCGTGTACTGCGGGTGCTCAAGCGCACGGATCCGATTCCGGGTAAAGACATCGTCCTGAGCCTGGATATCAAGTTGCAAGAGGCGGCCGAAGAAGCGCTGGCTGGCCGACGTGGCGCTGTGGTCGCATTGAACCCGCTGACGGGTGAAGTGCTGGCGATGGTCAGCCAGCCGAGCTTTGACCCTAACCTGTTTGTAACCGGCATCAGCTTCAAGGCTTACGCCGAGCTGCGTGACTCGATTGACCGCCCGTTGTTCAACCGGATCTTGCGGGGCCTGTATCCGCCGGGTTCGACCATCAAGCCTGCGGTCGCGATTGCGGGCCTGGACAGCGGCGTCGTGACCGGCTCCACTCGGGTCTATGACCCCGGCTATTACCAATTGCCCAATTACGATCACAAATACCGTAACTGGAACCGCACCGGTGATGGCTATGTCGATTTGGACACCGCGATCATGCGCTCCAACGACACCTATTTCTATGACCTGGCCCATAAGCTGGGCATCGACCGTTTGTCGAGCTATATGAATCAGTTCGGCATTGGTCAAAAAGTCTCGCTCGACATGTTTGAAGAGTCGGCCGGTCTTATGCCGTCCCGTGAGTGGAAGCGTGCGACCCGGCGTCAGGCGTGGTTCCCGGGCGAAACACTGATTTTGGGCATTGGTCAGGGCTACATGCAGTCCACCCCTCTGCAACTGGCCCAGGCGACTGCGCTGATTGCCAGCAAAGGCAAGTGGAACCGTCCACACCTGGCTAAAACCATTGAGGGTGTGCCACCGGTAGATCCCAATCCGATGCCCGATATTGTGCTGCGCGACCCGTCCAACTGGGCCAAGGTCAACCACGGCATGCAGCAAGTGGTGCATGGTGCGCGCGGCACTGCGCGGGTTGCAGGCGTTGGGGCGCAGTATCTGATTGCCGGCAAGAGTGGTACGGCGCAGGTGGTCGCAATCAAACAGGGCGAGAAATACGACCGCTCCAAAGTCCAGGAACGCCACCGTGACCACGCCTTGTTCGTCGGCTTTGCACCGGCCAACAACCCGCAAATCGCGGTCTCGGTCATGATTGAAAACGGCGAAGCCGGCAGTCGCGTAGCTTCACCCGTGGTGCGTAAGGTCATGGACGCCTGGCTACTGGATGCAGACGGCAAGCTCAAACCTGAGTACGCCAGCGCTTCAAAGGCGGAGGCTACGGCCAATGATGAGTAATTTTGACCGCATCCTCTCCAGTGAGGATGTGATGCGTCGTCGTGCCACGCTGCTTCAGCGTTTGCACATCGACGGCCCTTTGCTGATTTTGTTGCTGACACTCGCAGCTGGCAGTTTGTTTGTGCTGTATTCGGCCAGCGGCAAAAGCTGGGACCTGTTGAGCAAGCAGGCGACCTCATTTGGTATCGGTCTGGTGTCGATGTTCATCATCGCCCAGCTGGAACCCCGCTTTATGGCGCGTTGGGTGCCGATCGGTTATCTGGCCGGTGTCATGTTGCTGGTGGTGGTGGACGTCATGGGCCACAACGCCATGGGCGCCACGCGCTGGATCAATATTCCGGGGGTCATTCGCTTCCAGCCTTCTGAATTCATGAAAATCCTGATGCCCGCGACCATCGCCTGGTATTTGTCCAAACGCACCTTGCCGCCGCAGCTCAAGCATGTGGCGGTCAGTTTGTTGCTGATCGGGATTCCCTTTGGCCTGATCGTACGTCAGCCCGACCTCGGGACGGCCCTGCTGGTACTGGCTGGCGGTGCCTTCGTGCTGTTTATGGGCGGTTTGCGCTGGCGCTGGATTATCAGCGTGCTGGCGGCTGCCATACCGGTGGCGATTGCCATGTGGTTCTTCATCATGCACGACTACCAGAAGCAGCGAATCCTGACCTTCCTCGATCCGGAGAGCGATCCGTTGGGCACCGGCTGGAACATTATCCAGTCCAAGGCGGCCATTGGTTCGGGCGGTGTGTTTGGTAAAGGCTGGCTGCTGGGCACCCAGTCGCACCTGGACTTTCTGCCGGAAAGTCACACTGACTTCATCATCGCCGTGATGGGGGAGGAGTTCGGCCTGGTGGGTATTTGCGCATTGCTGTTGATCTACCTGCTGTTGATTGGTCGCGGCCTGGTGATTACCGCCCAGGCACAGACGCTGTTCGGCAAGTTGCTGGCTGGCAGTTTGACCATGACTTTTTTTGTTTACGTTTTCGTCAACATCGGTATGGTCAGTGGCCTGTTGCCGGTGGTGGGTGTGCCATTGCCGTTTATTAGTTACGGCGGAACTTCGCTCGTGACGCTGCTGTCAGCGTTTGGAGTTTTGATGTCGATCCACACGCATCGAAAGTGGATCGCGCAAGTTTGATTAAGGTGAACAATTCAATGCAAGCAATGCGTGGCTGGGCCGCTCGATACGTGTCATGGGTGGGCCTGCTGGGTCTGTTCGGTGCCGCGTCTAACGCGGTGGCCGGCGACTATGAAGGTTCTCCCCAAGTGGCTGAGTTCGTTGGCGAGATGACCCGGGACTATGGGTTCGCCGGTGAACAGTTGATGGGCGTTTTCCGCGAGGCTGAGCGCAAGCAGGCCATTCTCGACGCCATTTCTCGGCCGGCCGAGCGTGTCAAGCAGTGGAAAGAATACCGGCCGATGTTTCTGACCGACGCCCGGGTCGCCCGCGGTGTCGATTTCTGGCGTGAGCATGAGGCCGTACTGGCTCGTGCCGAGCAGGAATACGGCGTTCCGGCGCAGGTGATTGTGTCGATCATCGGCGTTGAGACCTTCTACGGTCGCAATACCGGCAATTACCGGGTGATTGATGCGCTGTCGACCCTGGGCTTTGATTACCCGCCGCGCGCCGAGTTTTTCCGCAAGGAATTGCGCGAATTCCTGTTGCTGGCCCGCGAAGAACAAGTCGACCCGCTGAGCCTCAAAGGTTCTTACGCCGGGGCGATGGGCTTGCCGCAGTTTATGCCGAGCAGCTTTCGCGCCTATGCGGTGGACTTCGATAACGATGGTCACATCAATATCTGGAGCAACCCGGACGATGCCATTGGCAGCGTTGCCAGTTACTTCAAGCGCCATGGCTGGGTCGCGGGGGAGCCCGTGGTGGTGCGTGCCGACGTGCAGGGCGATCGGGTCGATGAAGGTTTGACCCAGGGGATTGAACCGGTCAAGACCGTCGGGGAGTTGCGAGCGCTGGGCTGGTCGAGTCATGATGCGCTGCGCGACGATATGCCTGTAACGGCGTTCCGTCTTGAAGGCGAAAAGGGGCCTGAATACTGGATGGGCCTGAAGAATTTTTATGCGATCACACGCTACAACCGTAGCGTGATGTACGCCATGGCAGTGCATCAACTGTCCGACCTGCTGGTTCAAGTTCGGGGCAACAAGTAATGGCGTTTCCTGCGATCCGCACTCCTTTGAAACTCGCCGCCTGCGCGGCGATGGCGCTGCTGGTGGTGAGCTGTTCGAGCAGTCGCTCGAGCAGCCCGCAAACCTCGACCGCTATCAGTTCCAAGCCGGGGCTGGACATCAACCGCGCTCACAAGGACGGCGCGCCGTGGTGGGATGTCGATGTCTCGCGCATCCCGGATGCCACGCCGACGCTGCATACCGGCCCCTACAAGGCCAACCCTTACACGGTATTGGGTAAAACCTACTTTCCGATGCAAGAGTCCAAGACCTATGTGGCCTCGGGCACTGCGTCCTGGTACGGCACCAAGTTTCACGGGCAGAACACTGCCAATGGCGAAGTGTATGACCTGTACGGCATGAGCGCCGCGCATAAAACACTGCCATTGCCCAGCTACGTCAAAGTGACCAACCTGGACAATGGCAAGGCCGTGATTTTGCGGGTTAACGACCGTGGCCCGTTCTATTCGGACCGCATCATCGACTTGTCGTACGCCGCAGCCAAAAAACTCGGCTATGCCGAAACCGGTACGGCTCGGGTCAAGGTCGAAGGCATTGACCCGCAAGCCTGGTGGGCGCAGCGTGGTCGTCCGGCGCCGTTGATGCTCAACGAGCCTAAAGTGGCACAGGCAGCACCCGGTTTGACGGTTTCGACCGGCAAGGTGGAGCAGTGGACACCACCGCCTCAGCAGCACGCTTCGGATGTGATCCCGCCCGTGGTTGCGCAAAAGGGCCAGGGCACTTATTTGCAAGTCGGTGCATTTGCAAATCCGGACGCTGCCGAGTTGCTTCGATCCAAACTCAGTGGCATGGTCAGCGCCCCCGTCTTCATCAGCTCGATTGTGCGCAATCAGCAAACCTTGCACCGCGTTCGCCTGGGGCCGATTGCCTCAGCCGGTGAAGTGCAGCAAATGCAAAACAGCGTGCGATCGGCCAATTTGGGCCAGCCGAGCGTTGTGACGGATCAGTAACACTGATTAAAGCGTTGGGCCTTGAATCCTGGAGGCCCAAACGCAGTGGCAAGGATCAACAATAAAAGCCTGTCCAGAGGCTCACTTGCAACTGAATACGCGACAGCCCGTCATACGGCTGTCACAAAAGTTTTGCCCGCGAGGGTAAGTTTTCACTAACAAATTCGAGAGACGGATGAACATCACCACCTTTGCCAAACGCCTGTGCCTGCTTGTCCCGCTGATCATCACCCCGGCTGCCTGGGCAGTCGAGATGATGCCGTCGCCGCCTCAACTGGCTGCCAAATCCTACGTTCTGATGGATGCCAACAGCGGTAACGTGCTGGTAGAAAACAACGGCGACCAGCGTCTGCCGCCAGCCAGCCTGACCAAGCTGATGACCGCATACATCGCGACCCTGGAAATCCGTCGCGGCCAGATTGGCGAGAACGACCCGGTGACCGTCAGCGAGAACGCCTGGCGCACAGGTGGTTCGCGTATGTTCATCAAGGTCGGCACCCAAGTATCGGTCAGCGACCTGCTCCACGGGATCATCATTCAGTCGGGTAACGACGCCAGCGTTGCGCTTTCTGAGCACATCGCCGGCAGCGAAGACGCATTCGCGGACATGATGAACAAAACCGCTGGCGACCTGGGCATGACCAATAGCCACTTCATGAACCCGACCGGTCTGCCGAACCCGGATCACTACTCGTCGGCTCACGACATGTCGTTGCTGGCTCGTGCAATCATTCACGAAGACCCGACTCACTACGCGATCTACTCGCAGAAAGAGTTCTTCTGGAACGGTATCAAACAACCTAACCGCAACTTGTTGCTGTGGCGTGACAAGACCGTTGATGGTCTGAAAACCGGTCACACCGACGAAGCCGGCTACTGCATGGTGTCTTCGGCGGTACGTGATGGCATGCGCCTGATCGCCGTGGTATTCGGTACTAACAGCGAAGCGGCCCGTGCGGCTGAAACTCAGAAACTGCTGACCTACGGCTTCCGTTTCTTCGAAACCCAAACCTTCTACCAGAAGGGCACCGAGCTGGCTCAGGCTCCGGTCTGGAAAGGCACCACTCATGAGGTTAAAGCCGGCCTGGCCGATGACCTGACCATGACGTTGCCTAAAGGCCAATTGAAAAAGCTGGCCGCCAGCATGACCATGAACCCACAACTGATGGCGCCTATTGCCAAAGGTGATGTGATCGGTAAGGTTGAGGTCAAACTGGACGACAAGGTTGTGCACAGCGCCGACCTGATCGCCCTTGAACCGGTTGAGGAAGGTGGTATTTTCCGCCGCGTCTGGGATAGCATCCGTCTATTCTTCTACGGGATGTTCAACTGATAGCACTTCCTTGTATGCCCCCGTGCTAACCATGCACGGGGGCATTCTGTAGTTCTGGGCTTACGAGGCCGATACGCCATGACCGACACCGAAGTAAAGGCGCCAAAGATCGAATTTCCTCAAACTGATTATCCGGTCAAGGTGATCAGCGACACGGGTGTGGGCAACAAGGACAAGATCATTGAGATCGTGCTCAAGCACGCGAAGATCAATGATCAGCGCATTGACGAGCGCCAAAGCACCAATGGCAAATACACCACGATCCAGTTGCACATTGTTGCGACCGATCAAGACCAGCTGTACAACATCAACAGTGAATTGCGAGCCACCGGCTTCGTACACATGGTGCTGTGATGTCGCAGGTCTTGGGTATTCGCGAGTTGGGCCAGCTCGACTACGAGCGGACTTGGCTGGCGATGCAGCGTTTCACTGACGAGCGCAAGCACAAGCCGGACACGCAAGATGAAGTCTGGCTGGTGCAGCATCCGCCAGTGTTTACCCAAGGTCAGGCAGGCAAGGCCGAACATCTGTTATTGCCGGGTGATATTCCGGTGGTTAAGTCGGACCGCGGCGGGCAAGTGACGTATCACGGGC
Organism: Pseudomonas sp. NPDC096917; assembly: GCF_044762555.1. Classification (NCBI taxonomy): domain Bacteria; kingdom Pseudomonadati; phylum Pseudomonadota; class Gammaproteobacteria; order Pseudomonadales; family Pseudomonadaceae; genus Pseudomonas; species Pseudomonas sp. NPDC096917. The sequence continues at coordinate 204,297 of NZ_JBIWEO010000009.1, read as the reverse complement.
CTGGCCAGTTGGTCGCTTATCTGTTGCTTGACGTGCGCCGCCTTGGTTTTGGCGTACGAGAACTGGTGAGCCGGATGGAGCATTGCCTGATCGACCTGCTGGACACTTATGGTGTGACAGCAGCGGCCAAGGCTGATGCCCCGGGCGTTTACGTTGACGGCGCGAAAATCGCCTCCCTGGGTCTGCGTATTCGCAATGGCTGCTCTTTTCACGGTCTGGCCCTGAATGTGGACATGGACCTGGAACCGTTTCGACGGATTAACCCCTGTGGTTATGCGGGGCTGGCGATGACCCAGTTGCGTGACCGTGCAGGGCCGATTGAATTTGCCGAGGTGAGTGCCCGGCTGCGCGCGCAGCTCGTCAAACACCTCGACTATGCTGAGCAGACGACCCTAACGGGCGGAATCGATTGATATGACTACTGCGCAAGACGCTGTTCAAACCCTGATCCCGACGCTGGATATCTCCGAACGTGTGGCCCGTGCACAAGAGGCCCGTTCCAAGGTTGAGACCGGCGTTAAATTGCGCGGTGCCGAAAAGGTTGCGCGTATCCCGGTAAAGATTATTCCGACCACCGAGCTGCCAAAGAAGCCGGACTGGATTCGCGTGCGCATCCCGGTGTCGCCGGAAGTCGACCGCATCAAGGCCCTGCTGCGCAAGCACAAGTTGCACAGCGTGTGCGAAGAAGCATCCTGCCCCAACCTGGGCGAATGCTTCTCGGGCGGCACGGCGACGTTCATGATCATGGGCGACATCTGCACCCGTCGTTGCCCGTTCTGTGACGTGGGCCACGGCCGTCCGAAGCCACTGGACGTCAACGAGCCAGAAAGCCTGGCAATCGCCATTGCTGACCTGCGTTTGAAGTACGTGGTGATCACCTCGGTAGACCGCGACGACCTGCGTGACGGTGGTGCCCAGCACTTTGCCGATTGCATCCGCGAAATCCGTCGACTTTCGCCCAACGTGCTGCTCGAAACCCTGGTTCCGGACTACCGTGGCCGTATGGACATTGCGCTGGAAATCACCGCAGCCGAGCCGCCAGACGTGTTCAACCACAACCTGGAAACCGTGCCACGCCTGTACAAGGCTGCGCGCCCGGGTTCTGACTACCAGTGGTCGCTGACCTTGCTGCAACGCTTCAAGCAAATGATGCCGCATATCCCGACCAAATCCGGCCTGATGCTGGGTTTGGGCGAGACCGATGAGGAAGTCATTGAAGTGATGAAGCGCATGCGCGAGCACGACATCGACATGCTGACCCTGGGCCAGTACCTGCAACCGTCGCGCAGCCACTTGCCGGTGCAACGTTTTGTTCACCCTGACACCTTTGCCTGGTTCGCCGAAGAAGGTTACAAAATGGGCTTCAAAAACGTAGCGTCGGGCCCACTGGTGCGTTCTTCGTACCACGCTGACGAACAAGCCAAGCTGGTTAAAAACATGCTGGTGGGTGCCTGAAACGATGAATAGCCGGCTCACCGCGCCCGTGTCTTTCAAGACTCACAGCGCGGTGCCCGCGCTGCCTGCTGGCGGGGTGATCGGCCTGATCGCCCCGGCCGGTCCTGCCGAACTTGATCTGCAACTCGCAACCCAATGGATGCATGCCCGTGGCTATCAGCTCAGGGTGTTTCCAGGCGTTTGGGAAAAAGAAAGTTACCTGGCAGGTTCAGATACCGTTCGCTTGCGCGACCTTCATAACGCGTTTGCAGACGACAGCATTGATGCGATTTTCTGTTTGCGCGGTGGTTATGGTTGTTCGCGCTTTCTTGAAGACATCGATTTTGAGCTGCTGAGACGCCATCCCAAGCCGTTCGTGGGCTATAGCGACATCACTGCGCTGCATTTGGCGATCACCCGCTACGCAGGCTTTGTGACCTTTCACGGGGCCATGCTCAAGGCAGACCTTCTGAATAATAAGCAGCAGCCAACTGAGTCCTCTCTTATGCGCATGCTGAGGGGGCAACAACCTGCTTTGCTCGAACACCCGGCGGCCTATCCGTTGACCACCCTGACGCCAGGCTCGGCCAGTGGCCGTTTGCTGGGCGGCAACCTGTCGATGATCTGCGCTGCCATGGGCACTGCGTTTGAGCTGGATGCTCAGGGCATCATCCTGTTTATCGAAGACGTCAACGAACCGCTGTACCGGGTCGATCGTTTGCTCAACCACCTGCGACTGGCAGGCAAGCTTGGCCAGTTACGCGGGGTGCTGGTGGGGGATTTTGCCGGGGTGGATGTGCAGGCGCTGGAGCGGTTGCTCAAGCAAGAACTCGGGCCGCTGAACATCCCGGTGCTGGCTGGCTGGCGCAGCGGACATTGCGACCCGAACATCACCTTGCCGATGGGCGCGCAAGTGCGCCTGGATGCGGACAATCAGCAATTGTTGCTTGAGCAAGACGTGGTTCTGACTGCAGGGCTTTGAGTCCAAAGCCCCTCTAGACCTCTCCCTTTGGGAGAGGGGCGGGGTGAGGGCGCTCTTACTGACTGCGCAAACGCTCCAGCAGTTTATGCGAAGGATAGCCGTCCGCCGGCCAGCCAAAAGCCTGCTGCGCACTGCGGATTGCTTTGCGGGTGTTCGCGCCAATAATCCCGTCAGGATTACCCGCATCGTAATTGCGCTGCGTGAGCAGGGTTTGCAGCTCGATTCGCTCGGATCGGCTCAGCGGCAGGTCATCTTTTGGCCAATCACCCAAAATGGTTCCACCACCATTGAAGCGCTGAGATAGCAGGCCCACGGCCAGTGCGTACGACGATGAGTTGTTGTAACGCAAAATGGCGCGGAAGTTATCCAGCACCAAAAAAGCCGGGCCTCGGTAGCCAGCAGGCAGTAACAAGGTTGCGCTCAACTCTTCGCTGCCAGTAGGCGCTTGGATGCCAGTTGGCAGTGTAACGCCCAGCTTCTGCCACTCGCTGACGCTTTTTCGGACCGAACCATCGGCCAGTGCGTAATCAAAACCACTCGGTAATTCAACTTCAAACCCCCATGGCTGACCCTGCTTCCAGCCTGAGCTTTGCAGGTAGTGCGCCGTCGAGGCCAGGGCGTCAGCCGAGCTGTTCCAGATGTCTCGGCGCCCGTCGCCATCGAAATCCACGGCGTGGGTTTCATAGGTGGTCGGGATGAACTGGGTCTGGCCCATGGCACCTGCCCAGGAACCGAGCATTTTTTCAGGGGTGATATCACCCTCCTGGATGATTTTCAGCGCGGCGATCAGTTGGCTCTGGGCGAACTCAGGGCGGCGGCCTTCGAAGGCGAGGGTTGCCAGTGAGCGGATCACCGACTTGTTGCCCTGGAAAGTACCGAAGTTGCTTTCCATGCCCCAGACCGACACCAGCGCCTGGCGATCAACGCCGTAGCGTTGCTCGATGCGGGTCAGCAACTCGGCGTTTTGCTCCAGCAGGCGCTGGCCGTTACGTACCCGCAAAGGCGACAGCGCACCGTCCAGGTACTCCCAGACCGGGCGGCTGAACTCAGGTTGGCTGCGGTCGGCCTTGATCACGCTCATGTCGGGCGTGATGCCGGCGAACGCGTTATCGAATACGTGCGGTGAGATGCCGGCGTTCAGGGCTTGAACGCGGAAATTGGCCTGCCATTCGCTAAAACTTTGGGCGGGCTGAATATTGGGCACATCGGTGCTCGCAGCGCTGGTGGTGACCGCGGGCGCAGTGGGCGTGACGGGCAGGGGTTGAGCATCGGCTGCGGTCGGTTTTTCTGCGCAGGCGACTAACAAAATGACGCTGGAAGCAGCAATCAGTTGGCGCATTGGCCAACGACGTGAAGAACTTAAGGTCATGCGCAGGTCCAGGTAATGCAAATCAGATGCAGACCTTATCATCCCCGCTGTCAGGCAGCCAGAAAGTAAAAAGCCTCCCGGTCTCTCGACTGGAAGGCTTCGCGGCGGTAGCTGCCTTTGCCTTTGGCAGGGCGTTCCTGGCGGCTGCGGAACAAGGGTTGGGCGACGATGGATTTGGCCTTGTTGGGGCGCTTGCTCATGGCATTTGCTCTCACGGGGTTTAAACAAGCGCAAATCATCGGCCAGTTTTTTGAAGATGTCCAGTGGCTGTCCAGCAACACTAAATCCCACGGAGAAAGTTGGTTTACTCCGATGGCAAATTCAGACGTTGCCCACACATCAGCAGCGTTAATCGACTCAGGCTGCTCCACGCAGAACCCGCTGCCTGACCTTTGATTTGCGCATCAATGCGCTGTGCATCCATCAGCAATTGAGCCCAGCGTTGCGCCGTATAACGTTGCAAGGCTTTGCTCATCAGCGGTTTGCGCTTGTCCCAGACCGGTGGTCGGGCCTGGCTAAAGGCTTTGTCCAGTGAGATGCCCTGGCTGTACTGCAAGGCAATGTTGGCCAGTACCCGCAACTCTCGGGCCAGCGCCCACAAAATCACCGGCGGCTCAACGCCCTCGCCGCGCAGGCCTTCCAGCATGCGCAAGGCGTGCGCCGCTTCGCCGTTAAGCACCGCATCAACCAGTCCGAAGACATCGAAGCGCGCACTGTCAGCCACCGCAGCCTGCACGGTTTCCACCGTAATCTGGCCGTCTTCGGCCATCAGCTTGAGCTTTTCGACTTCTTGGGCGGCTGCCAGGAGGTTGCCTTCTACCCGAGCAGCAATCAGTTCGACCGCGTCCTGACTGGCAGACAGCCCAGCTTGAGACAAGCGCTGGCGAATCCATTGCGGCAACTGGCTGGCGTCTACCGGCCAGATTTGTATGAATTGGGTCTGCGGGCCTTCAACCAGGGCCTTGCCCCACTTGGTTTTCTGCGCGCTGCCATCGAGCTTGGGCAAGCTGATCAGCAGCAAGGTGTCTTCGCCAGGGCGTGAGCAGTATTCGAGCAGTGCCGCAGCCCCTTTGTCACCAGGCTTGCCGGAGGGCAGGCGCAGTTCCAGCAGGCGCTTCTCGGCGAACAGCGACATGCTGGCACCCGCTTGCAGCAGCGAACCCCAGTCAAAGCTGGCGTCAGCGCTCAATACCTGGCGTTCATCAAAGCCTTGTTTGCGGGCGGCACTACGGATGGAGTCGGCAGCTTCCTGGCACAGCAACGGGTCATCGCCGCTGATGATGTAGATGGGCGAGAGGTTGCCTTGCAGGTGTTTGGCGAGTTGAGCGGGGGCGAGTTTCATAGGGCTTGATAGATAACGGGGCGCCACAGCGCCCCGTATGCCTTACTGGTTTGGCAGTTCGAGTGGCGACTGTTGCGGCGTTTCGGCTTCAGCCTTGCGTGCCGCTTCCAGGGCTTGTGCTTCAGCACGCGCCTTCTCATCCGCCACTTTTTGCAGCTCGGCCAGGCGCGCCGGTGTCAGTTGCGACAGACGCAACAGCATTTGCTGCACCAGGTCACGGGTCATTTCTCTGCGGGTCATCGCCGCTTCCTGAGTAGAGCCGCTCAGGTTGTTGCCGTCCTGCAGGTAAACCTTGCGCGCCTCAATCTTGCTATCGAGCAAAGGCAGGTTGTTTTCGCCTCTGATCTCGTAGTTCCAGACTTTGGTCAGCTCGTACTCAGCTGAAGAGTTGGTGCCGACATAGCTGGCAGCGCGCGAGCTTTCTTTTTCGTTGGTCAATACCAGTTTGTAGGGTGCGCTGTCAGTGACTTTGACGCCGCTGCTTTCAAGCGCCTGGCGCAGTTCGCGAACCGAGTCGCCATAAGCATTGCGTGCGCTCACACCCAATTCGGTCATGGTCAGCTGATCGGTGCCGGTGCCACGCAGCTGAAAGCCGCAGGCGCTCAACAGAACAGCGAGACCCATCACCAGCAAGTTGCGTTTGATCATGTGTTGCTCCCCTTGAAACCAGGAGGGCCGACGTGGCGGCCCGAAAGGTTTTGTTGGACGCCCGCATGCTGTACGGGCGTCTGTTCCAATTAGCTGGCGACGATGTTGACCAATTTGCCAGGCACCACGATCACTTTGCGGATCGTCAGGCCTTCGGTGAAGCGCAGCACGTTTTCGTTGACGCGGGCAGCCGCTTCAACGTCTTCGCGGCTGGCGCTTGCCGGCATGTCGATCTGGCCGCGCAGTTTGCCGTTAACCTGAATAACCAGCTGCAGGGTGTCTTGCACCAGCGCGCTTTCGTCCAGGGTTGGCCACGGCGCGTCGATGATTGCACCGGCGTGTCCCAACTGATTCCACAGCTCATGGCTGATATGTGGAGTGATCGGCGCCAGGATCAACGCAACAGTCTCAAGGCCTTCTTGCAGCAAGGCGCGATCCTGTTCGGTGGTTTGTGGTGCTTTTTCAAGCACATTCATCACGGTCATCACCTGGGCGACGGCGGTGTTGAATTTGTGGTGCAGGCCGACGTCCTGGCTGGCTTGCTTGATCGCCTGGTGGATGGCACGGCGAATGACTTTCTGCTCGTCGTTCAGGCTGGCGATGTCCAGCGCGCCCGGCAGGCCTTGGCCGACGTGAGCGTGGGCCAGGCGCCATACGCGCTTGAGGAAACGGTGCGAACCTTCAACACCCGAATCCGACCATTCCAGGCTTGCGTCAGGCGGCGAGGCAAACATCATGAACAGGCGGCAGGTGTCTGCGCCGTATTGTTCGATCATGTATTGCGGGTCCACGCCGTTGTTCAGCGATTTGGACATTTTCTGCGTACCGCCGATTTCCACCGGCAAGCCGTCAGTCTTCAACGTGGCGCCGATGATCTTGGCCTTGGCGTCACGTTCGATTTCGACGTCGTCCGGGTTGAAGAAGTCCTTGCCGCCGTTGTCCAGCGTACGGTAGTAGGTCTCGGCGATGACCATGCCTTGAGTCAGCAGGTTCTTGAACGGCTCGTTGGAGCTGACCAGACCTTCATCACGCATCAGTTTATGGAAGAAGCGCGCGTACAGCAGGTGCAAAATCGCGTGTTCGATGCCGCCAATGTATTGGTCAACCGGCAGCCAGTGGTCAGCGGCCTTGCGCTCAACCAGACCGCCGTCGAAATGCGGCGAGGCGTAGCGAGCGTAATACCACGACGATTCGACGAAGGTGTCCATCGTGTCGGTTTCGCGCTTGGCCGGTGCGCCACATTTAGGGCAACTGCACTCGTAGAATTCAGGCATGCGCGCCAATGGAGAACCGGCGCCATCGGGTACCACGTCTTCTGGCAGCACGACCGGCAGTTGGTCTTCAGGGACCGGCACGTCACCGCAGGTGTCGCAATGCACGATCGGAATCGGGCAGCCCCAGTAACGTTGACGGCTGATGCCCCAGTCTCGCAGGCGGAACTGGGTGCGCGATTGGCCCAGGCCTTTGGCGGTCAGAGCGGCTTCGATGGCATCGAACGCAGCCTGGAATTCCAGGCCGTCGAACTCGCCTGAGTTGATCAGTGTGCCGTGTTCGCCGTAAGCGGCTTGCCATGGAGCGGGTGTCTCATCGCCTGCGCTGGTACGAACCACGGCCTTGATCGGCAGGTTGTACTTGGTGGCGAATTCGAAATCACGCTCGTCATGCGCCGGGACTGCCATAACTGCACCGTCGCCGTAGTGCATCAGTACATAGTTGGCGACCCATACCGGGAGCTTTTCGCCGGTCAGCGGGTGTTCAACGAACAGCGAGGTTGGCAGGCCCTTTTTCTCTTGGGTCGCCATGTCAGCTTCGGCCACGCTGCCGCCTTTGCATTCAGCGATAAACGCTTGCAGTTGCGGGTTGCCTTGCGCAGCCAAGGTGGCCAACGGGTGTTCGGCGGCGACGGCCACGTAGGTGGCGCCCATCAGGGTGTCTGGACGGGTGGTGAATACTTTGAGTGCGCCCGCTTCGCCGATGGACTCGACGTTGTAAGGGAACTGCACTTCCATGCCACGGGATTTGCCAATCCAGTTGCGCTGCATGGTTTTGACCTGCTCCGGCCAGCCGGGCATGTCGTCGAGGCTTTCAAGCAGCTCATCCGCGTAAGCGGTGATCTTGAAGTAGTACATCGGGATTTCGCGCTTTTCGATCACCGCGCCCGAACGCCAGCCGCGGCCGTCGATCACTTGCTCGTTGGCCAGAACGGTCTGGTCGACCGGGTCCCAGTTCACGGTGCCGTTTTTACGGTAGATCACACCTTTTTCGAACAGGCGAGTGAACAGCCATTGTTCCCAGCGGTAGTAATCAGGCTTGCAGGTGGTAATTTCGCGGGACCAGTCCACAGCCAGGCCGAGGCTGCGCAGCTGGGTTTTCATGTAGGCGATGTTTTCGTAAGTCCATTTGGCCGGTGCGACTTTGTTTTTCATCGCGGCGTTTTCGGCCGGCATGCCGAAAGCGTCCCAACCCATGGGTTGCAGAACATTTTTGCCCAGCATGCGCTGGTAACGGGAAATCACGTCACCGATGGTGTAGTTGCGCACGTGGCCCATGTGTAGCTTGCCGCTTGGGTACGGGAACATCGATAGGCAGTAGTAGGTTTCCTTGCCTAGATCTTCGCTGACTTCGAAGGACTTTTGGTTGTCCCAGAATGATTGGGCGGCGGCTTCTATTTCACGGGGCTGATATTGTTCGTGCATGGCTACTTGTACTAATAAAGGGTGGCCTAGTCCTCTTCAACTTACACAGGCATTTGTGTTGCCCGGTCAGGTTGGAGCAGGGGTTACAGGAAGTTCCGTAGCATACATGACCCCACTCTATCGAGGGAAACCCTGATTGCCTCATCATTCCGTTGGTCGCGGCAACGCGCTGGTTTTACAAGCGCAGCTAAGCTGTATGTGGGGGGAGAAACTTCCTTAATGAGGTGTACGGATGGCAGAGTCGCAACGCAAAGAAATAAAATCGGAGGTGTACGAGCGGCTGATTGATCGTTTGAGTGTGGCTCTTGATTCAGCAAAGACGGCAGTGCGATTACGAGACGAGCGCCCTGCCGAATTGGAATTGCGTGGTTTGAGTCGTGCCGAGTTAGAGTTGATCAACGTCTATTTAAACCGGATCGGGCGTGAGGCTGATGAACGCCCCCAAGGCAGCTTGAATGTGCAAAATGCCCCTCGCAAGGCCAAGGTCATCTGGCTCAAAGACAGGGTGCAGGGAACGTAGGGCTGTGTGGCGATCCAGGCCGGGCCCACGATGAACGCGCAGCGTACAGGGTTGATGCATCAGGGTTTGAGTGTTGACCAGCCCTGTTGATGCCTCCCTTCAACCCCCTTAGGCTTCGGGCATCTCTGGAGATGCTCGATGCCTATTCGATATGTCGTTAAACAACTTCTCTTGCCTCCGGGCATTCTTCTGTTGTTCCTGCTGCTGGCCTGGTGGTTTAGGCGCTCGCGTCCGCGTCTGGCGGGTGTGCTGTTTGCCTTGGGGCTTGGCGGATTATGGTTAATGAGCTTGCCCATTGTCGTGGAGTGGGGCGCGCGTGCCATCGAGCGTGAGCCCGCGTTAGCCCAAAGCGAGTGGTCGACCCTGGCTGAGCGCGCGGATGCGATTGTGCTGCTGGGCTCCGGGCGCGAGCGTGGTGACCCGGCCTGGGGCAGTGATCAGCCGACCATGATCGGGCTCGAGCGCCAGCGGTATGCGGCGCGACTGGCGAAGGCTTCAGGCTTGCCGGTGCTGACTACGGGCGGCTTGCACTACGGTACACCGCCCAGTGAGGCGCAGATCATGGCCGACTCGTTGCGAGACGATTCGGGTGTTGAGGTGCGCTGGAAAGAAGAACAAAGCCGCACCACATGGGAAAACGCCCAAATGAGCGCCGACATTCTTTTGCCTCAGGGCATCAAGCGTGTCGTGGTGGTCACCCAGGCGTGGCACATGCCGCGCTCGGTATGGAGTTTTGAAAAAGCCGGTTTTGAGGTGGTGCCTGCGCCGGTCGGCTTTTTGAGTGCTGACAACGCCCGCCCGTTGGGTGGTTGGCTGCCGGAGTACAAATCGGTCTGGCAGTCTGGGCTGTTACTCAACGAAGCTGTGGGGCAGATTGCCTACCCGTTGTTTTATCGTAACCAAGCCCGCTGATAAGCCTGAGAAGCGAGCTGCCCGCGAAGCAGGCAGCTCGGTGTGACTGGAAGATGCGCGAGCCAGCTCGCTCCTGTAAGGAGTTGGCTTTTATGGTTTACACCGTCTTGGCAATCCGGCTGGTAATCAGCGCCCAGCCGATCAGCAGCACGCAAAGAATTGCCAGTGGCCATGAGCGCCATTGCAGATACGGCGTCAGGTTGTGCATCGGTACGACGTCGCCATACATGATGCCGCGCTCGAATTGCGGAATCTGGGTGGTGATTTGACCGAACGGGTTAATCAGTGCGGTGACACCGTTGTTGGTTGCCCGGATCATCCAGCGGCCTGCTTCAAGGGCGCGCATTTGTGCCATCTGCAAATGTTGCAGCGGACCAATCGAAGTGCCGAACCAGGTGTCGTTGCTGATGGTCAGCAAAATATCGCTTTGGGCAGCAAGGCCAGCGACAAAGTCCGGATACACCACTTCGTAGCAAATCAGCGGGGCGATCTGATAACCCTTGGCTTGCAACATGGGTTGATCGGATGGGCCACGAGCAAAGTCTGACATGGGTAGGTCAAAGAACGCGATCACACCGCGTAATACGTCCTGCAACGGTACGTACTCACCAAAGGGCACCAATTTTTGCTTCAGGTAAATACCATCGCCTTCACCTACCGCGGTAATGCCGTTGAAGTAACGCGATTCGTGGCGCACGTCCTGGCGGATCGGCACGCCGGTAATTAACGCGGAATTTCGTTCGGCGGCAAACCGCCCCATCATCGTCAAATAGCCTTCGGCGTTTTCTTTGAGGACCGGGATGGCGGTTTCTGGCCACACGATCAGGTCGGCCCGTTTAGAGCTGAGGGTCATGTCGCGGTACAGCGCCAACTGCGCGTTGAGCTGTGCCGGGTCCCATTTCATGCTCTGCTCAATGTTGCCCTGAATGGCGGCCACGCTCAGCGGATTGCCCGACGGGCTGGTCCAGGCGTGATGCTTGAGTGCGATGCCGATGCACCAAGGGCCGATCAACAGCGCGACGGCTAAGCCAATAAAGGCCTTGCGCTTGATCTTGATCAGGCGCGGCAAGTTGCACAGCAGGGCGGCGGTCAGGGCCAGGGTGAACGAGATTAGCCACATGCCACCCAGTGGCGCGAGCCCGGCCAGTGGGCCATCTAGCTGGCTGTAACCCGAGTAAAGCCATGGGAAACCGGTCAGGAACCAGCCGCGAAATGCCTCTTGAACCACCCACAGCGCAGCAAACGCCAGGGCATCGGCCAGTGGCGCTTCGTTGCGACGAATCCAGCGCGCCCACACCCAGGCGGGCAGGGCGAAGAACCAGGCGATGGCCGCCGTGAACAGCAGCATCAGCAAGCCGGCCAGCAGCACCGAGGCGCCACCGAAGTGGTGAATGCTGTAATAGATCCAGCTGGTGCCCGCGCCAAACAGGCCGAAGCCGTAGCACCAGCCACGTCCCAGCGCCTGTTTGGGCGAGAGGTCGCGCAAGCCAAGATAGAACATGGCCAGGGCAACCAGTGCCAGAGGCCAAATATCAAAAGGAGCCAGCGCCAGGGTTGTCAGTGCGCCGGCTACCACGGCCAGCAGGTTACCGGGCCAGCCGGGGGAGGTTATCCAGCGCATTTCAATCCTTAGCGTTAAGGTTTAGCGGGCAATGGGTGTTAAGCGAATCAAATGAATCCGGCGGCTGTCAGCATTCAGAATGCGGAACCGATAAGGGCCGATTTCAGTGATTTCATTGCGTTTTGGCAAGTGCCCGAACGCGCTCATGACCAAACCGCCAACGGTGTCGAATTCGTCGTCGGAGAAGTCGCTGTCAAAGAACTCGTTGAAGTTCTCGATGGGCGTCAGGGCCTTGATCAGGAAGTCGCCGCTGGGCAGTGGCTTGATATAGCTGTCTTCTTCGACATCGTGCTCGTCTTCGATGTCGCCGACGATCTGCTCCAGAACGTCTTCAATCGTGACCAGACCGGCCACGCCGCCGTATTCGTCAATGACGATGGCCATGTGGTTATGGTTGGCACGGAACTCACGCAGCAACACGTTAAGGCGCTTGGACTCAGGGACAAAGGTCGCCGGACGCAGCAAATCCTTGATGTTGTACTTGTCGCCGTTCTCTTGAAGGATCAGCGGCAGCAGGTCTTTGGCCAGCAGGACGCCGAGGACGTCATCGTGGCTTTCGCCGATCACCGGGTAGCGCGAGTGCGCCGCGTCAATGATCGCCGGGAGAAATTCGCGGGGTGTCTGGGTCGCCTTGATGCTGATCATCTGCGAGCGCGGAACCATGATGTCCCGTACTTGCAGGTCAGCCACTTGAATGGCGCCTTCGACGATGGCCAGCGCTTCGCTGTCCAACAGTTTGTTCTGATGTGCTTCGCGCAGCAGCTCAAGCAGCTCCTGGCGGTTTTTCGGCTCATGGGCAAAGGCCTGGGTCAGCTTACCTAACCATGACTTTTGCCCGTTGCTCGATCGGTCTTCGCTCATAGCGATTTACTCGTATCCCTTGGTTGTTTCAGTGGGTGGTTAATCGGTTTCGTCGTCTGCATACGGATCCGGATGACCCAGTTCCGCAAGCAACGTTCGTTCCAGAGCTTCCATTTCTTCAGCTTCGTCGTCTTCTATATGGTCGTAACCCAGAAGATGCAAGCAGCCGTGAATCACTAAGTGAGCCCAGTGGGCTTCAAGCGCCTTGCCCTGTTCAGCGGCTTCGCGTTCGACCACGGCCACACAAATCACCAGGTCGCCGAGTAACGGGATGTCGAGGAATTCGTCGGGCACGTCAGCCGGAAAAGACAGCACATTGGTTGCGTAGTCTTTTTGACGCCAGGTGTGATTAAGCTCACGGCCTTCGGCCTCGTCCACCAGGCGAATGGTCATTTCCGAGTCAGCGGTGCGCTGGCGCAGCGCCAGTTCGCACCATTGGCGCAACTGGGCTTCGCTGGGAGAGGCGGCTTCGGTCGCCCGTTGCAGGTCAAGCTCAAGCATCGTGGCGGTAGTCCTTGGCGGCCGGCAGGGCGGCCAGTTTGTCTGCGGCTTCCTGTTCGTAGCGCCCGTAGGCCTCAACGATGCGTTGCACCAATGGGTGGCGCACTACGTCCTTGGACTGGAAGTGAGTAAAGCTGATGCCCGGCACGTCCTTGAGCACTTCGATGACATGATTCAGGCCCGATTTGGTGCCTTTTGGCAGGTCGATCTGAGTGATGTCACCGGTGATCACGGCGGTCGAGCCGAAACCGATACGGGTCAGGAACATCTTCATCTGCTCAACGGTGGTGTTCTGGCTTTCGTCGAGAATGATGAAGCTGTTGTTCAGCGTACGGCCGCGCATGTAGGCCAGCGGTGCCACTTCAATGATCTGGCGTTCGATCAGTTTGGCCACGTATTCAAAGCCGAGCATCTCGTACAGTGCGTCATACAGCGGGCGCAGGTACGGGTCGATCTTCTGCGACAGATCGCCTGGCAGGAAACCGAGCTTTTCACCGGCTTCAACGGCTGGGCGCACCAACAGGATGCGACGAATTTGCTCGCGCTCCAGGGCGTCAACGGCGCAGGCCACGGCCAGGTAGGTTTTACCCGTACCGGCTGGACCAATGCCGAAGTTGATGTCGTTGCCCAGGATTTCCTTCACGTAGCGCTGCTGATTGATACCGCGAGGGCGAATCATGCCCTTTTTGGTGCGCAGTGAAACGCTGGCTTCAGCCACGGGGTTGCTGGCGAGGTCTTGCAGGTCAGATTCCTGCAGGAACAGGTGCACCAGATCCGGCGAAAGCTCAGTGGCTTTGGTTTCGCGGTAGAGGCGACGCAGCAGGTTTTCTGCGCTGGACGTGAGTTTTGGGTCGCCGATCAGCTCGAATTGATTACCGCGATTGCGGATTTCGATCGTGAGACGCTGTTCGATCAGGCGCAAATGCTCGTCGAATTGTCCGCACAGATTGGCGAAGCGGCGAGCCTCAAAAGGCTCGAGGAGAAAACGATGTGGTTCGATGGGTGCGTTCAAGGTCGTTTTTAGCCGCCCTAAGGCAATTAAGATGAATTGAAGGATAACGCTAGCAGGTCATGCGCGAAAGGACTTACTGATGCGACGTAAAACCTGTAGTTGCTGCCGCAGGCTGCGAACGTCCACACGGCGGACGCAAACCTTGTGGCGTTTATCGCAGCCTAAGGCAGCGACTACAGATGGCGTCAACTCAGTAATGACCCCCGCAACGAGTGCGGTTGCGCCGCATCGATATGCACGTCGGCAAACTGGCCGATCAACTGCGGATTGTCACAGCGGAAGTTGACGATGCGGTTGTTCTCGGTACGGCCTTGCAACTCGCCAGGGTCTTTTTTCGAGTAATCGGTGACCAGAATCCGCTGAGTGGAGCCCACCATTTGTCGGCTGATTTCGAAGCCCTGCTGGTTGAGGCGATGCTGCAGCGCGTTCAGGCGCTCCTTTTTACGCTCCTCCGGCGTGTCGTCGGCCAGGTCGGCTGCGGGCGTGCCGGGGCGCTGGCTGTACACAAAGGAGTACGAGAAGTCGAAACCGACGTCTTCGATCAGTTTCATGGTTTGTTCGAAGTCTTTTTCAGTCTCGCCCGGGAAGCCGACAATAAAGTCAGAGCTGATGCAGATGCCCGGCACCGCCGCGCGCAATTTGCGCAGCTTGGACTTGTACTCCAGTGCGGTGTGGTTGCGCTTCATCGCTGACAGAATACGGTCCGAACCCGATTGCACGGGCAAGTGCAGGTGCTTCACCAGCTCAGGCACTTCGGCGTGTGCCTGGATCAGGCTGTCGGAGAACTCCAGCGGGTGCGACGTGGTGTAGCGGATGCGCTCGATCCCGTCGATAGCGGCGACCACGCGAATCAATTCGGCGAGATCGGCCAGGCGACCGTCTTCGGTCAAGCCGCGGTAGCCGTTAACGTTCTGCCCCAGCAGCGTCACTTCGCGCACGCCGTTTTCAGCCAGGTGAATCACCTCGGCCAACACGTCGTCGAACGGGCGACTGACCTCTTCGCCGCGGGTGTAAGGCACCACGCAGAACGTACAGTACTTGCTGCACCCTTCCATTACCGACACGTAAGCACTCGGGCCGTCGATGCGAGGCTCGGGCAAGTGGTCGAATTTTTCGATTTCGGGGAACGACACATCCACCTGTGGCAGTTTGGTGATGCGTGCAGCGTCGATCATCTCAGGCAGGCGGTGCAACGTTTGCGGGCCGAATACCACATCAACATACGGCGCTCGGTCGCGGATCGCGGCGCCCTCCTGGCTGGCCACGCAGCCCCCCACCGCAATTACCATCTCGGGGTTGGCCAGTTTCAGTTCACGCCAGCGGCCCAGTTGCGAGTACACGCGGTCTTGGGCGCGCTCACGGATCGAGCAGGTATTGAGCAGGATGACATCAGCGTCTTCGGCGCGCGCTGTGACTTCCAGGGCCTGATGTTCACCCAGCAGGTCGACCATGCGCGAGCTGTCGTACTCATTCATCTGGCAACCGTGGGTTTCGATGTAAAGCTTCTTGGCCATGGGTGTTCATCAAGTGGTTCAAAGAACCGCGCATTATAGGGGGCATGGCCGTTGGTTCCTAGCGCTACGCGTCCAGTGGCTATGCTATAGTTCGCGCCCTCTTTTATATCCTCAGATGTCACCCGCCCACCATGACCAAACGTGAAGCTCCAATCTACAAGGTGATTTTCCTCAATCAGGGCCAGGTGTTCGAAATGTACGCCAAGCAGATCTATCAAAGTGATCTGTGGGGCTTCCTGGAAGTCGAGGAGTTCGTCTTCGGTGAGCGCACGCAAATGGTCGTCGATCCGAGCGAAGAAAAGCTCAAGGCCCAATTTGAAGGTGTAGTGCGCAGTTTTGTGCCGATGCATTCGATTGTGCGTATCGACGAGGTTGAGCGCCTGGGCACCCCAAAAATCAGCGAAGCGCGTGGCGTGAGCAACGTGATGCCGTTTCCGTTTCCGATGCCGGATAAGTAAAACCCCGAGCGCACTTTATGCCTGGGTGCAGGCCGTTTTGTTCACTTAAGAGCGGCACACGGCCATCTGTAGGAGCGATTCTGCTCGCGAGCTTTTAAAAGATCGCGAGCAAGCACGCTCTAACAGGGGCTGCTTTGGCTCAGGTGAGCAGCATTGCAGTGGCGGGGGATTCAAGGCAGTGGCGAAAACGGCGAGCGGCCATCGGCTGACTGCAGTTCTAGCAGGTATTTGCGGAAAATCTGCCCCAGGATCTGGGTTGCAGTTTCGAGTTGGTCGCGAGGCATTTGTTCGGCCACCAGGTCGGCGGTGTCGAGCGCGTCTTCGGCGCCATTGACCGCAGCCATTTTCAGCACGATATACGCCTGAATGTTATTGGCCGGGACCCCTTCGCCCTTGAAGAACATGGTGCCGAGCTGGAACTGGGCCATGGCGTGACCTTGCAGTGACGCCTGCTCGAAGTAGCTCAGGGCTTTATTGAGGTCTTGTGGGGCATTTTTACCGTCGTAATAGAACTGGCCTAACTCGTATTCAGCTTCTGCATCCCCGGCCTTAGCTGCTTCAACGCACGCAGCGAGTGCCTCCTGAAGGTCTTCTGGCTGAGTATTGAGGGTGCAGCGACCCATCGCTGGGATCAACAACGAGTTACCGCCTGCCTGGGCAAGCAGCGGTTGTAGGAGCAACAGGCAGCCCAGTGCAAGGGCGCGGCCGGTGCGGTTCATGGGAATCGACGTACCTCTGAAAGGCGGGCATACCCGACCAAGGGATGAGTAGGCGCGCATTATGAAATAAGCGGAGGCAACCTTACAAAGTCTTTACTCGTTTTTCTGCTGCGTGACCGCCATATCGATTGATTTAAGCCGATTCTCGACGGGTGGCGTCAGAAATTACCTTGTAACGGGCATAAAAAAGCCGACAAGGGAGCTAACCCCTTATCGGCTCTAGGGATTACTTCAGCGCAGCGAAAGCGCGCTCGGCAGCATCCAGGGTCAGTTGCAACTCGACTTCGCCATGGGCAATGGACGTGAAACCGGCTTCAAAAGCACTCGGTGCCAGGTACACGCCGCCTTCCAGCATCAGGTGGAAAAAGCGCTTGAACAGATCGGCGTCGCTGGCCATTACGTCGTCGAATGTCACGATGTCATCGGCGCCGCTGAAGTACAGGCCAAACATGCCGCCCGCCTGAGTGGTGACAAACGGGATGCCGGCGGCGTCCGCGCGCTGTTGCAAGCCATCGAGCAGGCGTGTTGTGTAGTCGGTCAGTTCGCCATGGAAGCCCGGACGGCTGATGAGGCGCAAGGTGGTCAGGCCTGCGGCCATGGCCAGCGGGTTGCCGGACAACGTGCCCGCCTGATAGACCGGGCCCAGCGGGGCGATGTGTTGCATGATTTCGCGTTTGCCGCCAAAGCAGCCAACAGGCATGCCGCCACCGATGATTTTGCCGAAGGTGCTCAGGTCCGGGGTGACGCCGTAGTGGGCTTGAGCGCCGCCGAGGGCAACACGGAAACCGGTCATCACTTCGTCGAAAATCAGCACCACGCCATGTCTGTCGCACAGGCTGCGCAGGCCTTGCAGAAAGCCCGGAGCCGGCGGCACGCAGTTCATGTTGCCGGCGACCGGCTCGACGATGATGCACGCCACGGTGTCGCCCACTTCGGCCAGCAGTTTTTCAACCGCGTCGATGTCGTTGAACGTGGTGGTCAGGGTGTGTTTGGCGAAATCGGCAGGTACACCACCGGAGCTTGGAACGCCCTGGGTCAGTGCGCCGGAACCGGCCTTGACCAGCAGGCTGTCAGAGTGGCCGTGGTAGCAGCCTTCGAACTTGAGAATGTTGTCGCGGCCGGTGAAGCCTCGCGCCAGACGAATGGCACTCATGGTGGCTTCAGTGCCGGAACTCACCATGCGCACCATTTCCATCGACGGCACAATCGAGCACACCAGGTCGGCCATTTCGGTTTCCATGGCGGTCGGCGCGCCATACGACAAACCGTGTTCCAGCTGCGCACGCACCGCGTCCAGCACCTGCGGGTGGCTGTGGCCCAGAATCATCGGGCCCCAGGAGCCGACGTAGTCGACATACCGCTTATCGTCTTCGTCTGTGACATAGGCGCCTTCGGCATGTTTGAAGAACAACGGCGTGCCGCCCACGCTCTTGAATGCACGAACAGGCGAGTTAACCCCGCCAGGGATGTGTTTTTGGGCGTTGGCAAACAGGGTTTCGGAACGAGACATGATGGGCTCTCTCTGAATCAGAATTCGGTATTTAAATAAACAGCAGGGCGTTGAACGCGCGGGTGCGTCGAGTCACTTCCTGAGTGCTGTCAGCGCCAAACAGGCCGTGCACCACCGCCAGCAAATCGGCTCCGCGCTCGACCAGCGGCGCCGCGTTATCGAGGGTAATGCCGCCAATCACACAAATGGGCAGGTTAAGCCGCGAGCGCGCCTGTTCAATGACATCCAGGGACGCCGGGACAGCACCGGGTTTGGTGCTGGAGGTGAAAAAGCGGCCAAAGGCCACATACGTTGCCCCTTCTTTGGCTGCCTGCTCGGCCAGGTCGATCCGGTCGTGGCAGGTTGAACCAATAATGGCCTGTCGACCCAGCAGTGCCCGCGCCGGCGTCAGCGGGCCGTCGGTTTGGCCTAGATGAACGCCTACGCCCAGACGTGCTGCCAGCTCAGCGTCATCGTTGATGATCAGGTGCGCCTTGTAGCGCTCGCATAACCGCTTCAACGTTTCGGCTTCGCGCAGGCGGCGGTTTTCGTCGTTGCTCTTGTCGCGGTACTGCAAAAGGGTCAGCCCGCCATCCAGCGCTGCCTCGACATACTGTAAAAATTTGCCGGCCAGCAGCTGGCTATCAGTGATTGCGTAAAGACCACGCAGCTTCATCGGTCGAGCCTCATTCGTTACGAACAGAAGTCCAGCGGCAAACGGCGAGGCACATATTGGCCCTGGCCCAGTTGCTCGGCATCACGCAGGGTGCGCCACGTGTAATTGAGTGCGGTTTCAACAGCGCTGACCAGATTTTCGCCAATGGCCAAACGCCCGGCCAATGTACTGGCCAAGGTGCAGCCCGAGCCGTGATAGCTGCCCGGCAACCGATAGCAGGTGAAGGTGTGACGGCTGCCGTCGCGGCTGTACAAGCGGTTGTGGACTTCGTGTTCATCGCCGTGTCCGCCGGTGATGAGTAAATGTTTGCACCAAGGCAGGAGTTTTTCGGCGCACTCATCGGCGCTGCCCTCGGGCAGTTCGGCCAGAATGCGGGCTTCAGGCAGGTTAGGCGTGGCAATGACGGCCAGCGGCAGCAAGCGCTCGCGCATGGCATAGCCCACTTCGTCTTTGCCCAGTCGTCCGCCACCGCCGGCGCGCAACACCGGGTCGCAGACCATTGGCAGATGCGGGTGGGCTTGAAGCAGTTCGACCACGGTGTCGACCATTTCCAGTGAGCCGAGCATGCCCAGCTTGACGGCCGCAACCGTGGAGTCGCTGAGCACGGCATTGGCTTGCGCCAGCACCCACTCTCGATCCAGCACGCGGAAATCGCTGACATTCACGGTGTTCTGCACAGTCAGGGCTGTTACCACAGGAGCGGCGTGGCAGCCTTGAGCCAGCAGGGCTTCGATATCTGCCTGCAAGCCGGCACCCCCACTGGGGTCATGGCCGGAGAGACAGAGGACAACGGGGCGAGAACTGTAGATATTCATGGTGCGCGAGCTTACCACCAAACGCTTTTTTGCGGCGGCTTGCTCCGCGTTGAATGATAGGTCGCCTATAAGTCTTTAATTGTCCTGCAAAAGAAAGCGGATAATCCTACGCTGATGCTCTGTGATGCCCGTTCTAGAGCCTTCTCTTTGATCGTTTAAGGGGTGTGTATTTGCCATCATTGGCTATGCTAGAGTTGGTCCCCAATTAATAACAGGTAAGCCGGTGAACGTGGCCTCGAAAGTAATGGGGAATTATGCACGTTATCGGATGCGCCACGCTGGGGCTGTATGCGCTATTTGGTGATTATGTTACTGGGCTGGCTACCGATGCTGGCCAGCGCAGTTGAGTTCGACGAAACCACTCAGAGCTTGCCCCTGGGCCGAGTGATGCAGGTCTTCGAAGATACAGAAGGCTTGGCGACGCTCAACGATGTCACCAAACACGATGACCTGTTCAAAACGCACGATAAAGCCACGCTCAACGCGGGCTATTCGCACTCGGTGTTTTGGCTGAAAGTCGATTTACGTTACCTGCCCAAAAATCCTGAAACCCATCGCACATGGTTGCTGGAGCTGGCTTATCCGCCGCTCGATCATATTGATTTGTACCTGGCCGATGCCGCGGGCAACTACCACCTGGCTGAACGAACGGGCGATGCGCTGCCCTTTGACAGTCGGCAAATCAAAGAAAACAATTACCTGTTCGAACTCAACTTCAGCCCCGGGCAGAGCCGGACTGTGTACTTGCGTCTGGCCAGCCAAGGCTCAATTCAGGCCCCGCTAACCCTATGGTCTGCGCAGTCGTACCTGGAAGAGCAACCGCTACGGATCTATATCCTGGGGTTGATTTACGGGGTGTTGCTGGGGATGCTGGTGTACAACCTGTTCATCTATATCAGCGTGCGCGACACCAGCTACCTCTATTACATCTTCTATATCGGTTCGTTCGGCCTCTACCAGCTCTCGGTCAATGGTGCAGCGGTGCAGTACTTTTGGCCGAACAACCCGTGGTGGGCCAACGCGGCTACCCCGTTCTTGATTGGCTCTGCCGCGTTCTTCGGCTGTCAGTTTGCGCGCTCCTTTTTGCACACCGCCTCCCACAGCCGCTGGCTCGACCGCATATTGATGTTTCTGATGGGCGTTGGTGTACTGGTGATGGTGCTGTCGCTGGTCACCAGCTATGCCGTGGCATTGCGCCTGGCGACGGCTCTGGCCTTGGCGTTTATTGTTGCCATCTTTGTTTCTGGTGTGGTGGCCTGGGCTCGTGGCTTAAGGGTGGCGCGCTACTTTGTGATTGCTTGGTCGGCCTTTCTACTCGGAGGCCTGGTCAATACGCTGATGGTATTGGGCTACCTGCCAAACGTGTTCCTGACCATGTATGCCAGCCAGATTGGCTCGGCGATCGAGGTAGGTCTGCTGTCGCTGGCGCTTGCCGACCGGATCAATGCCATGCGCGACTTGCAGGCGCGCACGTTGCAAGAGACCGGGCAAAAACTGGCGGCGATGAACCAGCAACTGGCACGTACCAACCAACTTAAAGACGAGTTTTTGTCCACGGTCACCCATGAATTGCGCACGCCCATGAACGGCGTGCTTGGCTCACTGGAGCTGATCAAAACCCTGGACATGAACCCGGAGCTTGAGCTCTATACCCGGACTGCCGAAGGCTCTGCCCAAGAAATGATGGGCATGGTCAACGGCATTCTGGCCCTGACCGAGTTGCAGGCCGGTCGGCTTAAGGTCAATCCCCGGCCTTTTAGCCTGAATGAACTGCTTACGGATCTGGACAACCAATTCGGCCCGAAGGCACGGGACAAAGGGTTGTCGTTTTCCTATGAGGTGGCGCAGGGCATGCCCGATCAATGGGTGGGGGATGCCGAGAAAATTCGCCAGTGCCTTGCGTGTCTGTTGGACAACGCCATCAAGTTTACCCATGAAGGTGGGGTGATTCTGCGCGTCACCGGCCAGGCGACCGACCAGTGGCGTTGGGCATTGGCCTTTGATGTAATCGACAGCGGCATTGGTTTTGTCCATCAGGAGGAAGCCGAGCTGTATCAAAACTTCTTCCAGGTGGATGGTTCCATGACCCGAAGCTATGGCGGGTTGGGCATCGGTCTGGCCATTTGTCGGCGTTTGGTTGATCTGCTGGGTGGGCGTTTGACCCACCATTCGCAGCCGGGCCGAGGCTCACAGTTCCAGATGTCGCTAGAGCTTGAATCGCTGGCCCAGCCGGTTTCGGCACCTGCGTTGCACCCGCAAAAAAGCCCGGGGGAGCTGACGGTGTTGCTCGTTGAAGACAGCAGTGCGGCACCTTTGCGCGCCATGTTGCTCCAACTGGGTTATCGCGTACTCAGTGTCGACAACGGCCAGGCGGCCATTGACGTTTTGCGTCGAGAACGGGTGGATGCGGTGTTGCTCGGCTGCCCGTTGATGCTGGTCACGGGTGCCTCGATGGGCAATCAATTGTTGACCCTGGCCGCGTGCACGCAGTTGCCAGTGCTGGTGCTGTTTGAATCCCAGGCCGAGGCTCAGGCGGCGCGTGAACAGGTTGACGCGATTACTGACTATTTGATCAAGCCGTTGCGGGTTGAAGACCTGCAGCGAGCGCTGTCGCAGCGCCTGTCGACCCTCGAGTGATGGCGCAAGCGCCGGGATTTAGGCGTTTATGCCACTTGTGATGATGGCTGTGCGTGCTTCACTGGGTCCAGTGGATTGATCCTTGGAGCCCGCGCAATGAACCTGCACCCGTACGCCGAAACTCACACAGTCACCAACCAGCCGCCATCTCTGGACGGCGTCAATCTGTACCGCATTGACCTGCCTTTGCAGCACTGGAGTCAGCGCTTTGGCGCGGGTTGGGCGCAATCGCGGATTGATCAGTACGGTGCGCTGGCGGGTGGCCCTTTGATGGCTGCGGGCTTTCTGGCCAATGAAAACAAACCGGTGTTTGTCAGTCATGACCGTTTTGGCCATCGGATAGATCTGGTGCAGTTTCACCCGGCCTATCACGAACTGATGCGCACGGCGATCGAGCACGGCTTGCCGTCCTTGCCCTGGACCGACCCGCAGCCGGGCGCGCATGTCGCCCGAGCGTCCATGACCTATCTGCACAGCCAGGCCGAGGCGGGCAGCGGTTGCCCGTTGACCATGACCTTCGCCAGCGTTCCGGCGCTGCGTCTGCAGCCGGATATTGCCGAGATTTGGCTGCCCAAAGTTCTGGCCACTGAATACGATCCGCGTAACGTCGACATCAGCCAAAAGGCCGGCGTGACCCTGGGTATGGCCATGACCGAAAAACAGGGCGGTACTGACGTGCGCGCCAATACCACGCGTGCTTACCCGGTGGGCACTGGCGGCCCAGGGCAGGCCTACGAACTGTTGGGGCATAAATGGTTTTGCTCGGCCCCCATGTGCGACGGCTTCCTGACCCTGGCGCAAACCGACAAAGGCCTGACCTGTTTCCTGTTGCCACGTCATCGCCCGGACGGCAGTCGCAATGAGTTCTACATTCAGCGTCTTAAGAACAAGCTGGGCAACAGCTCAAACGCCTCCAGTGAAGTTGAGTTTCGTGGGGCATTGGCCTGGATGATTGGCGAAGAAGGGCGCGGTGTGCCGACGATTATCGAAATGGTCGCCATGACCCGTTTCGATTGCATGGTCGGCTCCAGTGCGTTGATGCGTCAGGCGTTGACCCAGGCCAGCCATCATTGCGCCCATCGTTTGGTAGGCGGTCGGGTACTGGCCGAACACCCCCTGATGCAAAACGTACTGGCTGATCTGGCGCTGGAAAGCGAAGCGGCGCTGGCATTGAGCCTGCGCATGGGCCGTGCGCTGGACCATCTGGATGACCCGCAAGAAGCCAAGTTCTCACGTCTGGTCACTGCGGTGGGCAAGTACTGGATCTGCAAACGGGCCCCGGCGATGATCAACGAGGCGGCCGAATGCATGGGCGGTGCGGGGTATGTTGAAGACAGCATCCTGCCGCGCCTTTATCGCGAGGCGCCGGTCAATTCGACGTGGGAGGGTTCGGGTAATGTGCAGTGCCTTGACGTATTGCGCGCCCTGTCCAAAGAACCCGGCGTGCTTGACGCCTTGTTTTGCGAGTTGGGCGATGGGCATGGCGATGCGCGATTGGCACAGCATATCGAGCAGTTGAAAAAGGCCTTCCAGGACACCGACGACATCCAATACCGCGCCCGGCAACTGACCGAAGACATTGCCTTGGGCCTACAGGCCAAACTGCTCTTGGAGGCGGGTAACAGCGATGTGAGCGATGCCTTTATTGTCAGTCGGCTACACGGCAGCGGGCGGGCTTACGGCAACTTGCCGCGTGGCTTGAATGTGGCTGCCATCGTTGAGCGATCAACCCCGCACATCCTCTAACCCCAGCCATCCACATACTGTGGGAGTGGGCTCGTGCCGACAGAGTTTTGTGGTGTGCCCGGTATGCATTGCTCAATGATGCAGGCAAGATAAAGGCCTGCCAGTTCAGAAGACAGGATGCTTATCGTGACCGAAGCTTTTATTGTCGTTTCAACCGCTGCCGAGGCTGTCGATCGCCTCGCCGCCCTGCATGAACGCGCAACCACGGCGTTAAGCCAGGCACTCAAGCGCTACCTCAAGGACCGGGTCGAGCCCACTTCAGAAGAACGTGCACTGTTTCGCTACCCGGAATTGCGCCTGACCTACCGCATTAACGGCGAAGTCCCCACCACAACGCGTGCGTATGCCAAGGTGCAACTGCCAGGCACCTACAGCGTCACCGTCACTCATCCGGCTTCGTTCCGTAACTACTTGCTGGAACAGTTAGTGCCGTTGATGCGTGACTTCACGGTGGTGGTCGAAGTCGGGGTTAGCCAGCAAGACATCCCGTATCCGTATGTGGTCGAGCAGGGCGATGAACTCGCCGGTTCCGGCGTGACCGCTGCCGCCCTGGCTCGCGTGTTCCCAAGCACCGATCTGTCAGCTGCCACTGATGGCATTGCGGATGGTCTGTACGATTGGGAAAACACCGATCCGCTGCCTCTCGCGCTGTTTGACGCCGCCCGCGTCGACTTCTCGCTGCGTCGTCTGGTGCACTACACCGGCAGCGACTGGCGCCACGTACAGCCGTGGATTCTGCTGACCAACTACCACCGTTACGTCGACCAGTTCATCCTGCACGGCCTTGAGCAACTGCGTGACAACCCGCGCTTTGTCCGCATGGTGATGCCCGGCAACGTGATCATCGAAAAGTCCATGGACTACGGCGAAGCCCAGGCGATTGCCTCAGGCGTGGTGTGGCACCGCTACCAAATGCCTGCGTATCACTTGGTGGCCAACGACGGCCATGGCATCACGCTGGTCAACATCGGCGTAGGCCCGTCCAACGCCAAAAACATCACTGATCACCTGGCGGTGCTGCGCCCGCATTGCTGGTTGATGATTGGTCACTGCGGCGGCTTGCGCCAATCGCAGACCATTGGCGATTACGTGTTGGCACACGCTTACATGCGCCGCGACGGGATCCTCGACCGGGTTGTGCCGCCCAATATTCCGATTCCGGCCTTGGCTGAAGTGCAAATGGCGTTGCAGGAGGCCGCGGCTCAGGTCACTGGCGAGCGTGGCGACGAACTGAAAAAGCGCCTGCGTACCGGTACCGTCCTGACCTACGACGACCGCAACTGGGAACTGCGCTGGGCGCAAGAACGTCCGCTGATCAACCTGTCGCGCGCGGTGGCCGTGGACATGGAAAGCGGCACCATCGCGGCACAAGGGTATCGTTTACGCGTTCCGTACGGCACCTTGCTGTGCGTCTCGGACAAGCCACTGCACAGCGAAATCAAGCTGCCGGGTTCGGCCAACGCGTTCTATGAGCGGGCCGTGAGCCAGCACCTGAAAATCGGTATTGCTGCCGTGGACTTGATGCGCAGCCAGCTCACTTCGCTGCACTCACGCAAACTGCGCAGCTTCGACGAGCCGCCATTCCGTTGATTCAAGTGGTCATTTAGCGAGCAGGGCACTAGGGTCTGTTCCCGTTTCATTGCAGCCGCGACGAAAGCCTACGTGGTGCAGGGCAAGGCGCGAGTAACGCCGCCCAGCGACGCGGCTTGCAATGAAACGGGAACAGACCCTAGCATTACCAGCCCTGATCGCTAGATGTCCTTTTTGTCATGTCCCGTCCTGCTCGTCCCGCCCCACGCCGTCCGGCGCCTAAAAGTACCAGCCCTGGTGCTGCCAATCGCCGGGTGGCGAAGGCCCCGCCGTCTGATCCCAAGTTGTACCTGTTCAATAAACCGTTCGATGTGCTGACCCAGTTCAGTGACGAAGGCGGCCGGGCGACGCTCAAGGACTTTATCCCCATTCCCGGCATTTACCCGGCCGGGCGTCTGGACCGCGACAGTGAAGGCTTGTTGCTGCTGACCAATGACGGCCAGTTACAGGCGCGGATTGCCGATCCTAAACACAAATTGCCCAAAACCTATTGGGTGCAAGTGGAAGGCGAACCGACGCCCGAGCAGTTGCAGCAGTTGCGTGATGGCGTGCAATTGAATGACGGCAAGACCCTTCCTGCTCAAGCGAGAGCGCTTGAAGAGCCGCAGTTGTGGCCACGCAACCCACCGGTACGGTTTCGCAAAAGCGTACCCACTTCATGGTTGGAGCTGGTGATTCGCGAGGGACGCAATCGTCAGGTGCGGCGCATGACGGCGGCCGTCGGCCTGCCCACTCTGCGTCTGGTGCGGGTGCGCATTGGCGACTGGACAATTGAAGGGCTGGATCAGGGGCAATACAAAGAAGTGCCGGCGCGGCTATAGCGCGCCTGACTCGATCAAACCGATGACCACACTTTTGATGATGAACGCGGCGACACCGAGCCCCAGCACAAAAAACAGAATCATCGAGCCGAAGCGCCCGGCCTTGGACTTCTTCGCGAGATCCCAGACGATAAAGCCCATGAACAAGATCAAGACACTGACTAGAATCGTCATCATCCATTCTTCGAGTACGGCAGGATCCATCGGTGTTCTCCAGCGGCCAGGGGGCAAAAACCGTTGAAGTATACGTCAGGACGTCCCCGTGAAAATTGATCTAGGTAATGTGAGCAACTGCAAACCTGTAGGTGCTGCACCAGGCTGCGAAAAGGGCCGCAGGATCTTCGATTTTATTGATTGAGGCTGGGGCAGCGGCTAAAGGGGGTGACTTACGTGCGCAAATGCGTCAACGGCAACTCGGTGCTGTTAAGCACCTGGTTCAGCACAAAGCTTGAGCGCACGCTGGTCACACCGTCGATACGGGTCAGATGGCCCAGCAGCAGTTTTTGATAGTGGTCCATGTCGGGCACGACGACTTTCAATTGGTAGTCGGCGTCCATCCCTGTCACCAAACTGCATTCCAGCACCTGTGGCAGGCTGCGGATCGCGGCTTCAAAGTTCTCGAAACGCTCAGGCGTATGTCGGTCCATTCCGATTAGTACGTAGGCTGTGAGGCTCAAGCCCAACAGCTTTCGATCCAGCAAGGCGACCTGGCGCGAAATGTAGCCGTCATCTTCGAGTTGTTTGACCCGTCTCGAGCACGGCGAAGGCGACAGCCCAATACGTTCGGCCAATTCCTGATTGGAAATGCGCGCATCACGTTGTAATTCCGCCAAAATGCTCAGGTCATACCGGTCGAGTTTGCTCACGAAGACACCCTTTGTCATAACTATTGCGTGAAAGTATCCATCTGAAGTCAAAAATTGCGCAAGTCATATTTTATTCAGCAATCTTAGCAATCCTGTGTCGTCCGCACAGGCCTATTCTTAACACCAGAATCACTGCCCGGACATAGAGTCCACTGCGGCCCGCCGAATCAGGCCTGCCGCGGCCGCCAACCCAACAGGGTTGCCCCGGCCCCCGGGCTACGCACTGTCCAGAAGACGGCGCGAGGTGAGCCAACATCACAAGTGTTGAGCCAGGACGGAAAAATTCAAAGGGCGACCGACGGGTCGCCCTTTTTTATTGCCTAAAAATAAATTGAGTAACTGATAGCCTTGCGTCGAACCGGTTCCCGGTTTTCCAGTCTTATATTTACGCCCTATCCCTTAGTGAGGAACATCATGAAATCGCACATCTGGCGTTTGGCGACAGTTGGCTTGCTCTGCGTGAGTGTCAGCGGCCAGGTGTTGGCTGATGAGCGAGGGGACGGAGGCCCTCAAGAAGCTCGCCCCAATGGTGGGCAGCACGGAGGGCAAGGACAAGGCGGTAATAATCAGCCGCGTCAGGAACACAGCCAGGGTCGACAGGAAGGCGGGCAGGGCAATCAGCCGCGAGTTGAACGCGGCCAGCCCAACGAAGGCCATGGCCAGCCCCAGAATAGTCAGTGGCAAGGTCGACCCCATCAAGAAATCAATGGCCAGCCGGGTCGCCCGGCTCAGCCTGGTAATGAGCAACATTTCGATGTCAGGCCACCGCAAGCCAGTCCGACTCATCCGGGCAATAACCTGCAGATTCAGCCGCGGCCCAATGCCGTTCAACAAACCCAGGTCCCTGACCGGGGTGGCAATCCAAACTGGCAGCAAGGCGGGGGTTCAAACCCAAGGCCCGGCTTCAACTCCGGCGGCGGCAACGCTCACCCCAATGATGCGCGCTGGGCCGGCCGTCCTGACGGGCATGGCAATGGCTGGGGCCCCGGCCCGCAATACCGGCCAGGCTATACCGTGGACCGATTCCAGGGCCAGCACTGGCAAGTGCCCTATCGCGGCCAGAACTACTTCTTTTCGGGCGGCTACTGGTATCGCCCACAAGGTCCGAAGTACGTCGTGGTCCAGCCGCCTTATGGTATTCGCGTAGGCTATTTGCCTGATTTTGCACGAGAAGTGTGGGTTGGCAGTACCTTGTTGTTCCTGGCGGCTGGCGCGTACTACGCCTACCAACCGGCTACTCAGGACTACATCGTGGTGCAGCCTCCGACCACGATCCTGCAGCCAGCGTCGCAGCCTGTGAGCAATGGTTATGACGTCGTGGCTTATCCTGCCAACGGTCAAACCCCGGCCCAGATTGATCAGGACCGCTATGACTGCTACCGCTGGGCCGTTGACCAGAGTGGTTTTGACCCGGCCAAAGTCACCTACGCGCCTTCACCGGCAGTGGTACAGACCTACCGGCAAGCACAAGGTAACTGCTTGAGCAGTCGTGGTTACCAGGTCAATTACTAGAGGCCGCGTGGGTACTGTGGGGCTTTGAGATTACGGGTTGCTGCGCAACCCTTCTCAGCCTTGGGCAGCGACTACGCGACGGTCTTGGGTTTGACGACCTCTTGCGGGTCGGCATGCACCAGCACCTCGGCCTTCGGGTAGGCTTTCTCAATGGCTTCGGCAGCGCGATCGCTGATGGTGTGGGCCTCGGACAAGCTGAGGTGTCCCGGTAACTCAAGGTGCAGTTGTACAAACCAGACGTTTCCCGAAATGCGGGTGCGAAGGTCATGTGCGCCCAGCACCTCCGGTACGCCACAGGCCAACGCCAGCATGTTCTCGCTGACATCGCTGGGTAACTCTTCGTCCATCAGTACGGCGAAACTCTCGCGTGCGATCTGGATTGCGCTCCACAGGATGTACACGGCAATCCCCAGACCAAACCACGCATCCAGTTGCGGGAAGCCCACGCTGGCCAACACCAGCGCTACCAATATGCTGCCGTTGAGCATTAAGTCAGAGCGATAGTGCAGCGAGTCTGCGCGCACCGCATTCGAGCCCGTGGCCTTGATGACCCGGTATTGCAGGGTCAGCAGCAGCACGGTCATGACCAGCGAAAAGATGATCACGCCAATCCCGATCCACGGCGCACCGACCGGTTCGGGATTTTTCAGCCGTTCGAAGGCCTGAAAGGCAATCAGCACGGCACTCACACCGATAAACAGGGCTTGCGCCATGCCCGCCAAAGACTCGGCCTTGCCGTGCCCATAACGGTGATCGTCATCAGCCGGGCGTAGCGCGTAATGCACCGCCAGCAAGTTGAGAAACGATGTCACGCCATCGAGCAGCGAGTCCGTCAGCCCGGCGAGCATGCTGATCGAGCCACTGAGCCACCAGGCGATGGCCTTGGTGATGATCAACATACTGGCTACCGCTACCGATGCGCGGGTGGCCAGGCGTAATAGACGAGCGTGTTCCGTGCTGCTGGTCATGGACTTTCCTTATCAGGCTGCGGGTTTCAAGCCATACATCGCCAGTTGCTGGGTGCTGCCCTTGTGCTGGATCAGGCGCGGGTCGTCCAGCGGGAAGCTGCGGCCCAGCTCACTTTCTAGGATCGCCTGGAGCTTACTGTTGTCCACCTTGCCATCAGCGCCAATGGCTTCACGCAGTTTTTCGGGTGCGATTTGTGCGGTTTTGCCTGGCGGCAGATAAATCGCCCCCGTCGCAAAGTCGACCCCAAACGCAATCAAGCCTGGAATCACGTAAAACAGCAGGCCGACCGCATCCAGTACGACAACCACGGGATCGATCTTGCCGTCGATCTGGCCACGTCGATCCGGGAAGAAAATACTGCCGCAGGCAGTCATTTGAGTGAGTAGCGTCGCAACCACGACACCGCCAATGACGCGGGAAAATGTACGCATAGGAAAACCTCTAACACACTGAAGAATTAAGACCACGCTTAATGCATAACCGTTCGCCGTTATACTCGCCGCTCTGTTCTGGAGCCACCATGATTTCTTTGCCGATTGATGAAGTTTTACCTGCACTGCGTCAAGCCTTGCGTGAGCGCCACGAAGCGGTGCTCGAAGCACCGCCCGGCGCCGGTAAAACCACCCGTGTGCCGCTGGCGCTTTTAAATGAGCCGTGGCTGGCCGGTCAGCGCATCGTGATGCTGGAGCCGCGGCGCCTGGCAGCGCGGGCCGCCGCCGAGCGTTTGGCCAGCGAAATGGGTGAAAAAGTCGGCGAAACAGTCGGTTATCGAATTCGGCTCGACAGCAAGGTCGGGCCCAATACCCGTATCGAAGTGGTTACCGAAGGCATTCTGACCCGCCGCCTGCAGGAAGACCCGGCGCTGGAAGGCGTCGGGTTGCTGATTTTCGATGAGTTCCACGAGCGTAGTCTGGATGCCGATCTGGCGTTGGCCCTGAGCCTCAATGGCCGTGAGCTGTTTCGTGATGAGCAGCCGCTGAAAATTCTGTTGATGTCGGCGACCCTCGAAGGCGAGCGGTTGGCCAGCCTGCTTGACGATGCCCCGGTGTTGCGCAGTGAAGGGCGCATGTACCCGGTGGCGATGCGCTGGGGGCGGCCTTTTGTGCCGGGCGAGTTTATCGAGCCGCGTGTGGTGCAGACCGTGCTGGATGCCATCAGCGATGAAACAGGCAGCCTGCTGGTGTTTTTGCCCGGCCAGGCCGAGATCCGCCGGGTCAATCAACAGTTGGCCGACGCGCTGGGCCAACGCAGTGACATTGTGCTTTGCCCGTTGCATGGTGAGTTGGATCTGGCCGCGCAGCGCGCCGCCATCGAACCGGCGCCCAGCGGCACACGCAAAGTGGTGCTGGCCACCAATATCGCGGAAACCAGCCTGACCATCGACGGCGTTCGCGTGGTGATCGACGCCGGTTTGGCAAGGGTGCCGCGTTTTGATCCCGGCAGCGGCATGACCCGCCTCGATACCCAGCGCATCTCCCGCGCCAGCGCCACCCAGCGGGCTGGCCGGGCCGGGCGACTGGAGCCGGGTGTGTGTTATCGGTTGTGGTCCGAAGATCAGCACACCCAGTTGGCTGCGTATGGGAGTGCTGAAATCCTCCAGGCCGATCTGGCCGGGCTGGCCCTGCAACTGGCCCGCTGGGGCGTGACTCCTGCGCAACTGATCTGGCTGGATGTACCGCCTGCTGCCAGTTATGCACAGGCCCAGCAGTTATTGGAACGCCTGGGTGCCTTGCGTGCACAGACCGGCCAGGACTGGAAGCTCACACCCCACGGCGAAGCCATGGCGCAATTGCCGGCACACCCGCGCATCGCCCATTTGCTGCTGCGCGGCCAGGATCTGGGGCTGGCTGACATGGCCTGTGACGTGGCTGCGCTGCTGGGCGAGCGCGATATTCTGCGCGGGGCCGGGGCTGATGTGCACAGCCGCCTGACCTTGCTCACGGGGCAAAGCCGAGCGGCTCGAGGCGGGCAGGGCGGGGTACAACGCGCCAAACAACTGGCCCGGCAATACCGGGGTTACTTGCGCGGCAAGCCGACACGAGCGGTGGCCGACCCTGATCATCCCCGCTGGCTGGGCGCGTTGCTGGCGCTGGCCTATCCCGACCGCATCGCCCAGCAACGTAAGCCGGGTGGCGCCGAGTACCGGCTTGCCAATGGTCGGGCGGCACTGTTCAGCGACGTTGATGGGTTGATGAAGCAGCCGTGGCTGGTCATTGCGGATTTGGGCAGCCGGCAAGGCCAGCGTGAAGAGCGCATCTACTTGGCAGCCGATTTTGACCCCGCCTTGCTGGATGATGTGCTCAGTGAGCAAGTCAGCATCGTCGACCAGCTTGATTGGGACGAGCGCGAAGGCGTGCTGCGCGCCGAACGTCAACGCAAAGTCGGCGAGCTGGTGCTTAGCCGCGAGCCACTGACCGGTCTGGACGAAGCGGCGCGCACGCAGGCCTTGGTCAATCTGGTGCGGCGCAAGGGGCTTGAGTTATTACCCTGGACCCCCGAGCTGCGTCAGTGGCAGGCACGGGTGGCGTTGTTGCGTCAGCTAGACCTGAAGACTCAAGACGCTAGCGAGTGGCCAGACGTCAGCGATGCGGCATTGCTGGCAGGGTTGGAAGACTGGCTGGGTCCGTACCTGAGCCGTGTGTCGCGGCTCAGCCATTTTGCAAACCTCGACTTGTCGAGCATTGTGCATAACTTGCTGAAATGGCCCTTGCCCCAACGCCTAGATGAACTGGCGCCGCAGCACATCAAAGTGCCGTCGGGCTCCTCGGTGCGGCTGGACTACAGCGAACAGCCGCCGATCCTCGCGGTGCGTCTGCAAGAACTGTTCGGGCTGGCCGATACCCCGTGTATTGCGGGTGGGCGGCAAGTGGTCAAACTGCACCTGCTGTCGCCCGCCCGCCGCCCCGTGCAAGTGACGCAAGACCTGGCCAACTTTTGGCGCAGCACCTATGCCGAAGTGAAGAAAGACTTGAAAGGGCGTTACCCCAAACACTATTGGCCCGACGACCCGCTGGTGGCTGAAGCCACGGCGCGGATCAAACCGCGCAAGACGTAAGGCATTGGGGCTGGCACGAAACCCTGTAGCCGTTGCGAGAAGCCTTCAACAAAGAGGTGCTCAATCCGCCGGTAACAAGAACCGCCCGACGACGGGTAGGTGGTCTGAAATGGCCTGTGTGTCTTGCTGGCGAACATAGCCTTTAACGCGTTGCAGTTTAGGGCTGTAGAACAGGTAGTCGAGGGTTCGATCAGGCCCCTCGGCGTCTGGATTGTTCGGGACATGGGTCAGCCACCGTTCGCGGTCGATGCCGGTCGCTTCCGGGTTGCTGGGGAGCATCGGGTATTTTTCCCATAACAGATGCAGCTCACTGTCTGCTGAGTAACCCAAACGCAGTTCTGCCGGTAAGCGCAAAAACTGGCCAATCGGCAGCAGGTTAAAATTGCCACCAATGACCCACGGCGTCCCTTGGCTCTCATATTTGTCGACCACGGCGGCAGTCGCCTGCATTTGCCGGCGCAGGTTGCTGTTGTTGAGCGTCGGCGCATCGAGCTGGGTGTTGATGGCGACCAGTTGCCCACCATCATTGAGTGGCAAGTAGCTGACCAGCATCGCAGGCTTGGGCTGGAACTGACGGCTGATCAGGTTGCTTTCGGCCACTGGCAGTTGCAGGCGCTCGGCATGCTCGATCTGAAAACGGCTGAGAGTGACGATCTTGCGTCCCACGCTGCCAAATATATGGCGGTTGGGGACGAAGTCCGCTTTCCAAGTGAAGGCCTGGGTGCTGCACGGATAAAGGTCGACCAGGCGCTCTTGCAATAATACGAGCTGGTTTTGATAGTCACTGGACTTGGCTTCTTCATCGAGGTCTTGCAGCAACAACAAATCCGGCTGCTCATCGCGAATCACCCGCGCCACTTCGTCCAGGCTAAATGCCATGTCTTCACGGGTTGGACGGTCATCCGGGCCGCTGCCATCAATCAGGTTGTACCAGAACACATAGCGCTTACCGGCCAGGTATTGCACGTTCCAGGTCATTATTTTGATCGCTTGCCCGGCCACCAGGGTGGGAGCCGCGACAGGGCAGATGACGGCCAATGTCTCTTTGGGCTGCGGGCGCCAGGTAATGCTGTAGATCAGGCCCGCCACAACCGCCGCGATCAGCAGCAAACCTAATACAGTGGGGCGCAGAATACGTGGCATGGGCTCAGCTTATGAGGGGGCTAGGGAGTTGCCGAGCATACCTGACGGCAGCACGGCACCCCAAGGCTCTGCGCGCATGAAGTTGTGCCAGTTATGAGTCGGACTTCTCGTTAATTAACATAAATAGTCGGAACAGGACGACCGAGAGGAACAATTGCAGAAAACCGTTCGCGCTCTCGAGTGCGATAGACATCAGCGCGCTCTCGTCTTTGGGGAACAGCGAAAAGCTCAACTCCTTGAGTGCCATCAAAGGTCCCAAGACGGCCAGGATGCAGACAAAAATACGCCAGAAGTGGCCTCGGCTCATCGTCATACTCGACTTGATCGCCATGAGCGGCGGTTGGCCGCGCAGGACCAGGTTGTACTCAGAAAATGCGAGCACTACCGTCAGATAAATACCCGGAGCAATGAACATCGAAAGTCCCAGCACAATCAATAACGTGCTGATGGCCGCGAGCAAGGCGAACTTGGGCCACAGGTTGAGTGCTCGCGCGAGTACTTCTCGGTTGGCCGGGCTTTCGCCACGGCTGCGGGCATCAAGAAAAAAAATCAACGCCCCGGTGTACAACGGATACACCAGTAAACCGACCATCAGGCCGTAACCCTGTGGGGCATCGGGCCCTGCGGCGTTGTCGACGACGTGCTGCAACACGGCTTCAAGAATCACCAGCGGCAAGCACAGGGTCATGATCTGGCCCAGGTTGAGCCGGAAAAAATACAAGGAGTCACGAAGAATGGTGAGCGGATTCATTGTGGGGTATCAGCAGTCAAAATGCGGTGCGCCACTTTAACCGATGACAGGCGATGCTTAGCAAATGTAAACGATCGGTAAGGTCTGTTGAAACTTCTCGTAACGTCCCCATAACGTTTGAGTGCGTACTGTATTGCGCAGTCAGCAGATTTTTCGAGAATCGAACGAGGTCGTCATGAACAGCGAAGAGCAAACCCTGATTGATGGGCTATTTACCCGGTTGCAGCAGGCGCAGAGAGAGGCGGCCCCGCGAGACGCTCAAGCACAGACGCTGATCAACGAACACATTGCGCGCCAGCCTTCGGCGCCTTACTTCATGACCCAGGCGATTCTGGTGCAAGAAGCGGCCATCAAGCAGCTTGACCAGCAGAATAAACAGCTGCAAGCCGAGCTGGAACAAGCCCGCGCTGCAGCCGCGCCGGCACCTGCTGCGACCGGTGGCAGCTTCTTGTCGAGCATGTTCGGTGGCGGCAACCGCGCGCCTGCCCCGGCCCCTGCACAACCATTCAACACTGCGCCAAGCTCGGGCGGCTGGCGCGATGGTCCATCCGCACCCGCGCCAGCGCCAGCGTACGCAGCGCCACAAGCGGCGGCTCCTGCGGCGGCGGGCAGCGGCTTTCTCGGCGGCGCCTTAAAAACGGCAGCCGGTGTGGCCGGTGGCGTGATGCTGGCACAAGGCATCAGCAGCCTGTTTAGCCATCATCAACAGCCACAAGTGGTTGAGGAAATCATCGAAGAGCCGACGCCCACCAGTAACAATGGCTGGGGCAATGACAACCAGCAATTTGCCAGCAACGACCGGTCTGGCATTGAAGACGTCGGCTATGACGACGACAACAGCTTCTTCTCTGACGACGACTCCTTCGTCTAATCCCTCATCGCCTGGCGTGTGATGGCACGCTGGGCGGTTTATCCGCGCAAATCCTCGGCAGACTGGCATACTGCGGCCTTGTTTTTCAGCTACGTGCCCGCTTGCCTGGGCATCTTGAGGTTTGCCGGTGAAAAAAATTGCGGTCTTCGCGGATGTGCAGAACCTCTATTACACGGTTCGCCAGGCCTATGGCTGCCATTTCAATTACGCCGCTTTGTGGGCTGACATCAGTCAGCGCGGGGAAATTGTCGAGGCCTACGCCTATGCGATTGATCGGGGCGATAGCAAACAGCAGCAGTTTCAGCAGATCCTGCGCAACCTCGGTTTTACTGTAAAACTCAAACCCTATATCCAGCGCAGCGATGGCTCCGCCAAAGGCGACTGGGACGTGGGCATCACCATCGACATCATGGATTCGGCCGCCAACGTGGACGAAGTGGTGTTGGCCTCAGGTGACGGTGACTTTGACCTGCTGCTTGAACGCATTGCCAACAAGCACGGGGTTGAAACCGTGGCCTACGGTGTGCCCGGCCTGACGGCCAACTCATTGATTCGCGCAGCCACTCGCTACGTGCCAATCGAAGGCAGTTTGTTGCTGAAGTAACCCCTACTTTTTACAGGATTGATCAGGTTTGGAACGCATCGCGGTAATTGACTTTGAAACCACCGGACTCTCGCCGAGCAGCAGCTGCCGAGCCACAGAAATTGCGGTGGTGATCCTTGAGCAGGGGCGCATCGTCGAGCGTTATCAAAGCCTTATGAACGCAGGCGTGCGGGTGCCGGGGTTTATTGAACAACTGACCGGCATCAGCAACGCCATGCTGCGCTCCGCGCCGCCTGCGGAGCAGGTGATGAACGAGGTCAACGAATTCGTGGGCATCACCCCGCTGGTGGCGCATAACGCATCCTTTGACCAAAAGTTCTGGGATTACGAGATGGGCCGCATCAAACGCACCCGTTTGCAGAACTTTGCCTGCTCGTTGTTGCTGGCGCGACGTCTGATGCCCGCTGCGCCGAACCATAAACTCGGCACCCTCACCACCTTTGCCGATTTGCCCCATACAGGTCAGGCTCACCGGGCCATGGCCGATGCTGAAATGGCGGCCAACCTGACGGCCTATCTGGCCCTGCAACTGCGACAAAAACACGGTTTGAAAGAGCTCAATCACGACCTGCTATGCAGCTTGCAAAAAGTCCCTGCGGCCAAAATCAACGACCATCTGAAGCGCTATCGCGGTTTTTAAACGTTTACCCTCACCCACAACGCTCTCCCAGAAGGAGAGGGCCAGGGTGAGAGGCTTTTGAACTTCAGCCGCGTACCCAAAGTGTACGGTCACTTTTGGTGCATTCTGTTACTTATTATTTCGCTACCTTTTGTCTAGTATCTCCAGTCCCCTGCCTTTGCCTTCCGAGCTGCCTCCATGTCTGCCGCACGTCGTTTCCCGTTGCAACTGATCGGTGCTTTTTTTGCGTTGTATGTGATTTGGGGCTCGACCTATCTGGTGATCCGCATTGGCATTGAATCGTGGCCGCCGCTGATGATGGCCGGGGTGCGGTTTCTCGTGGCAGGTATTTTGATGTACGGCTTTATGCGCTGGCGTGGGGCACCTGCACCGACGCCGGTGCAGTGGCGTTCGGCAGCCATGATCGGTTTTCTGTTGCTGGCCTGCGGTAATGGCGGCGTGACCCTGGCCGAGCACTCGGGTGTGGCGTCGGGCGTGGCTGCGCTGGCCGTTGCCACTGTGCCGTTGTTTACCTTGTTGTTTGGCTACTTCTGGGGCGCGCGCAATACCCGACTGGAATGGGCCGGAATTGTCCTCGGCCTGATCGGCATTGGCATGCTCAACCTTGGTTCAAACCTGCAAGCCAGCCCGCTGGGCGCTGCGATGATTCTGTTTGCCGCTGCGGCCTGGGCCTTTGGTTCGGTGTGGAGCCGCCACTTACCGTTGCCCGCCGGGCCAATGGCCAGCGCTGCTGAAATGCTCTGTGCTGGCGTGATGCTGCTGCTGGGCAGCTTTATAAGTGGCGAGCGCATGACCCACATGCCCACCGCTGCCGGCTGGGGGGCGCTGCTTTATCTGGTGTTCTTCGGCTCGATCATCGCTTTCAGCGCCTATATGTACCTGCTCAAAAACGTACGTCCAGCCGCGGCCACCAGCTATGCCTACGTCAATCCGGCCGTGGCCGTGATGTTGGGCATCGCTTTTGCGGGCGAGACCATTGGCGTTGAAGAGTGCGCGGCAATGGCTGTCATCATCAGCGCCGTGGTGTTGATCGGGTTGCCGCAGTGGCGCAAGCAGAAAATCGATTGAATTAGGGTAAACTGCGCGCCATTGCAACGTATGCACACCCGTGCTGACCTTTTTCGACGGTATTCCCATGACATTCGCCACACTTGGCCTGATCGAACCCTTGCTGCGCGCCCTTGAGACGCTCGGCTACAAGACCCCAACCCCGGTTCAGGCCCAAGCGATTCCCGCAGTGCTGGCTGGCCGCGACCTGATGGCGGCGGCCCAGACCGGCACCGGCAAAACCGGCGGCTTTGCCCTGCCGTTGCTGCAATCGCTGACCATGGAAGGCCCGACAGTTGCCAGCAACTCGGTGCGTGCTCTGGTTCTGGTGCCGACCCGCGAGTTGGCCGAACAGGTCCACGAGAGCATCCGCCAGTACGCCGAGCACCTGCCGTTGAGCACTTATGCGGTATACGGCGGCGTCAGCATCAACCCGCAAATGATGAAAATGCGCAAAGGTGTTGATGTGCTGGTCGCCACGCCAGGCCGCTTGCTTGATCTGTATCGCCAGAAGGCAATCAAGTTCAACCAACTGCAAACCCTGATTCTGGATGAAGCTGACCGCATGCTCGACCTCGGTTTTTCCGAAGAGCTGCGCGATATTTATCGTGCATTGCCGAAAAAACGCCAGACCCTGCTGTTTTCGGCCACGTTCTCTGACGCGATCCGCCTGTTGGCCGAGCAGATGCTCGATAACCCGCTGAGCATAGAAGTCAGCCCGCGCAACGTGGCGGCCAGTAGCGTCAAGCAATGGGTCATCCCGGTCGACAAAAAGCGCAAGCCAGAGCTGTTTCTGCACTTGTTGCGCACCCAGCACTGGAAGCAGGTCCTGGTATTCGCCAAAACCCGTAACGGTGTGGATGAGTTAGTCGGCAAGCTGCAAGCTCTGGGCATCAACGCTGACGGCATTCATGGCGACAAGCCGCAAGCTACGCGCCAACGTGCACTGGATCGTTTCAAGGCCAGCGAGGTGCAGATTCTGGTCGCCACCGACGTCGCGGCGCGCGGGCTGGACATTGAAGACCTGCCGCTGGTGGTCAACTTCGATTTGCCAATCGTGGCGGAAGACTACATTCACCGCATTGGCCGTACCGGTCGTGCAGGTCAGAAAGGCGAAGCCATTTCGCTGGTCTGTGCCGATGAAGTGAACATGCTGTCGGCGATTGAGATGCTCACGCGTCAGACCTTGCCGCGCCACGAAGAGCAAGACTTCGAACCCGAGCACCGCGTGCCGGAGACCGACGCATCGGGTCAGGTGATCAAAAAGCCGAAGAAACCAAAAAAGCCTAAAACTTCAGGCGGTGGCGGCAAGCGCAACCTCGGCAAGTGGGTGGACAGCGGCGAAGCGGCCCCGGCAGAGCCATCGGTCAAACCGGTGCGCAAAGTACCGGTCTTCAACACCGGACCGCGCAAGCGCAAGCCTTAACGCGAATCCTTCAAAAGTGGGAGCGGGCAAGCCCGCACCCACAATGGGGTCTGCGTTGTGCGCTAAGCCAACTCAAAACCCCCAGCCCCGCCGCGCGCCCGCTGGCAAAACAGCCGGTGAGTAAATAGCCGCCGGTGGGGGCTTCCCAATCCAGCATCTCGCCCGCGCAGAACACACCCGGTAACGCTTTGAGCATCAGGTTTTCATCCATCGCCTCAAACCGTACGCCGCCCGCGCTGCTGATGGCTTCGTCCAGGGGACGCGCTCGGGTCAGTGTCAGGGGCAACGCTTTAATCGCTTTGGCCAGTCGCGCCGGATCGTTGAAGTCGTCTGCCATGGCCAGTTCGCGCAACAACGCCGCTTTCACCCCGTCCAGACCCAGTTGGCTGTGCAAATGTTTGCTCATGGAGCGTGAACCGCGCGGCTTGGCCAACGCCGCGGCGACTTTATCCACAGCCTTGTTCGGTAACAGATCGATCAGAATCGTGGCTGCGCCGTGTTGGTTGATCGTTTCGCGAATCGCTGCAGACCAGGCATATATCAAGCTGCCTTCGATGCCGCTGGCGGTGATCACACACTCGCCCAAGCGTGGCGTGCTGTGCTCAAGCGCGATGGCGATGTTCTTGAGCGGTGCTCCCGCGAATTTGCTGCGCAGCACCTCGCTCCAGCCCGCGACATCAAACCCGCAATTGCTCGGTTGCAACGGCGCCAGTTCGACCCCGCGCTCTGCCAGCCATGGCATCCACGCGCCATCAGACCCCAAGCGCGCCCAACTGCCGCCGCCCAACGCCAACAACACCGCCTGTGGCTTGAGCTGCTTTTCGCCTTCGGGGCTGTCGATGCGCAACTGACCCTGCGCGTTCCAACCCAACCAGCGATGGCGGGTGTGGATAACGACACCCGATTCGCGCAAACGCTTAAGCCAGGCGCGTAGCAAAGGGGCGGCTTTCATGTCGCTGGGGAACACCCGGCCAGAACTGCCGACAAAGGTTTCGATACCCAGCTCATGAATCCACTGGCACAAAGCGTCGGCATCAAAAGCCCGCAGCAGCGGTGCCATGTTCGGCGAACGTTCGGCGTAGCGTGACAAAAATGCCGGGTATGCCTCGGAGTGGGTGATGTTCATGCCGCCGACGCCGGCCAGCAAAAACTTGCGCCCCACCGACGGCATGCCGTCATACAGATCAACCTGTACACCCGCCTGGCTCAGCACTTCGGCGGCCATCAAACCGGCGGGGCCACCGCCCATTATGGCGACGTGAGGGGAAGGGGGCGTGGGTTGAGTCATGGCTAGGCTGCAAATCGGCGAAATAAGTCGCGCATTCTACCTGAGTGAACGCTCGGCAGCTCCCACGGAAATTTGTGTTGTACGAAAAACGTACAGCTTCTTGCAGGCCTTGTGCTCTGTGGCTTACAGGGGCTTTCGCTCAGGTTATCCACAGGCAGTTCCACAGGCATTGTGGGTAAAAAGCTCACGCTTCAGTGACAACCTGATGACACCCAGACCTTTTGCGCGCTGTGGTGCAAGATCCCATGCCGACGTGCCAAAGCCTTGCGGTCTTTGCTGTAGCCGCCGCCAATTACCCCGACTACCGGTATATCGCGACCCAGACAATGCCGCATCACGTTTTCGTCCCGCGCGGCGACACCCGCGTCGGTCAGCTTTAAATAGCCGAGTGCGTCGTCTTTATGCACATCGACCCCGGCGTCGTATAGCACTAGGTCCGGTTGATACAGCGGCAACAGATAATTCAGTGCCTCGTCGACGACCTGCAAATACTCGGCATCTCCCATGCCCATGGGCAGGCCTATGTCCCAGTCGCTTTGCGCTTTGCGCGCCGGAAAATTCTTTTCGCAGTGCAGGGAGACGGTAATCGCGTCCGGCGTATGCTCAAGAATCCGCGCGGTGCCATCACCTTGATGCACATCGCAGTCGAAAATCAGCACGCGGTTCACCTGGCCAGTTTCCAGCAAGTAGCGGCTGATCACGGCCAGATCGTTGAAGATGCAAAAGCCGGCCGGGTGGTCGTA
This sequence comes from Pseudomonas sp. NPDC096917, assembly GCF_044762555.1. Taxonomy (NCBI): domain Bacteria; kingdom Pseudomonadati; phylum Pseudomonadota; class Gammaproteobacteria; order Pseudomonadales; family Pseudomonadaceae; genus Pseudomonas; species Pseudomonas sp. NPDC096917. Next base: position 163,019 of record NZ_JBIWEO010000009.1, on the reverse strand, counting down.
GTGCGCGTGATGGGTGCCACCGGCCAAGTGGCAGGCCAGCCCATGTTTCAGCGCCTGCTCGGCAGCGAGCAATGAGCCGCCCACTGCGCGAATGGTCCGTCGCGCAAGGGCTTCGCTCCAGGGCAGGCCCAAACGACGTTGATCTTCACGGGCCAGTTCGCCTGCCATGTAGCGCTCGATATAGGCACGATCATGGGCCAGCGCAAGGATATCCACAGGGCACAGTTGCGGGCGCAACAAGTCGGCGTCACGGGTCAGCCCGGTCTCGACCAGGTGATCGCGCAACAGGCGAAACTTGTCCATCGGGAAGCGATGCTCCGGCGGGAACTCCGGGCTGTAGTCTTCGTGGTAAATCAGCGGTACTGGCATAGGGATTTAACGTAGGAGCGAGCGCTGGATATTAACAGCGCTGTACACTGCTCGACATGCCAAAAAGTCCGATCACCGATGGAGAGGCCTGATGGATCAGATTCAAGAGCTGGAAAGCCCCCGGTTACGCATGCGTCCTTGGCGCGACACCGATTTTCCAGCGTTCGCGGCCATGTGCGCCGACCCGCAGGTGATGCGTTATTTTCCTGCGCTCTTGAGCCGTCTTGAAAGCGCTGCATTGATTGGCCGGGTTCGTGGCCATTTTGCAGAATACGGCTACGGGATGTGGGCGCTGGAACGTAAGGACACTGGCGCTTTTATTGGCTTTACCGGGCTGATGAATGTCAGTTTTGCCGCTGCATTCACCCCGGCGGTTGAAATAGGCTGGCGACTGGCCCCAGAACATTGGGGGCTTGGATACGCCAGTGAAGCGGCCTGGGCGGCGCTGCGCTGTGCGTTCGATCGCTTGGCGCAGGACCAGGTGGTGTCGTTTACCAGCCAGTCGAATCTGCCTTCGCAAAAGGTCATGCAAGCGATCGGCATGCATCGAGACCTGGAAGGCGATTTTGAACATCCCGGGCTGGTTGAAGGCCATCCACTAAGGCCGCATGTGCTGTACCGCATTTCGCGGGCACAGTGGCTGGAAACGTTGCACGGTTAAAGAGGCCGCTTACGAACACTTGTTTGGGGCGATGCCAAAATTTTGTTGGCCGACGTAGCAAAGATTACGACGGTATTGCTCTGTGTGAGGAGAGTCTGAATGAGCCAAGTGTTGGATGATCTGGTCAATTTGCTGACCCTGGAATCAATTGAAGAGAACCTCTTTCGTGGCAACAGTCAGGATTTGGGCTTTCGCCAGTTGTTCGGCGGTCAAGTGCTTGGGCAATCATTGTCGGCCATGAGCCAGACCGTTGAAGATGCTCGCCATGTGCACTCGATGCACGGCTATTTTTTGCGTCCGGGCGATGCCAGCCTGCCGGTGGTGTACCAGGTTGATCGGGTGCGTGACGGCGGTAGTTTCAGCACGCGCCGGGTGACCGCGATCCAGAAGGGCCAGCCGATTTTCACCAGCAGCGCCTCGTTTCAATATGACGAGGTCGGCTTTGAGCATCAAACGGCGATGCCTGATGTGGTGGGGCCGGAAAACCTGCCCTCCGAACTGGATATGATTCGCCAGAGTGCGCACCTTATTCCTGAGTCGATGCGCGAAAAACTGCTGTGCGCCAAACCCATCGAAGTGCGTCCTGTGGTGGGTGAAGATCCGTTCAACCCTGCTGTCAGCGATCCGATCAAGTACGTGTGGTTCCGCGCCGATGGCACCTTGCCCGACAACCTGGCCCTGCACAAATACCTGCTGGCCTACGCCTCGGACTTTGGCTTGTTGACCACCTCCCTGCTGCCCCATGGCAAAGGTGTGTGGCAAAAGGATATGCAGGTCGCCAGCCTGGATCACGCGCTGTGGTTCCACGGTGATCTGCGCACCGACGACTGGTTGCTTTACGCCATGGACAGTCCATGGGCCGGCAACTCTCGCGGGTTCTCCCGTGGCAGTGTCTTCAATCGCGCCGGCAAACTGGTCGCTTCGGTGACTCAGGAAGGTTTGATCCGCCATCGCAAGGACTGGGCATGACACTCAAGGACATCACTCATTGGGTATTCGACATGGATGGCACCCTGACCATCGCCGTGCATGACTTTGCCCTGATTCGCCAAGCGCTGCATATTCCGGCTGAAGACGACATTCTGACCCACCTTAACGGTTTGCCCGCTGATGAGGCGGCTGCCAAGCATGCCTGGTTACTGGAGCACGAGCGTGAGTTGGCGATGGCTTCAACGCCGGCGCCCGGTGCTGTCGAGTTGGTACGTGACCTGGCTGCCCGTGGTTATCGCTTGGGCGTATTGACCCGTAATGCCCGGGAGTTGGCCTATATCACGCTCAAGGCCATCGGATTGGATGAATGCTTTGCCCCGCAGGACGTCTTGGGCCGTGACAATGCCGCGCACAAACCAGACCCGGACGGCCTGTTGCAACTGGCACAGGCCTGGAATGTGGCCCCGGCGAACATGGTGATGGTGGGTGATTACTGCTTTGACCTGGAATGTGGCCGGGCAGCGGGCAGCAAAACTGTGCTGGTCAACGTCCCGGATAACCCGTGGCCAGAATTGACCGACTGGCACGCCAAAGATTGCCGCGAACTGCACCAGATGGTGAGCTGACACTGAGCCAACTGCAGGAGCGATCACTTACCGAACAACGCCTGCTGCCCCTCTGGCGAAGTGAACATCTGATCGCCGTTGTGCCCAACCCCAGGCACTTCAACCAAGCGCTGGTTAAGCCCTTGCAGGTGACGTTGGCTCAAGTAGTCAAAGTAGTGATGCCCGCGTATCAAGCGGTACGCGCCTTGAGCTTCGGCTTCGCAGCTTTTGTCCAATGCCGGTTGGTTGGGATCAGTGTCTTGGGCACCGAGTAAATAGGTAATGTCACGGCGCGTGTAGGCCTGCTCAAGTGAGGCGGGCTTTTGCCCTTTCGCGTAGGCAGGCAAGTCCTTAAGCCCGTATTTCCAGGTGTTGAAGCCAGGACACGTCGCCGGGTCAAAACCTGCAACCGGGCGTTGCGTATCGAAATAAGCATAGGACGAGGGGTTGGCAATCACGTAGCGCACGTTGATACCTTCGCCCTCCAGGGTTTTGTCTGCCTCAGTGGTCAAGGCGTAGCGCTGCACCACTTGGGCTCCGCCGGAATGCCCGGCAATCACCACTTCGCGCAAGTCAGGGAAACGTTTGCGCTCGCCCAGACGCTCAAGAATCTGATCCAGCGCGGCATATGAGCTCACCGGCGTCGGGCCCACGGCGGGCTCGCCTGCCATCCAGTCATTGGCGTGCCAGCGCAGCACAGTGTCAGACAGTGCATGGCGGCGGTCATCGCTCTCATTCAGAAACTGCGGCGCGATGATCAGCGTTGTGGATAACTGCCCAGCCTGAGTCGCGGCTTGCTCGGCGCTGTGCAAATAGGTCTGGGCATTGCGCAAGCGCCCGTGAATGACAATGAGCGCCCGCTGCACGTTGGGTTGTGGATGATTCCAGTCTTGGCTCAACCCAACGCTTAATTCGCCGGGGCCGATCTTCAGATGCTCGGGGCTCAGTTCTTTCATCCCGTGTTCTGCTGCCTGTAGCGCGGTGCAGGCCGCTAATAATCCCAACACTGCAATCACGCGTTTCGCCATTAGAGCCTCGTTGCCGAAAACGTGTCGCATTGGTTGATGTTGCCTCTTTCAAACCCGGTCTTGAACCAGCGCACACGTTGTTCAGATGTGCCATGGGTAAACGAGTCCGGCACGACTCGACCCTGGCTTTGCCGCTGCAAGCGGTCATCACCAATGGCGTTAGCCGCATTGAGAGCGGATTCAATGTCACCGGGTTCCAGCCAGTTCAAGCGTTTTTGTGCATTGTTCGCCCACACTCCGGCGTAACAGTCAGCTTGCAACTCTTGGCGTACCAGCAGTCCGCCATCGCCCTCCATGCGCCTGCCTTGTTGGCGTGCCATCTGCATTTTTGACGAAAGGCCCAACAGCGTCTGCACGTGATGCCCCACTTCATGGGCGATCACATAGGCTTGGGCGAACTCACCCGAGGCTCTGAAACGTTGTGCCATTTCCTGGAAAAACGACATATCCAGGTAAACCCTTTGGTCCGCGGGGCAATAGAACGGTCCGCTGGCGGACGTGGCCGTGCCGCAGGCTGAATTGACCTGGCCGCGAAACAACACCAGCGTAGGGTCTTTATAGGTGCGGCCGGACTGCTGAAAGATCTGACGCCATGTGTCTTCGGTATCGCCCAAAATCGCGCGCACAAATTCCGCTTGCTGGTCGGCCGCTGGAGGCGCATGCCCGGTTCGCTGAGTGGTCTGCTGCGCCGGTTGATCCGTGAGCTGGCTCCCGAGTTGCTCGAGGATTTGCATCGGCTCCTGCCCGGTCAACAGACCAAAGCCCACAATCACCACCACAGCCATAAGACTTAAGCCTTTGCCGCCGCCAAAGCGCATTCCACCGCCACCGCTTTGATCGCGTACGTCTTCCACGTTGTCGCTACGTCGGCCTTTTTTCCACAGCATGGAAGAATCCTCTTATAAGTCTTGTTTATAAGTGTTGCTGCTGAGCAGGCGCTGCGCCAGCCCGGCTGTCAGACGCTTATTGAATCGCGAGACAGTGTGGCAGTTAGCAGGGCGGGTTCACAGAGGCGGCCTGCACGCTGCATCGGCGTCCCGTAGGCACAAAGAGTTCAGGTTGGGGGGAGGGGGCCGTGCGTGAGCCCGTTGCTTACCTACACGGAAAGTCGCCTGGAGTCAGAGGTTTTTGCGCGCATAACACGTGGCGCCTGCAGCACTTTTTCGCAGCCTATCGTCATGATCCAAAACGCTCAACGCTGTTGAGACAATGACCGTGACCCTCTCAAGCCCCACGAAAACTTGGCCATTGGTGTTTTACTGTGTGCCATTAAAAATGATGAAGTGGTTGAATACGCGCTCAACCGCTCGTTGTCCCGGGCAAGAAGCTGCTGCTCACCCAGCGGCACGAGTGTTACCTACAAAACGTCTGCGTCGACGATGCATGACTCCCTTATTTGCCTTGGAGCTGTTACCCCCTGTGAATATCGATACCCGCATCAAATATCGCCACTTGGTGTGCTTTTTGGAAATGGCGCGCCAGGGCAGTTTGGCGCGGGCGGCGGATGTGTTGGCGGTCAGCCAGCCGGCTATGTCAAAAACCCTGAAAGAGCTTGAAGCGTTATTGACGGTCAGTCTGTTTGTGCGCAGTAAAAGCGGGGTCAGCCTGACCGAGGCCGGAGTGGCTTTCCTGCGTTATGCAACGCCTTCGGTGCAGGCGTTGCGCGAAGGGGTCAATGCGTTGCGCGGTGGCGAGTATTCAGGCGGCACGGTCCGGCTGGGGGTATTGTCCACCGTAGAAAGTCTGCTGGTGCCTGAGCTGGTGAGCCGCCTGCACGCGCGGCATTCGGCGTTGGTGGTGAGCATCGTCACGGGGCCGAGTGCGTATTTGTTGTCGCAGTTGCGTGTAGGTGACGTCGATCTGGTGGTGGGACGCATGACTGACAGCCCGGAAATTCAGGGTATGAATTTTGAACATATGTACAGCGAATCGATGACGCTGGTCGTGCGTCCGGATCATCCGTTGCTGCAAGGCCCACTCGATCGCAGCCAGCTGGAACGCTATCCGCTGGTGCTGCCGCTGGCCAACACCACCATCCGCACCTTTGCCGACAGTTTATTTGTGCAGTGTGGCATCAGTCAGTCGCGCCAACGTCTGGAAACCCTGTCGGTGACGGTGAGTCGGCGCTATGTGCTACGCAACAATGCCGTCTGGATCGCACCTCTGGATGCGGTGCGCCTTGATCTGGCCAGCGGCGAGCTGCAAGAGATCGACCTCGGCCAGCGCGAACCAGGCGGCTCGATTGGTATTTGCAGCAACGCCCACGTGCCGATGTCAGTGGCAGCCCAAGGCTGCGTTGAAGTGTTGCGTGAGTTGGGGCAAGCCTATGGCGAAGGGGTCTATCCATAACCTTTTGGTTATGTTTTAGGTCGTCCTTTTCAGTAGTGCTTGTCCTTCTGCTGTTTGAAACTGGCGCCTAGCCTTTATAAAAACAACAGGAGATCGACATGTCTGATGCAGACAGCCGGCGCTTTATCATCCGTGATCGCAACTGGCACCCTAAAGCCCTGACCCCTGACTACAAAACCTCGATTGCCCGTTCCCCGCGCCAAGCGCTGGTGAGCATCCCGCAATCGGTCAGCGAAACCAGCGGCCCTGATTTTTCTCACCTCAGATTCGGCAAGTTCGACAACGACCTGTTGCTGAACTTCAACAACGGTGGCTTGCCGGTGGGCGAGCGTATTTTGCTGTCGGGGTGCGTGTGCGATCAGTACGGCAAACCGATCCCGCACACCTTGGTCGAGATCTGGCAAGCCAACGCCGGTGGCCGTTATCGCCACAAGAATGACCGCTACCTGGCGCCGCTGGACCCCAACTTTGGTGGGGTGGGCCGCACGCTCACCGACAGCCAGGGCTATTACAGCTTCCGTACAGTCAAACCGGGCCCTTACCCGTGGCGAAACGGCCCCAATGACTGGCGCCCGGCGCATATTCACGTGTCTATCAGTGGGCCTTCGATTGCCACGCGCCTGATCACTCAGTTGTATTTCGAAGGCGATCCGTTGATTGCGATGTGCCCGATCGTCAAGTCGATTGCCAGTCCTGAGGCCGTGCAAAGCCTGATTGCGCGGTTGGACATGGGCGCTGCCAATCCGATGGATTGCCTGGCGTATCGCTTTGACATCGTGCTGCGCGGTCAGCGCAAGACTCACTTCGAAAACTGCTGAGGAGCCTCGTCATGCCTATCGAACTGCTACCGGAAACCCCATCGCAAACGGCCGGTCCTTACGTGCATATCGGGCTGGCGCTGGCCGCCGCCGGTAACCCGGCGCGCCCAGAAGAAATCTGGAGCGAGATGGCCAAGCCTGGCGCCGAGGGCGAGCACATTCTGTTGCTCGGCAATGTCTATGACGGCAATGGCCATTTGGTGCGCGACTCCTTCCTGGAGTTGTGGCAAGCCAACCATGAAGGCGTCTACGACGAAGACTTTGATAGCGAGAAAGCGTTCAACAGCTTTGGCCGTACGGCCACGACGTTTGATGCGGGCGAGTGGACACTCAACACCATCAAACCTGGCGTGGTGAAAAATGCTGCCGGCGTGCCAATGGCGCCGCACATCAACGTGTCGCTGTTTGCCCGCGGCATTAACATTCACCTGCAAACGCGTCTGTATTTCAGCGACGAGCCTGAAGCCAACGCCAAATGCCCGGTGCTCAACCTGATCGAGCAACCACAACGCCGTGAAACCCTGATCGCCCAGCGCTGCGAAGTGAATGGCAAACCGGCCTACCGGTTTGATATTTACATACAAGGTGGCAACGAAACCGTGTTCTTCGATTTCTAATGCTGCACCTGTGGGAGTCTGGCTGACCAGCTCCCACAGGCGTTTTGGCCGGCTCACTCGTACTGCGTGGCGCCTGCAATGTGCCGCCCGGCGATGTAGCCAAAGGTCAGGGCCGGCCCCAGATTTATTCCGCCTGCGGGGTAGTACCCGCCCATGATGCTGGCCATGTCGGTTCCAGCGGCATACAACCCCTTGATCGCTTGACCGGCCGTGTTCAGCACTTGTGCATGCTCGTTGGTTTTGAGCCCGGCAAAGGTGCCGAAACAGCCAGGTTCGACCTTGACTGCGTAAAACGGGCCTTTGGTGATGGGCGCCACGCAAGGGTTGGGCTGATGCAACGGGTCGCCTTGCTTGCGGTTGTATGGGGTGGAGCCGCGCCCGAATTGCGGGTCTTGGCCTGTTTGAGCATGGTGATTGTAATCGTCGACGGTCCTTCGCAAGGCAACGGCATCAATACCGCAGGCATGCGCCAGCCCTTCGAGGGTGTCTGCACTTTTCAGATAACCTGACCGGATGAACGGGCTCACAGGCATTGGAAACGGCCGTGACATTCCCAGCCCGTATCGGCGCTGGAAGGCGTGACTGCAGATCAGCCATGACGCCACCGGTTCATTGGCAGGCGCTTTTTCAACCATCGCGGTGACGTAGTCGTAATAGCCATTGGCTTCATTGACGAAGCGCTGACCATTGCTCAATACGCCAATGATCCCCGGTTTGCCACGCTCAATGATGTGCGGGAAATGCCCGATACTGCCGTCGCTGTGCGGGACGCGAGACACCGGAGCCCAGGCAACGGGCGACTGCATGTCGCTGTTGACCCAGCCACCCGCACTTTCTCCCAGTCTTAGACCATCACCGCTGGCACCCAGTGGTGGCAGGGCCAGATGCTCATGCCCGGTCGGAGTGCGCGGAAACAGCGCCTTGCGCCGTTCAATGTCATTGGCAAAGCCGCCGGCTGCCAGCACCACGGCCTTGCGCGCGCGGATCTGTATATCGCCCCGCGCAGTCTTGACCACGGCCCCGGTGACGCCCGTTGCATCCTGGGTTAACGCCGTCACCGGCGCCGATTCCCAGAGCAGCACGCCCAAGTCCTCTGCGGACTTGGCCAGTCGCGCGACCAATGCAACGCCGTTTACCAATTGCAGAGCTCGGCCGTGCAAGGCGAGGTCCATGAGGTGGCGAGTGAAACGTTTGGTCACGTGCCAGGCCGCAGGCAGCGAGCGGGTGAGATTGAGAAAGGCTGCCAGGTCAGGGCCGGCCATGATGGGCATGCCCATAAAGGAGGTTTCGCGCATCGTTTTGCGCAGACGCTTGAGCAGCTTGCCCGCCTCGCGTCCGTTGTACGGTGCAGCGATCACTGAGCGTCCCCCGGTTCCGGCTCCTGGCGTATCGCCGTGGATGTCGGCAATCGCGTTGCCATCGGCAAACTGCAAGCGGGTGTGCTGTTCGAAGAACGCCACCATGCGCGGCCCGGCCTCAAGAAAAGCATCAATCATCGCCGGCTCGTAGCGTTCGCCCAACTCATGCTTGAGGTAGGTGCGCGGCAGTTCCACGTCTTCAACAATTGCGGCACGTTTGGCCAGCGGGTTGCAGGGCACCCACGCCCAGCCGCCGGACCAGGCGGTGGCGCCACCGAATACCGGGTCTTTTTCGACCACGATGACCTTTTGCCCATGCCAGGCGGCAGTCACGGCGGCGGCCAGCCCTGCGGCTCCCGAACCGACGATCAGCACATCACAATCGAGAGTGCCGGGGTGAGAGGCAGCAGTCATTTTTGAGGCTCCGCAAGTAAAGTTGTTATTTTGGAATTGGATTCCAAAATATAAAGTCTTAGTGTTTAAACGACAACCCTTACCTTGCTTTTGAGTTCCAGATTTTGCGTTTTGAGGTTTACCTTTTAGAATTACTCACATTTTGTGAGGGCCCTGTATGGCAGGCAGTCAGATCGAACGAGTCTTCAATGTGCTCGAAAGCCTTACCCGTGAGCCCCGTGGCGTGCCGATGCAGGCGTTGGCCGAGCAGTTGAGCATCCCTAAAAGTGCGACGCACCGCTTGCTCACCGAATTGGTTCGCCTTGGCTATGTGCGGCAAAACGCCGAAAACAGTCGCTATCACCTGTCGACCAAACTGGTCGCCATGGGCTTTCAATACTTGGCCAGCAGTGGGGCTGACATCGTGCAACCGATCCTCGACCGGCTTGCTCAGGAGACCGGCGAACTGGTGCGTCTTGGGGTCGTCGATGGGGAGCGGCTGACCTGGATCGCCAAGTCTCAGGGCGCCCGTTCGGGCCTGCGTTATGACCCCGACATGGGCCGCGATGCACCGCTGTACTACACCGCTTCCGGGCATGCCTGGCTGGCGAGCATGAGCGATGCCCTTGCGCTGGCGCAGGTCGAGCGTCAAGGCATTGAAGCCCCCGATGACGTAGGCCCGAATGCCCCTCAATCCAATGCACAACTGCTGGAACTGCTGCACATCGCCCGTGAGCGCGGCTATGCCTGTGTGCAAGAAAGCTCGGCGGTCGGCACTTCGGCCATCGCGGCAGTGGTGCGCAGCCCGCTGGATCAGCACGTGATCGGTGTGCTGAGTGTGGCGGGTCCCAGTGCGCGTCTGCCGCAAGAGCGCTTGCATCAACTGGCATCGCAGTTGCTGCACTATGCGGATGAGTTGTCAGTGGCGTGTCAGGCGTCCGAGTTATTTGCGGTGTGACGAAGATTTTTAACCAGTTAGTTAAATTGTCTTGCAAGAATATGGAACTCGATTCTAAATTGTGTGAATTCTGCGATTCCACAACACTTATAACAGGATCTCTGCATTGTGAGTTCACGTCCCTTATCTCTGGCTGCCTTGACTGTGCTGGAAGTCTCGCCCGTTGAAATGGTCGAAATAGCAGCACGTACCGGCTACAGCCATGTTGGCTTGCGCTTGGAGCCAGCCACGCCTGAAGAGCATCACTTTGCGCTGGTCAGTGATGCTGATTTGCGCAGGCAAACGCAAAAGCGCCTGCGTGACACTGGCATCAAAGTGCTCGATATCGAAATTCTTCGTCTTAAGCCGCAAACCCGCGTGGCAGACTTCGAAACCATCCTGGCCTTGGGGGCTGAATGTGGCGCAACCGAATTGCTGGTCGCAGGTAACGATCCGGATGAGCAGCGCCAGGCCGATAACTTTGCTGCGCTGTGCGATTTGAGCCTGGCGTACGGCATTCATCCGCACCTCGAATTCATGCCCTGGACCGATGCACGGGATCTGTCGCAGGCGCTGCGCATTGTCGAGCGCGCCGGGCGTGAAAATGGCTGCGTGCTGGTGGATGCGTTCCATTTCAATCGTTCGGGGTCGCGTCTCGACGACCTCGCGCGCGTCGCCCCATCGCGGCTGCGGTATATGCAGTTGTGTGATGTCGCCGGGCCAAGGCCTGATGACATGCAGGAAATACTGCGTCAGGCGCGCAATGAACGGCGGTTTCCCGGAGACGGCGACTGTGACTTGCTCGGACTGCTGAAATGTATGCCCGCCGATATACCGCTTAGCCTGGAGGTGCCCTGCGTGCAGTTACAGGCTCAGGGCGTCAGCGCCGAACAGCGGGCACAATTGGCTATTGATAAAACCCGAGCGCTTTTGCGCCAGCTGTAGTGCAGGTTTAGCTCACTATCAGTTCATTGCTGCACAAGAGGTGTTCGATGACATTGCCTACGCCACTCTCGGGAGTTAACCAGCCCCTCAAGGGCATTTTGCTGATAGTGACAGCCACGGCGTTGTTCTCCAGCCACGATGCGTTGTCCAAGTACCTCAGCGGTTTGTACCCGGTAGTGATGGTGGTCTGGGCGCGTTACCTGGTTCACACGTTGCTGATGGCCGGGATTTTTCTGCCGCAATCCGGGCTTAGAGTCTTACGCAGCAAACGCCCTTTGCTCCAAGTCTTTCGGGCGATTTTTCTGTTGGGCTCTGGCCTGTTTTTTACCTTTGGCCTGTTGTTTATTCCGCTGGCTGAAAACACGGCGGTTAACTTTCTGGCGCCCTTGCTGGTCGCAGCCTTGTCCGGGCCGCTGCTGGGTGAAAAGGTCTCGCGCGGGCAGTGGCTCGCCGTGATTTGCGGGTTTATCGGCGTGGTGGTGATCATCCACCCGGGGGGCGAGTTGTTTACTCCGGCCGTGTTGTTGCCGATGGCGGCAGCGCTGTGCTTCAGTTGCTACCAAATCCTGACGCGCAAACTCAGTCTGTACGACACGCCGACCACCAGTAACTTTTTTGCGGGCCTGTTCAATGCGTTGGTAATGAGTGCGCTGGTGCCCTTCTTCTGGCAGACACCGACCCTGGTGCATGGCTTGGAAATGCTTGCGCTTGGCACCTTGGGCATGACCGCCCACCTGCTGCTGACCCAGTCTTTTCGCTTGGCAGCGCCCGCCTTGCTGGCACCTTTCAGCTACTGCCAGATTATCTTCTCCGGGATTCTGGGCTGGCTGCTGTTCCACCACACGCCCGACCCGACGACGCGAATCGGGATCGCGATTATCTGTATCAGCGGGCTGGCGGCGGCTTGGCAACAGCGCAGGCGTTCGGCAACTTAAGGCACAGCCTTTGGCGGGCACAAAAAAGGGCCAGTATTGAGGCCCTTTTTTCATGTCGCGTTTTTTATACCTGCGGGATTTTTCTCGGTGCCATGAAGTACATCCATGTCAGCGCAATGAAGTACATCGCCGGAATCATGGTGAACAGCAAGGTGTAATTGTTGTTGGTGACTGTCAGCACATAACCCACGAACTGAGTCATGAACATCCCGCCGATGGCCGCGCACATGCCGCCAAAACCAAACACCGTACCCATCATGTGTTTAGGCGTGTAGTCCATCACCATGCTCCACACGTTGGCTGTCCAGGCCTGATGCGCTCCAAGGGCCAAAGCGATGGCGCCCACGGCGACCCACAGTTGGCTGGAGCCAGCAGCCATCACCACGCCGATGATGCAGATCGCGCACAACAGCATCGACACCAGGCGCGCCTTGACTGCCGCCATGCCACGGCTGATCAGCACCGAAGACAAGATCCCGCCGCCCACGCTGCCGAAGTCGGCGGTGAGGTAAATGATGATCAGCGGGATGCCCATTTGCGTCACGCTAATGCCCAGGTTGTATTGCTGGTTCAGATAAGGCGGCAGCCAATACAGGTAGAACCAAAACACGGGAGCCGTCATCGAGTAGGACAGCGCAAAGGCCCACGTGCCGCGCATTTTCAGAATGGTGGCGAAGGACACCGGCTTTTGTTCTGGCTCCTGCTCGCTCTGGATGTACTCCAATTCCTCTTTGGTCACAGTCGGATGTTGTTCCGGGTTGTAGTATTTCAGTCCCCAGAAGACCAGCCAGAGACCGCCCAATGCTGACATGCACAAGAACGCGGCCTGCCAACCCCATACGTGCAATACCAATGGCAGCATCATGGGCGTGAACATGGCGCCCACGTTGGTCCCGGCGTTGAAGATACCGCTGGCCACAGCGCGCTCGCTGGCCGGGAACCACAGGCGCGTGGTTTTCACGCAGGCCGGGTAGTTGGCGGCTTCGGTCAGCCCGAGAATAAAACGGCAGATCATGAAGCCGACGGCGGAGGTGGCCAGGCCGTGTGCACCCGTTGCCAGGCTCCACAGTAAGACGGCGCAGAAGAACACGCGCTTGACGCCGATCCGGTCGATCAGGCGGCCTTGCAGGACGAAGCCAATCGCGTAGCCCACCTGAAACCAGAAGTTGATGTTGGCGTAGTCCATCGCCGTCCAGCTCATTTCCTTGGCCAGAATCGGTTGCATCACGCCCAGCGCAGCGCGGTCGATATAGTTCAGCGTGGTCGCGAAAAACACCAGGGCGAGCATGCCCCAGCGGGTTTTACCAATGGCCATGGCGCTGCGCATCCGGTCACCGAGACCGGCGTGCGGGGTGGCTTGGGCAGCGTTGACGCGTGCAGATTGAGAGGGGGTCATGGTTATTTACCCGTCCGTTGAAGGGGCGGGCACCACGCAAGCTGTATGGCAAAGCAGGGCTTCATATCAGTAAGTGCAAGCATGAGCGGTTACCCATTTTTGGAATTGTTATGTGGTGTTGTGCAACGTATGGAACAGATAGTACGTATTGGATGGTGGCGATTGGACAAAAAATCGTCAATTCAACAATGGGCATAGTGTTCGATAATCGCACGAAAAACTAACCGGTTCGTACATGCTGGTTGCTCAATGATAGGGTGCCCTTAATAATCAGGCTATATAAGAAATGCCATCGGTTGCCGGCCCAGGAGTTAAAAATGAAGCGTTCGATCGCCACTGTTTCTTTGAGCGGCACTTTGCCGGAGAAGCTGGATGCCATTGCGGCGGCCGGTTTTGACGGGGTCGAGATCTTTGAAAATGACCTGCTCTATTACGACGGTAGCCCGCGTGAAGTGCGTCAGATCTGTGCAGACCTGGGTTTAGAAATCAGCCTGTTCCAGCCTTTTCGCGACTTTGAAGGCTGCCGCCGTGATCGGCTGGCACGCAACCTGGACCGTGCCGAGCGCAAATTCGACTTGATGCAGGAACTCGGCACCGACCTGGTGCTGGTGTGCAGTAACGCTGCCCCCGACTCCGTGGGCGACCGGCAAATCCTGCTGGACGACTTGAGCCTGCTCGCCGAGCGTGCCGGGGCGCGTAACCTGCGCATCGGTTACGAAGCCCTGGCATGGGGCCGACATGTGAACACCTGGCAACAGGTCTGGGATCTGGTTCGCCACATTGACCATCCAAATCTCGGCGTGTTGCTCGACAGCTTTCACACGTTGTCGCTCAAGGGCGATCCCAGTGCCATTGCGCAGATTCCGGGCGACAAAATCTTTTTTGTGCAAATGGCCGACGCGCCTATTCTGGCCATGGATGTGCTGGAGTGGAGCCGCCACTTCCGCTGCTTCCCGGGGCAGGGCGAGTTCGATTTGCCGGGCTTTTTGGCGCCGATCATTCAGAGCGGCTACACCGGGCCGTTGTCGCTGGAAATATTCAATGACGGTTTCCGCGCTGCACCCACCCGCGCCAATGCCGCCGATGGCTTGCGCTCGTTGCTGTACCTCGAAGAGAAAACCCGCGAGCGCCTGGCCCAACAGGCTGCCCCCGCCGCGACGCTGGAACCGCTGTTTTCGCCGCCTGCAGCCAGCCAATACAACGGTATCGAGTTTCTTGAGTTTGCCGTCGATGACAATCAGGGCGCGCAACTGACGCATTGGCTCGAACGGCTGGGGTTCAGCAAGGCCGGGCAACATCGCTCGAAAAATGTGAGCTTGCTGCGCCAGGGCGACATCACCCTGATTCTCAACGCGGAGCCTTATTCATTCGCGCACAACTTTTTTGAGGCGCATGGCCCTTCGCTGTGCGCCACGGCGATCCGTGTGCAAGACAGCGCCAGCGCGCTGGCCCGCGCCGTGGCCTATAAAGGTCAGCCCTATCGCGGCCTGGTCGGCCCTAACGAGCTGGAACTGGCCGCCGTTCGAGCCCCCGATGGCAGCCTGATTTATCTGGTCGATCAGGATGAAGCAGGCAAGCCGCTGTACGAATCTGACTTTAACCTCGCACCCTCTGCGGCCAGCTTGGGTGGACTTAAGCGCATAGACCACATGGCCATGGCGCTGCCAGCAGACAGCCTCGACAGTTGGGTGCTGTTCTACAAGAGCCTGCTGGACTTTGAAGCAGACGACGAAGTGGTATTGCCGGACCCCTACGGCTTGGTAAAAAGCCGCGCATTACGTAGCCGATGCAGCACGATCCGTTTGCCGCTGAACATTTCTGAAAACAGAAACACTGCGATCTCACATGCGTTGTCGAGTTATCGCGGTTCAGGCGTGCATCACATTGCGTTTGAGTGTGATGACCTGTTTGCTGAGGTCAGCCGTGCCAAAGCCGCAGGCGTACCGTTGCTGGATATTCCGCTGAACTACTACGACGATCTGGCGGCGCGCTTTGATTTTGACGATGAGTTCTTGAGCGAACTGGCCTATTTCAATGTGCTTTACGACCGAGACGCGCAGGGCGGCGAGTTGTTCCATGTGTACACCGAGCCGTTTGCAGGGCGCTTCTTTTTTGAACTGTTACAGCGCAAAAATGGCTACGCCGGTTATGGTGCGGCCAACGTTGCGGTCCGTCTGGCGGCGATGGCCAAGTCACGTTCGGGCGCGGTGCGTCAGGCGAAGCTGTAGGACGGTGGGTCGAATACATTTGTCGACTTCCTTCGTTTAACCGGGCGGGCCATAATCGCGGCCATCCTCAGATGGCCGTGAGCCTTTAATGACCCAGATTCCAGAAGTCGACACCGACGCCGTGGTGCCGGTAGTTGAACCGCGTAAGAGCCGGAAAAATAACCCGGAGAAGACCCGTGAAAACATCCTGCAAGAAGCCCTTGCCGAGTTTGTGGAACAGGGGCTCACGGGGGCACGAGTGGACGCCATCGCGGAGCGCACCCGTACCTCCAAGCGCATGATCTATTACTACTTCACCAGCAAAGAGCAGCTGTATATCGAAGTGCTGGAAAAGCTCTACGGCGAGATCCGCAGCACCGAAAACCTGCTGCACCTGGATGAGCTTGAACCTCGCGAAGCGATTCATCGATTGGTCGAGTTCACCTTTGATCACCATGACCTGAACGCTGATTTCGTGCGCATGGTCAGCGTCGAAAACATTCACAAGGGCGAATACATCAAGCGTTCTGAGGGCATCAAAGCCATGAACAATACGATTGTTCATGCCCTCGAAAACATTCTGCGACGCGGCGTTGAACAGCAGATTTTTCGGCCCGGCTTGAACCCGTTGGACGTGCATCTGCTGGTCAGTTCGTTCTGTTTTTATCGCGTGTCGAATCGCTACACAGTCGGCGAAATTTTCCAGATCGACTTGTCCGACCCGCAGGTCAAACAGCGTCAACGCGAAATGATCTGCGACTCGGTGTTGCGCTACTTGCAGGTGTGAGGGTGCCGCCATCCTGCCAAGGATGGGCGGCACGCTTTCAACCGTTCATTTCCTGAAAATGCGCCAGCATGCGATCTGCGTCAGCGGTCGCACCGCTGATCAATTCAAACGCCTTGACCGCTTGAAACACTGCCATGTTGCCGCCATCAAGCGTGCGGCAACCCAGGGCGCGGGCGTGTCGCAGCAACTCTGTTTGCAGCGGAAAGTACACAATTTCGGCCACCCACAATGCGCCATGCAGCCACTGCGCGGGCACCGGCATGCCAGGCAGCTTGGCCATGCCCATCGGCGTGGTATTGACCAGCCCGTCGGCTCTGGTCAGTGCGCTTTGAAGGTCAGTTCCCGCTTTGGCCCGGGTGCCGGGGAAGTGCTGATTTAGGTTGTTTGCCAGACTGTGCGCCCGTTCGGTGTCGACATCAAAAATCTCTAACTGTTGAATGCCTTCACTGAGCAGCGCGTAGGCCACGGCTGATCCTGCACCTCCCGCGCCCATTTGGACCACCTGTTGCACGGCAACACCGTTCAGGCCGCGTCGAAAGCCTTCTGCAAAGCCCGAGCAGTCAGTGTTGTGCCCGATGCGTTTGCCGTCCTTGAGCACCACAGTGTTCACCGCGCCGATCCCGCGAGCCTGATCAGAGAGTTCGTCGAGCCACGGCATGATTGCCTGCTTGCACGGATAGGTAATGTTCAGCCCGCTCAACCCCATGCGTTCAGCGGCGCTCAGCAAGTCGGGCAGGGCATTGTTATCGAGCCCCAACACTTCTAGATCTATCAGTTGATAAACGTAACGCAGCCCTTGCGCCGCGCCCTCGCGCTCATGCATGGCAGGTGTGCGTGAGGCCTGAATACCCGCGCCGATGAGCCCGGCGACTATCGACTTTGGCGTGTGAATCGACATGTCACCTACCCCTTCAATTGGCGGCTGAGATGTTGCAGTGCCAGGCGGTAGCCGTTGCTGCCAAAGCCGCACAGCACCGCTTGGGCAATGCCCGAGACAAAAGAGTGATGACGGAAGGCTTCACGTGTGTGGACGTTGGACAGATGCACTTCGATCACCGGCAGTTCGCTGGCGACCAAGGCATCGCGAATCGCCACCGAGGTGTGGGTCCAGGCTGCCGGGTTGATCACAATGGCCGCGCAACGCTTGCGTGCTGCGTGAATCCAGTCGAGCAATTCACCTTCGTGGTTGGTCTGGCGAAATTCGACTGTCAGGCCTTCTTCACTGGCCGTACGGCCGCACAAGTCGGCAATGTCTGCCAGCGTTTCATGGCCATAAATGCCGGGTTCTCGGCTGCCAAGCAGATTCAGGTTGGGGCCATTGAGCACCAGAACGATAGGGGACATATAAGGCAACTCTACTTTGTTTTTATGAGGTCGCCTGAGCACTGCTCAGTCGGTTGGATTAAATTGTATCAACCGGTTAATAAGGTCAATTGCGCAGTAAAAGCCGGGCCTGCTTTCTTCCAATAACTGGGCGTTTATCGAACGTTGCTATATGCAAGCCACTATCAATTGAAAGTCGTTGTCGAAAAAAGTGAGATAGCCGCTCGTTTTCCGTCTAGCGCCAGGGAGCCGGTTTGTCGGGTAAGGTTTAATTTTTAGCAGGGCTGGAGAAGCCCTTCACCCCAACCCTCGCCCTCAGGAAGAGGGAAAGGGTGAGGGGCTTTGACGTAGCGCTTACCGACGAACCAGCAAGACGCCCGATTCCATGTGGTGAGTCCACGGGAACTGGTCAAACACGGCGCAACGCTCAATACGATGGGTGTCGTGCAGTTGGGCGATGTTCTCGGCCAATGTCAGCGGGTTACACGAGATATATAAGATGTTGTCAAAGCGACGCGTCAATTCGCAGGTGTCCGGGTCCATGCCCGCACGTGGTGGGTCAACAAAGACGCTGCCGAATTCGTAGCTTTTCAGGTCGATGCCCTGCAAGCGGCGGAACGGGCGGACTTCGTTCAGCGCTTCGGTCAGTTCTTCGGCTGACAAACGCACCAGCGTGACGTTATCCACAGCGTTGTCGCTGAGGTTGTTCAAGGCGGCGTACACCGACGTCTTGCTGATTTCAGTGGCCAGCACTTTGCGCACACGGGTCGCCAGCGGCAGGGTGAAGTTGCCATTGCCGCAGTAGAGCTCCAGCAAATCATCCGAACGCTCGCCCAGCGCCTCGTATGCCCAATTGAGCATCTTCTGGTTGACCGTGCCGTTTGGCTGGGTGAAAGCACCTTCTGGTTGTTGATACGTGAAGGTGCGACCCGCCACCTCAAGTTTTTCCACCACGTAGTCGCGACCAATCACCACGCGCTTGCCCTTGGAACGGCCAATCACGCTGACTTCAAGCTCTTTGGCCAACTGCTCGGCCGCGTTTTGCCAGTGCTCGTCCAGCGGGCGGTGATAGCACAGTGTGACCATTGCATCGCCCGCCAAGGTGGTCTGGAACTCCACCTGGAACAGCTTGTGGCTCAGGGCCGAGCTGGCTTGCCAGGCGGCCTTGAGCAGCGGCATCAGTTGATTGATGCGCTGGCTGGCAATCGGGAACTCTTCGATCAGGATTGGCGTGCGTTTGTCATCTTGGGCAAACATCGCGTAATGACGCTCGCCGCCTTCGCGCCACAGGCGGAATTCGGCGCGCAGACGGAAGTGCTTCAGCGGCGAGTCAAACACCTGAGGTTCAGGCGCGTCGAACGGCGCTAGCAGCTCGCGCAGACGATTGGCCTTGGCCTCAAGCTCAATGGCATAGGTAGCGGAATCAAACGGCAATGCACTCATGCGTTAAACCAACCCAGCTTGACCACAAACAGAACCGACAAAATGATCAGCGGTGCATTCAGTTCGCGAACGCGGCCCGACAGTAACTTGATGACGGTCCAGGAAATAAAGCCAAAGGCGATGCCGCTGGCGATGGAGTAAGTGAACGGCATGGCCAGTGCGGTGATGACCACCGGGGCGGCGACGGTCACGTCGTCCCACTCGATTTCGGCCAGGCCGCTCATCATCAAAACCGCCACGAACATCAGCGCAGGTGCGGTGGCAAATGCCGGAACGCTGGCGGCCAATGGCGAGAAGAACAAGGCCAGCAAGAACATGATGCCGACCACGATGGCGGTCAGACCGGTGCGGCCACCGGCGCTCACGCCAGCTGCTGACTCGATGTAGCTGGTGGTGGTCGAGGTGCCCAGCAGCGAACCGGCCATGGCCGCGGTGCTGTCGGCGATCAGGGCGCGGCCCATTTTCGGCATGTGCCCGTCTTTGCCCATCAGGCCTGCGCGCTTTGCCACGCCGATCAGGGTGCCGGAGTTGTCGAACAGGTCGACGAACAGGAAGGCGAAGATCACGCTGACCAGACCAATGTCCAGTGCGCCTTTAATGTCCAGTTGCAGGAAGGTCGGGGCCAGCGAAGGCGGCATCGACATCACGCCACCGAACTCAGTCACGCCCATTGCGATGGAAGCGATGGTCACGGCCAGAATGCCGATCAATACCGCGCCGCGCACTTTCAGGGCTTCAAGGGCCACAATCAGGGCAAAGCCCAGCGAGGCCAGGATGACTTTTGGCTGAGTCAGGTCGCCCATGCCCACCAGGGTCGCCTTGTTGGCAACCACGATACCGGCGTTACCCAGCGCGATCAGCGCCAGGAACAGGCCAATACCGGCGGCAATAGCCGAGCGCAGCGGCAGCGGGATGCTGTTGATGATCCATTCGCGGATGCGAAAGATCGACAACAGAAAGAACAGCACCGCCGAAATGAAGACCGCCCCCAGCGCCACTTGCCAGGTGTGGCCCATGTGCAGCACCACGGTGTAGGTGAAGAAGGCGTTCAAACCCATGCCCGGCGCCAGCGCGATCGGGTAGTTGGCGATGATGCCCATGATGGCCGAACCGATGGCGGCTGCCAGGCAGGTCGCGACAAATACCGCGCCTTTGTCCATGCCCGTTTCGCCGAGAATGCTCGGGTTCACGAAGAGGATGTAGGCCATCGCCAGGAAGGTGGTGATACCCGCAAGAATCTCGGTTCGCACATTGGTGTTGTGTGCGTTGAGTTGAAACAGCCTTTCCAGCATGCCAGTCCCCGTGGCGCCACTGGCGCCGTGATTAAATCGTTTTCAACAGCAAAGCACAGACTTCTAAGGCCTGAAGATTTTCTGTCTGTTGGAAAAAGCCGCGCATCATACCAGCAGCTCGGACGTCTGGCTGCTTGCAGGGCCATGTTTTGTAACGTCGTGGGGACAGGCATACTGCGTGCCAGTTATCAGGAGGATTTATGAAGCGCACCTTTAATGCTTTCTCGGCCTGTTTGAGCCTGTTTATAAGCATGGGCTTGAACGCAGCTTCGGCGCTGCCGCTGAGCCAGGTCGAAATCCTCAAGGTAGCGTCTACGTCAGGTGCTGTAGAGGATGTGTCAGATGGCCGTGAGCAAACCAAGGCTCATCATCGCGGCCCGAATATCAAGGTTTTTGTGCTGGAGCGCGGCTACGGTGGCCAGCCGACGGTGACGTTTGAGGGGCAGACCGTGGATGGCGTGCGCACGCCGGTCTGCAATAAAGGAGAGGGCCTGGTGACCTGCGACGGTGCGGGGACCACGGTGGGTTACATCTACACCTTTGATGTGGGTAACAGCGAGGGCGGCTGGTTCCAGTTCAGTAACACGTCGCTGGTCGCGCCGTTCAAGCGCCTGCAGACGCAGCTTTATATTCGGTAGCCGAATATAAAGCTGCAGCCGCTGGCGCAGGCTGCGATCGGGTCCGAAGGGGGCGCGCTTACCAGAAACGAAGGCGCTTGGGTCCTTATCGCAGTCTGCGCCAGCGACTGCACCGTTTTAATCCTCCACCAGCCGATCGCGCTTGGCCAACCCCGGGAACAGTTTTATCCACAGCCCGGCGATGAATAGTGTGCCGACCCCGCCCAGCACCACCGCAGGCACGGTGCCCATCCAGTGGGCGGTTACTCCGGACTCAAACTCGCCAAGCTGGTTGGAGGCGCCAATAAACAGGCCGTTGACCGCACTGACCCGGCCGCGCATTTCATCCGGGGTTTCCAGCTGCACAAATGAGGCCCGGATCACCATGCTGATCATGTCGGCCGCGCCCAGCACCACCAGCACCGCCATCGAAAACCAGAACGAAGTGGATAATCCGAACGCGATGGTCGCCACCCCAAACACGCCCACCGCCGTAAACATGGTGCGTCCCACCTTGCGCTCGAACGGGAACCGCGCCAGCCACAGCGACATCAACAACGCGCCCACCGCCGGTGCTGAGCGCAGCATGCCCAGACCCCAAGGCCCGGTCAGCAGAATGTCTTTGGCAAAGACCGGCAGTAACGCTGTCGCGCCGCCCAGCAGCACGGCGAACAGGTCCAGCGAGATGGCGCCGAGGATGTCCGGGCGGCTGCGGATAAAGCGAATGCCGGCCAACAGCGAGTGCAGAGTCGCTTTGCCTTTGTTCAACGCGACCTGACGGGCCGGCAGGCTGCTCATTAACAGTGCAGCAATCAGGTACAGCACCACGCTGGGGCCGTACACCCACACGCTGCCGAACGCATAGAGCAAACCGCCAAACGCCGGGGCAACGATGGTCGCTGACTGCTGGGCCGCCTGGGCCGCCGCCACGGCGCGGGGGAACAACGCCACGGGCACAATCGAGGGTAACAATGCCTGTGTCGTGGGCTGCTCGAATGAACGGGCAGCGCCGAGTAAAAACGCCAGGATAAAGATCATTTCACGGGTGATCTGGCCATTAAGGCTGCTGATCGCCAGGGTCAGGGCAATCATTGCTTGCAGCGTCTGGCAGATTGCAGCCACACGGCGCCGGTCATAGCGGTCCGCCACATGCCCGGTGTGCAGCATAAACAGCACGCGCGGGGCGAATTCGATCAACCCCACCCAGCCCAGGTCCATCACATTGCCGGTGAGCTGGTAGAGGTTCCAGCCAATGGCCACGGTCAGCATTTGAAACGCGCTGGCGGTGAAGATACGCGCAAACCAGAAGGCCACAAAGGGCCGGTGATGACGTAACAGGAGGGGCTGGCTGGTCATTTAAAGGTCGTGGCAGAGGGCAGGAGAGACCGAGACTATCATTTTTCTGTAACAAATAATGACTCGGTTGTGAGCCTTCATAAAAGTGCCGAACGGTTATCGGGAACGCCGCGTTTTTGCATTGCATAGCGTTCCTGCAACGGTCTATTTCAAGCCCTGGGACAACCTGTCACGCGACAACGAACCACATTAGCCACACGGCAAGAATGGACTACTCTCTTAACAATGTTTGATCCAGATCAAAACCCTTGCCGGTTTATCTGGAGTGGCCAGACGGCCAGATCCCCTTGAGTCATGGCTATGAGAGCGAGCGCTGATTCGCGATGGCCATTGCCGCGGGGCTGTTGGACACCGGCGTCCTGCTTGTGTCCTGAACGACCTGCTACCTGATAGAGGAAGACTTATGTTCGGTTTGGAGGCTCTGGATCTCGCCCGAATTCAGTTCGCGTTCACTGTATCGTTTCACATCCTGTTTCCGGCCATCACCATCGGTCTCGCCAGTTATCTCATGGTGCTCGAAGGTATGTGGCTGAAAACCCGTGACGATACCTACCGTGACCTGTACCACTTTTGGTCGAAGATATTTGCAGTCAACTTTGGTATGGGCGTTGTATCGGGCCTGGTCATGTCGTATCAGTTCGGCACGAACTGGTCGAGGTTCTCTGACTTCGCAGGCGCGGTCACCGGCCCCTTGCTGACCTATGAAGTGCTCACCGCATTCTTCCTCGAAGCCGGTTTTCTGGGCGTGATGCTCTTCGGCTGGAACCGTGTCGGTCGCGGCATGCACTTCTTCTCAACCGTGATGGTGGCGCTCGGCACACTGGTCTCGACCTTCTGGATCCTGTCGTCCAACAGTTGGATGCAAACCCCGCAAGGCTACGAAATCATTGATGGCCGCGTGATCCCTGTGGACTGGCTGGCTGTCATCTTCAACCCATCGTTTCCTTACCGTCTGGCGCACATGGCCACGGCAGCCTTTGTGGCTACGGCGTTCTTCGTCGGTGCTTCGGCCGCTTGGCACCTGTTACGCGGGCGTAACACTCCAGCCATTCGCCGGATGTTCTCGATGGCGATGTGGATGGCACTGATAGTCGCCCCCGTTCAAGCGTTTATCGGTGATGCCCACGGTTTGAACACGCTGGAATATCAGCCAGTGAAAATCGCGGCCATTGAAGGACACTGGGAAAACAAACCCGGCGAGCCGACACCGTTGATTCTGTTCGGCATCCCGAACATGAAAACCGAGACTACGGACTACAAAATTGAAGTGCCGTACCTGGGCAGCCTGATCCTGACCCATAGCCTGGATAAACAAATCCCGGCCATGAAGGACTATCCGGCGGCAGATCGTCCTAACTCGACCATTGTGTTCTTCACGTTCCGCATCATGGTCGCCCTGGGCATGCTGATGATCTTTATCGGTCTGTGGAGCCTTTGGCTGCGCAAACGCGGCACCTTGTACGAGAACCGCTGGTTCCTGCGTCTGGTGTTGTGGATGGGGCCGTCTGGTCTGATCGCGATTCTGGCGGGCTGGTTTACCACTGAAATAGGCCGTCAGCCGTGGGTGGTCTACGGGCTGATGCGCACCGCAGATGCTTCGTCCAACCACAGCGTGACGCAGATGAGCATCACCCTGATCCTGTTTGTACTGGTGTACTTCTCACTGTTTGGTGTCGGTCTTGGCTACATGATGCGTCTGGTGCGCAAAGGCCCGATTGCCCACGAGGGTGACGGACACACTACCGGTGGGCCAGGTCAGCAACGCACGCCTGCTCGTCCTTTGTCGGCTGCTGATGAAGGCACTGGCGATGGCCACAGCGACAGCCTGAAGAAGGGGAACTGAGTCATGGGTATTGATCTGCCACTTATCTGGGCAATCATCATCATTTTCGGGGTCATGATGTACGTGGTCATGGATGGCTTCGACCTCGGCATCGGCATCCTCTTTCCCTTTATCAAGGGCGAGAAAGACCGTGACGTGATGATGAACACCGTTGCACCTGTCTGGGACGGCAACGAAACCTGGCTGGTACTGGGCGGCGCGGCACTGTTCGGTGCCTTCCCGCTGGCTTACTCGGTGGTCTTGTCGGCGCTTTACCTGCCGCTGATCTTGATGCTGATCGGTTTGATCTTTCGTGGGGTGGCTTTTGAGTTCCGCTTCAAGGCCACGGCTGACAAACGTCACATCTGGGACAAGGCCTTCATCGGCGGTTCGATTGTCGCGACTTTCTTTCAGGGCGTGGCGCTGGGGGCCTTCATTGATGGCATCCCGGTGGTCAATCGCGAGTACGCCGGTGGCGGACTGGATTGGTTGTCACCGTTTACCGTGTTCTGCGGCGTCGCACTGATCGTGGCCTATGCCTTGCTCGGCTGCACGTGGCTGATCATGAAAACCGAAGGTCACTTGCAAGAGCGCATGCACACCCTGGGTCGGCCATTGGCCCTTGTGCTTTTGGTGGTCATGGGCATCGTCAGCCTATGGACGCCGCTGGCGCACACCGATATAGCCGCGCGCTGGTTCACCTTGCCGAACCTGTTCTGGTTCTTGCCGGTCCCGGTGCTGGTACTGGTCACGATGTACGGCTTGCTCAAAGCGATTGCGCGCAATGCTCACTACACGCCGTTCCTGCTGACCCTGGTGCTGATCTTTCTGGGCTACAGCGGCTTGGGCATCAGCCTGTGGCCGAACATCATCCCGCCGTCGATTTCGATCTGGGAGGCCGCTGCACCGCCACAAAGCCAGGGCTTTATGCTGGTCGGTACCTTGTTCATCCTTCCGTTCATCCTGGGTTATACCTACTGGAGCTACTACGTGTTCCGCGGCAAGGTGACCCACGAAGACGGTTATCACTAGTCGCAAGTGCCGCTGCGCCCTGACGGGCGCAGCCTTTTCCTCAGAGGAGTGCCTGAATATGGCTGGCAAGGATTATCTGAACGACGTGCAAGAGTGCGAGAAAAAGCCATTGTGGCAACGCATTGGCTGGTTGGTACTGATCTGGACCGCCAGCGTAGCGAGCCTCGCTGTGTTTGCCATGCTGATCCGCCTGTTCATGACCGCTGCGGGCATGAAAAACCACTAACGTCTAAACCTGTAGCCGCTGGCGAAGGGCGCGCTAAGGGCCGCAGAACTTCCAAGCGCGGGGTCGCTGCGCAACCCATCGCCGCCTGCTGCAGCGGCTACAAAGGATTTAGGCTTACTTGCGGGCTTTGAGAATGACGAACTTGGGCGTTGCGGCGACCTGTTCCACGCCTCGGAACAGCTTGGCCAGCTTGCTGTGATAGCCCAAGTGGCGATTGCCCACGATGTACAGCGCACCCCCCACCACCAATGCCTCGCGGGCTTGCTGGAACATGCGCCACGCCAGAAAGTCGCCCACCACTTGCTGCTGGTGAAACGGCGGGTTGCACAACACCACGTCCAATGAGTCCGGCGCCTGGCCGGCCAGGCCGTCTCCTGCGCGCACGATCACTTCGCGATCACCCAGCGTCGCCTGCCAGTTTTCACGCGCAGACTGCACCGCCATAAAAGACTCATCGACCAGCGTGTACTGCGCTTGCGGGTTGCTCAGGGCGCTGGCGATAGCCAACACCCCATTGCCGCAACCTACATCCGCGACCCGGGCCGAGCCGAGGTTCTTCGGTAGGTGGGGCAAAAACGCGCGCGTACCGATGTCCAACCCTTCGCGACAGAACACGTTGGCGTGGTTGAGCAGCTCGATAGCAGGCTCATCCAGCGAATAACGCGTTGGGTAGGGAGAAGTAAAAGGTGCTTTGGCTTCGGGGGTGGCGATCAGCAGGCGGGCTTTTTTTACGGCCAGCGAGGCTTGCACCGGGCCGATAAATCGCTCCAGCAAGTCACCTGCTGCGCGAGGCAGGTGCTTGACCATGGCACCTGCAATCACTTGCGCGCCGGGTGCCAACTGGCCTTGCAGACGAATAAGCTGCTCTTCCAGCAGCGCCAGCGTTTTAGGTACGCGTACCAACACGCAATCGAATGGGCCTGCCAGTGGCTGACTGGCCGGAATGATTGCGACGGCATCAAATGAATGGCCATTGCGCACCAAATTTTTTTCCAGCGCTTGGATGGCCAAGAACGAGTCACTGCTGCTGGTGACTTGCATCGTACTCACCAAGCTGATCGCCAAGGCTCCAAAACTGTCGTTGAGTACCAGTACCCGACTGTTGGCGGGTAGCGCCAATTCGGCCAAGTGGTTAAGCAAGTACTCATCCGCAGCATCGAAGGCCTGCAGCGGCTCGTTCTGCTGTTCAGGCTGGCGAATCAGGCGAAGTTGGGCAAAGGGGCTTTCAAGCACAGGCATTTATACAAACTCTGGGGAATCCAACGCTGCTGGAGTTGACGGCTAGGGTCATCTGGCAGCAATGGCGTCCGTTATATTTTCAAGTGGCCGCGATTTTACGTTTATTCGCCACAGATTGCCCGACGGTTTTGTACGCAACACAAAGCTGGCAGGACTCAAGGTCGGTTTTAGAGGAGCCCGCTCTTGGCCGCAATCACAGCCGCAGACGTTTTATTGCTGGCGCCCATTTTGCGGATGGCACTGCTAATGTGAAAATTCACCGTCCGAGGTGTCAGGCTCAGGATCATGCCAATGTCCGAAGCGGTTTTACCCTGGGCTGTCCATCTGAGGACTTCACACTCGCGTAGCGATAAGCGGCCGATGCTCTCGTTAGCCTTCTCGCACACCGCAACAGTGTCGTGCAGAGCACTGTGTAACTCATGGCATAGCCACAGCAAATCAGCAGCTTTTTCGTTGAATTCCTGCGGCGTAATCGGTGAATTGCGCCGTGACAGGCTTAGTATGCTGACCACACCATTGGCGTCGTAGATCGAGAATGACCAGCCATAGTTCACGCCATGCTCCCGCGAAGATTCCCACAGGCGGGGTGTTCGACTGAACAGTGTCTGATCCCAGATAAGAGGGTCTATAGACGTCCTACAGTGATTCTCAACAGGGTTTTCATTCACGAGACTGCTCGCTTCAAAGCTTTTTATATAGGCAGTCGGATAGTTTGTTAGAAGAATACTATCCAAGTGAATGTTCTCGTTGGGGAGAACGATTAGGTACAAAAAGTTATCGAATTCATTCAGCTCTATTCGATTGAGTGTATAGGTCAATAATCTTGATTTAAGCTCGTGTGTAAAGCTTTGTTTTGCATAAAAAGGGTCTGCGCTGCCCATGTTTAAGGTGTCCCAAAGGTGGATCCAATGTTGAATACTAGATTAGTCGGTGAAATAAAGATGTCTAGGGGATTTGTATGCGTTGTGTTTATAAGAGTAATTACTCTAGTGTGCGTGATACAGAATCCAAACGGCGTGTAGTGAAGCGCCCGGTTTTTTTTGACGTCAAATTTTAGAGTGTTGGGATTGCATTAGAAGTTGTTTAATACTTTTGTGTATTAAACGTTGTGTGTTTATAGAAAGGTAGGGTGTTCAATCGTGGGAGCCAGTGTCTGATTTTTTCAAGCCTGCTATGCCATCACAAACCGTCGGTGTTCCTGCCTGCCTATTTGCGCGACACTAGGCTCATTAGCCTAATGGAGCGCACCATGACTGCCAGCGCAGAAAAATTCACCTGCCAGACACTGCTCGATGTCCAGCCACTGACCCCCAGTCTTTTCTCCTTGCGCACCACTCGCGACCAGGGTTTTCGCTTTCGTGCGGGGCAATTCGCCCGGCTCGGCGTAACCAAGGCGGATGGCAATACGGTGTGGCGTGCGTATTCCATGGTGTCGTCTCCCCATGACGACTTTTTGGAGTTTTTCTCAATTGTGGTGCCGGGGGGGGAGTTCACCAGTGAGTTGAGCCGTCTGGAAGTCGGCGACACCTTGATGGTCGAGCGTCAGGCGTATGGATATTTGACCCTTGATCGTTTTATCGATGGTCGCGATCTGTGGCTGTTGGCAACGGGAACCGGAGTCGCCCCGTTTGTTTCGATCTTGCAAGACTTTGAAGTATGGGAAAAGTTTGAGCGTATTGTGCTGGTTTACAGTGCTCGGGAAGCACAGGAACTGGCCTATCAGGATTTAATTGCTGGACTGGAACAGCGCGACTATCTGGCGGACTATGCGCATAAACTTATTTATATTCCGATTGTCACGCGGGAGGTTATACCCGGTGTACTTAGTGGGCGTATTACTACGCTGATCGAGAACGGTGAACTTGAGCGTGTGGCGGGTGTTGCACTAACACCGGAACATTCGCGGGTCATGTTGTGCGGTAATCCGCAAATGATTGATGACACGCGTAAGTTGTTGAAGCAACGAAATCTTCAGCTGAGTTTGACTCGTCGGCCTGGTCAGGTGGCGGTTGAGAACTATTGGTAGTGATTAAACCTATTGTTGAATAAACAACGGCGCCCTTGGGCGCCGTTGTTTAACCCAAGCCTTAGGGCTGGTTATGTTGGGCTTTAAGCAGATCCCGAATCTCACCCAACAGTTCTTCTTCTTTTGATGGCAGTGGCGGAGCGCTGGGTGCCACCGCCTCTTCGCGTTTCAGGCGGTTGATGGCTTTGACACCCATAAAAATGGCAAACGCCACAATCAGGAAGTCGATCACCGTCTGAATGAACTTACCATACGCCAATACGACTGCCGGGGCCCCATCGGCCGCGGCTTTGAGGGTAATCGCCAGATCGCTGAAATCCACACCTCCGATTAATAGACCCAGCGGAGGCATGACAACATCGCCGACGAAGGATGAAACGATCTTGCCGAACGCCGCGCCGATGATGATACCGACGGCCATATCGACCACGTTCCCTTTGACCGCGAAGGCCTTGAACTCACTTATCACGCCCATTGGTTATTCCTTGTTACAGATGAGGTTGGTAGGTGCAGTGTAATTCAGCCTTGCAAATCCCGCCTGCCGGGCCATTTACAAACTAAGTGGTTGACCAGCACACACCGTAGAAGTTTAAACACGCCCGCGCATAACGCGTCTTGCCCTCTCAAGACCAGCCTTTTTTGTTAATCGGCCAATTCAGGCCTTTCAATTTAGAGAACCGCACGTGTGCCTCTAGCCTTGGTGCAACGCATTGATATGCGAACCAAAAAATCAGAGGACATATAAATGAGCATCCCCTTCGCCCTTGGGGCCCGCGCCCAGCGACGCCTGTTTTGCGTGTTGAGTATCAGCTTGCTCTCGGTGTCTGTGCACGCAGCGACCTTGACCCGTGATAACGGCGCCACTGTCGGTGACAATCAAAACTCACAAACGGCAGGGGCAAATGGCCCGGTGTTGTTGCAAGACGTGCAGTTGTTGCAAAAACTTCAGCGTTTTGATCGTGAACGCATTCCTGAGCGCGTGGTGCATGCCCGTGGCACGGGGGCACACGGTACCTTCACCGTCACCAACGACCTGAGTGACCTGACCAAAGCCCGGGTGTTTGCCGCCGGTGAAACCACTCCGGTATTTGTACGCTTCTCGGCCGTGGTGCATGGCACCCACTCGCCAGAAACCCTGCGCGACCCGCGCGGTTTTGCCACTAAGTTCTATACCTCTGAAGGTAACTGGGACCTGGTAGGCAACAACTTTCCGACGTTCTTTATTCGCGATGCCATCAAATTCCCGGACATGGTCCACGCGTTCAAACCTGATCCGCGCACCAACCTTGATGACGACGCGCGTCGCTTTGATTTCTTCTCCCATGTTCCGGAAGCCACCCGCACCCTGACCGAGCTTTACTCCGATTCGGGCACCCCGGCCAGCTACCGCGAAATGGATGGCAATGGTGTACACGCCTACAAACTGGTGAATGCCAAAGGTGAGGTGCGGTATGTGAAATTCCACTGGAAGAGTCTTCAGGGCATTCGCAACCTCGACCCTAAAGAAGTCACGCAGGTTCAGGGCCGTGACTACAGCCACATGACTCATGACTTGGTCACCCACATTGACAAGGGCGACTTCCCCAAGTGGGATTTGTACGTGCAAGTGCTCAAGCCTGAAGACCTGAAATCATTCGACTTTGACCCGCTGGACGCGACTAAAATCTGGCCAAATGTCCCCGAGCGCAAAGTGGGGCAGATGGTGCTGGACCGCAACCCGGCCAACGTCTTCCAGGAAACCGAGCAAGTCGCCATGGCCCCGGCCAACCTGGTGCCGGGCATTGAGCCCTCCGAAGATCGCTTGCTGCAAGGTCGGGTTTTTTCGTACGCCGACACGCAGATGTACCGTTTGGGTGCCAATGCCTTGCAATTGCCCATCAACGCCCCTCGGGTGACGGTCAACAATGGCAACCAGGACGGTGCGATGAACCTTGGACACACCACAACGGGTGTGAACTACCAGCCAAGCCGTCTGAACCCGCGTGAAGAGCCGCAAGCTGCGCGTTACAGTGAAATGCCACTGTCGGGCACTACCCAGCAGGCGAAGATTCAGCGTGAGCAGAACTTTAAACAGGCAGGCGACCTTTACCGTTCATACAGCAAGAAAGAGCGTCAGGACCTGATTGAAAACTTCGGTGGCTCGTTGGCCACCACCGACGACGAAAGCAAGCACATCATCCTGTCGTTCCTCTACAAGGCCGACCCTGAATACGGGGCCGGCGTGACCAAAGTCGCTAAAGGTGACCTGGTTCTGGTCAAGGCACTGGCGGCCAAGTTAATGGATTAACCCAGTAATGGCAGCCCTCAGGCTGCGATCTTTTGATCTTGAGAGTGAAACGATCGCAGCCTGCGGCAGCTCCTACGGCGATGACCATTTGATCAATGTGAGTGATCTCCATGCGTATTTTTCTTTCCCTGGCCCTGCTGTTTATCAGCGACATGGCGCACGCCGAACAACCTGATACCCAAACCCAACTCAAGGATTACTACTTCGAGGCCGCCCGCCGTGGTGAGGTGGCCATGCTCGATACCTTTATCGAGTCGCACTACACCCTCGACGTTCAAGACAGCAAAGGCTACACGGCATTGATTCTCGCGGCCTACAACGGCCAGGGCGAGGCGGTCGAGCACCTACTCAAAGCAGGTGCCAATGCTTGTGTGCAAGACCTGCGCGGCAACACGGCCCTGATGGGCGCTATTTTCAAAGGCGAGCTGAAAATCGCCCGGCGCTTGATGGCCACCGACTGTAACCCCGATCAACGTAACGGCGCCGGGCAGACGGCGGCCATGTATGCAGGGCTCTTCAAACGGGTCGAATTACTTAAGGATTTATCCAGCAAAGGTGCAGACCTGAATGCCGAAGACGCCCAGGGCAACAGCGCCGCTCGGCTGGCCAAGGGCGAAATCCGCATGCCTGTGTCGCACTGACCCTAGGGTCTGTTCCCGTTTCATTGCAGCCGCGACGAAGGCCCACGTGGTGCAGGGCAAGGCGCGAGAAGCGTAGTTTGGTTGTTCCCAATAAGCTTCGAGTAACGCCGCCCTGCGCCACGTGGGCTTTCGTCCCTAGGGGCCTCGTTTCAAATTTAGCCAGGCTGTGTTGCAGAGCTTGAGAAGGGAACAACCATTCCCTTCGCTCTGCGCCTTGCCTGGCTAAATTTGACCCAGCGACGCGACTTGCAGTGAAACGGGAACAGACCCTAGTATCATCGTGGTTTTTGCGTGGAGTTCAGATGGCCAAGCCTAAGCGCATATTCGGCTGCACCGAGTGCGGTGCAACCTTTCCCAAGTGGGCCGGGCAGTGCGCAGAATGCGGCGTCTGGAACACCCTGGTCGAAACCATTGTTGAAAGTGGCTCCGCCGCGCCACCCAGTGGCCGCACCGGCTGGACTGGGCAACAGGCCCAGATCAAAACTCTGGCCGAAGTCAGCATCGAAGAAATTCCGCGATTCTCCACCGCCTCCGGCGAGCTGGACCGGGTACTCGGTGGCGGTCTGGTCGACGGCTCCGTGGTGCTGATCGGCGGCGACCCCGGCATCGGCAAATCCACCATCCTGCTGCAAACCTTGTGTCAGATGGCCACGCGCATGCCCGCGCTGTACGTCACCGGCGAAGAATCCCAACAGCAAGTGGCTATGCGCGCCCGGCGCTTGGGCTTGCCACAAGACCAACTCAAGGTCATGACCGAAACCTGCATCGAAAACATCATTGCCACGGCCAAGCTCGAAAAGCCCAAGGTCATGGTGATCGACTCGATCCAGACCATCTTCACCGAACAACTGCAATCGGCGCCGGGCGGGGTCTCGCAAGTGCGAGAAAGCGCGGCATTGCTGGTGCGCTACGCCAAGTCGAGCGGTACGGCGATCTTCCTGGTCGGCCACGTGACCAAAGAGGGCGCACTCGCCGGCCCGCGGGTACTGGAACACATGGTCGACACCGTGCTGTATTTCGAAGGCGAGTCCGACGGACGTTTGCGCTTGCTGCGCGCGGTCAAAAACCGGTTTGGCGCGGTCAACGAATTGGGCGTGTTTGGCATGACCGACAAAGGCCTCAAAGAAGTCTCCAACCCTTCCGCGATCTTCCTGACCCGTGCCCAGGAAGAAGTCCCGGGCAGCGTCGTCATGGCCACGTGGGAAGGCACACGGCCCATGCTCGTCGAGGTGCAAGCGCTGGTCGACGACAGTCACATGTCCAACCCACGCCGCGTGACCTTGGGCCTGGACCAAAATCGACTGGCCATGCTGCTGGCGGTTTTGCATCGCCATGGCGGCATTCCGACCCACGATCAGGACGTGTTCCTGAACGTGGTGGGCGGTGTCAAAGTGCTGGAAACTGCCTCCGACCTCGCCTTGATGGCGGCTGTCATGTCCAGCTTGCGCAACCGGCCCTTGCCGCACGACCTGCTAGTGTTTGGTGAGGTTGGCCTTTCGGGCGAAGTTCGCCCGGTGCCGAGCGGTCAGGAGCGCTTGAAGGAAGCCGCCAAACATGGCTTCAAGCGCGCCATCGTCCCTAAAGGCAACGCCCCCAAAGAGTCGCCGCCGGGCCTGAAAGTGATCGGCGTGACTCGTTTGGAGCAGGCATTGGATGCGTTGTTCGAATAGCGTGTCAGGTCTGTAAAAAAATCTGCAAAAGAGCCTGGTCATGACACGCGCTGGCTTTAACCGCCTGCTGTCCCACGGATAGGGGCGGTGGTTGCGGTTTGTTTTGCGCGGCGTGTGTTTCCGGACGTACACCGGCGTTTATTTACACCACTAATCTGCAAAAGAAGGCTCTAGACCAAGGTAAGGGGGTGGTCTTTAGAGCCAACAGCGCTAAACTCCGAGAGCAGTCTTTCTTGTCCAACTGGCCGGAATATAAAAATGAATAATAAAAATAGCCTGCTACGCCACCTCCCGTGGCTGGTGCTGGCAATTGTAGGAGCCTGCGCCCTTGGCGTAGTGGCGTTACGCCGGGGTGAGGCGATCAATGCGTTGTGGATTGTGGTCGCTGCGGTGGCTATCTATCTGGTCGCTTATCGTTATTACAGTCTGTTTATTGCTAATCATGTGATGCAACTGGATCCGCGTCGGGCAACCCCTGCGGTGGTCAATAACGACGGTCTGGACTACGTGCCGACCAACAAGCACATTCTTTTCGGACACCACTTTGCCGCTATCGCTGGCGCGGGCCCTCTGGTCGGCCCGGTACTGGCTGCGCAAATGGGCTACCTGCCCGGCACACTGTGGCTGATTGCCGGTGTGGTACTGGCGGGCGCGGTTCAAGACTTCATGGTCTTGTTCATGTCCACACGTCGTAACGGTCGCTCTTTGGGCGACATGGTGCGTGAGGAAATGGGCAAGGTGCCAGGCACCATCGCGCTGTTTGGCTGCTTCCTGATCATGATCATCATCCTTGCGGTGCTGGCGTTGATCGTGGTCAAAGCCTTGGCCGAGAGCCCGTGGGGCATGTTCACGGTGATGGCGACCATCCCGATTGCGATGTTCATGGGCATTTACATGCGCTACATCCGCCCGGGTCGTATCGGTGAAATCTCGGTCATCGGTGTCCTGCTATTGCTCGGCTCGATCTGGCTGGGCGGGCAAATTGCAGCGAGCCCTGAGTGGGCACCTGTGTTTACCTTCACTGGCGTGCAAATCACCTGGATGCTGATCGGCTATGGTTTTGTGGCAGCAGTCCTGCCGGTGTGGCTGGTACTGGCACCGCGTGACTACCTGTCTACTTTCCTGAAAATCGGCACCATCATTGCGCTGGCCATTGGCATTCTGATCACTATGCCCGAGCTGAAAATGCCGGCCGTGACTCAGTTTATCGACGGCAACGGCCCGGTGTGGAAAGGCGGCTTGTTCCCGTTCCTGTTCATCACTATTGCCTGCGGCGCGGTCTCGGGTTTCCACGCCCTGATCTCCTCGGGTACTACACCTAAACTGCTGGATAACGAATGCAACTCCCGCTACATCGGCTACGGTGCGATGCTGATGGAGTCCTTCGTGGCCATCATGGCAATGGTCGCCGCTTCGGTGATCGAGCCGGGTGTGTACTTCGCCATGAACAGTCCGGCGGCAATCGTTGGCGGTGATGTGGTGACTGTTGCGCAAACCGTCTCCAGCTGGGGCTTTGCCATCACCCCGGATGCGTTGACCGCATTGGCCAAAGACATCGGTGAAACCACCGTCCTGGCCCGTGCTGGCGGCGCACCCACGCTGGCGGTGGGTATCGCACAGATCCTGCACCACGTGTTGCCGGGCGAAAACACCATGGCGTTCTGGTATCACTTCGCCATTTTGTTTGAGGCGCTGTTCATCCTGACCGCTGTCGACGCCGGTACCCGTGCCGGTCGCTTCATGCTGCAAGACCTGCTGGGCAGCTTCGTGCCAGCGCTCAAGCGCACCGAATCGTGGCCTGCCAACCTGATCGCAACCGCAGGCTGTGTGGCGATGTGGGGTTACTTGCTGTACCAAGGCGTGATCGACCCACTGGGCGGCATCAACACCTTGTGGCCGCTGTTCGGTATCTCTAACCAGATGCTGGCGGGTATCGCGCTGATGCTGGCGACCGTTGTGCTGATCAAAATGAAGCGTCAACGCTACATTTGGGTGACCATGCTGCCCGCTGTCTGGTTGCTGATCTGCACCACCACCGCAGGTTTCATCAAGCTGTTCGATGCCAACCCGGCGGTAGGCTTTCTGGCCCTGGCCAAAAAATACAGCACGGCGCTGGAGGCGGGCCAAGTGATTGCCCCGGCGAAAAACATCGACCAGATGCAACACGTGATCATCAACGCGTACACCAACGCGGGCCTGACCATACTGTTCCTGTTCGTGGTGTTCAGTATCCTGTTCTATGCGCTCAAAGTCGGCGTCGCCGCCTGGGGCAAAAAAGAGCGCACGGATAAAGAATCGCCGTACCAAGTCATGCCGGATGCTCGATAGAGGGTTGCAACCATGTTCAATGACCTGAGTCGCCTCGGTAAATACCTCGGTCAGGCCGCGCGCCTGATGGTCGGCATGCCCGACTACGACAACTACGTCGAGCATATGCAAACCAAACACCCGGACAAGCCTGTGATGAGCTACGAGGCGTTCTTTCGAGAGCGCCAAGAAGCCCGTTATGGCGGCAAGGGCGGGCCCAAGTGCTGTTAACCAGCCAAGGGTGAGGTATATCTAACTGTGGGAGCGGGCTTGCTCGCGATGGCATCGACTCGGTATGTCTGACTGAGCGGGTTGATACCATCGCGAGCAAGCCCGCTCCCACATTGGTTTTTGCGCCATGTTTCTGGAGACTTGTGCATGTCATCTCCCATCCCCGTCACCATCCTCAGTGGATTTCTCGGTGCCGGTAAAACCACCTTGCTGCGCTACCTGCTCAAGGCCGAACACGGGCTGAAAATTGCCGTGATCGAAAACGAATTCAGCGACGCCGGTATCGACACCCAATTGCTGGGCGACGAGCCGGTGCAAGTCATGACCCTGGCCAATGGTTGTGTGTGCTGCACCATTCATACCGACCTGACCAAAGCCCTGTATTTGCTGCTTGAACGGCTGGACAGCGGTGAAATCGCCTTCGACCGTCTAGTCATCGAATGCACGGGGCTGGCCGACCCGGCGCCAGTGGCACAAACCTTCTTCATTGATGAAGAACTGCGTGAGCGCTACCTGCTGGACGGCATTATCACCCTCGTCGATGCCGCCCACGCTGACGTGCATTTGAGCCAGACGATTGCCCAGGCGCAGATTGGCTTTGCTGACCGGCTGTTGGTGAGCAAGCGTGATTTGGTGGATGACACCACGTTTGATGCGCTGAGCGAGCGCCTGACGCGCATCAACCGCCGTGCACCGATTCGAGTGGTTGAACACGGCAAAATCGATCTGGCCGAATTGCTGGACGTGCGCGGGTTTAACCTGAACGCCGATCTGGGCGGTGGTTTGAGCTTGCGCCCGGTGCAGCCGGTGGCATCGATTGACCGTATCTCCAGCCTGGTGTTGCGCACCGACAAACCGCTGGATATCGACAGCCTCAGCGCGTTTATGAACGACCTGCTCGAAGAGCACGGCAAACAACTGCTGCGTTACAAAGGTGTGCTGAGCATTGCCGGTGAAGATCGGCGTTTGGTGTTTCAGGGCGTACTCAAACTGTACGGCTTTGATTGGGACACCGAATGGCGCGATGACGAAGCGCGTGAAAGCGTGATGGTGTTTATTGCCGATGATTTGCCCGAGGCCAAGATCCGTGAAGGGTTTGCTCGGCTGACCGATGAGTAATCAGCGGTGGGAGCTGCCCCAAGGTTTGGCTGAGGTTACCGGTTCGCCCACCCGCGTACAGCGGCCGCCATCTGACCTTTAGGAGCGAGCTGCTCGCGATTTTTTGAGCCCTCCCGTCAGCAGCCACAAAAAAGCCCGGCTCAAGAGCCGGGCTTTTTATTCAGCTATTTGCAATCAGTTGCCGTAAACAGGCAGTTTTTTGCAGATGGCTTTTACTTTCTCGCGAACGGCATCAATCACAGCTTCGTTGTTGATGTCGTCCAGGATGTCGCAGATCCAGGTCGCCAGTTCACGGCATTCTTCAACTTTGAAGCCGCGAGTGGTAACAGCCGGAGTACCGAAGCGCAGACCCGAGGTGACGAACGGGGAGCGTGGGTCGTTAGGCACGGAGTTTTTGTTCACGGTGATGAAGGCTTTACCCAGAGCGGCGTCAGCATCTTTACCGGAGATGTCTTGCTTGATCAGCGACAGCAGGAACAGGTGGTTTTCAGTCCCGCCCGATACCACGTCAAAACCACGCTCGATGAACACCGATGCCATGGCTTGGGCGTTTTTCACCACTTGTTGCTGGTAAGCCTTGAACTCAGGTTGCAGGGCTTCTTTGAAGCACACCGCCTTGCCGGCGATGACGTGTTCCAGCGGGCCGCCTTGCGAACCTGGGAAAACAGCCGAGTTCAGCTTTTTCTCGATCTCGGCGTTGGCTTTGGCCAGGATCAGGCCGCCACGTGGGCCGCGCAGGGTCTTGTGCGTGGTGGTGGTGACCACGTCCGCAAATGGAACCGGGTTAGGGTAAACGCCCGCCGCGACCAGACCGGCTACGTGCGCCATGTCGACGAACAGGTAAGCGCCCACTTTGTCAGCGATAGCGCGGAAACGTGGGAAGTCCAGGATTTGCGAGTAGGCAGAGAAACCGGCCACGATCATTTTTGGCTTGTGTTCAACCGCCAGGCGTTCAACTTCGTCGTAGTCGATCAGGCCGTTGGCGTCGATGCCGTATTGAATCGCGTTGTACAGTTTGCCCGAGGACGAAACGCTGGCGCCGTGGGTCAAGTGACCGCCGTGGGCCAGGCTCATGCCCAGGATGGTGTCACCCGCCGACAGCAGGGCCAGGTAAACGGCGCTGTTGGCTTGCGAACCGGCGTGTGGCTGAACGTTGGCGTAATCGGCGCCGAACAGTTCTTTTGCGCGATCGATCGCCAGTTGCTCAACCACGTCGACGTATTCACAGCCGCCGTAGTAACGCTTGCCTGGGTAGCCTTCAGCGTATTTGTTGGTCAGTACCGAACCTTGAGCTTCCATCACCGCAGGGCTGGTGTAGTTTTCCGAAGCGATCAGCTCAATGTGTTCTTCCTGGCGCTGAGCTTCTTGCTCCATGGCGGCAAAAAGGTCGGCGTCGAACTTGGCAAGGGTCAAATCACGGCTGAACATGGCGGTCCTCAAGGATCGGGGGCAGAAAAGAAGGGCATTCTAACCCAATGGGTTTTATCTGGCATATGAAAGCGATTCACGGCATTCGTGATTAAGTTGCAAGCTTGAATCCGTAAGCCTGCAATTGCTTGACCAGCAAGTGCGCAGGCATGGGGCGCCCGAACAGATAACCCTGCACTTCGTCGCAACCGTGCTCGCGCAAGAACTCAAGTTGCTCGTGGGTCTCCACGCCTTCGGCGATAACCGCCAGATTCAGGCTGTGGGCCATTGCAATAATGGCGCGAACAATTTGTGCATCTTGCTCGCCTGCAGGCAGGCCGTCGACAAACGTGCGGTCGATCTTGAGCACGTCAATCGGGAACTGTTTGAGGTAGTTAAGCGATGAGTAACCGGTGCCAAAGTCGTCGACGGCAATACTCAGGCCCAGGTTTTTCAGGCTGGCCAGAATTTGCAGCGCTTCGCTGACTTCGCGCATCAGGATGCTCTCGGTCAGTTCCAGTTCAAGGCAGGCAGGAGACAGCCCGGTTTCCTTGAGAATATTGGCAATTCGGGTACCGAGCTGGCCGTCCGAGAACTGGCGCACTGAAATGTTGACCGACACCTTAGGCACGCGCACTTTCGCCTGATGCCAGCACTTGAGCTGGCGGCAAGACTCGGCGAGCACCCAGTCGCCCACATCCACCACCAGACCCAACTCTTCCAGCACCGGAATGAAGTCGCCGGGCGGCACCAGTCCGCGACGCGGATGATTCCAGCGCAGCAGTGCTTCAACGCCGGTGAGGCGTTTGCCATCGCCACTGAATTGCGGCTGGTAATAAAGGATGAACTCTTGCTGTTCCAGGGCGTGGCGCAGGTCGCTTTCGAGCTCCAGGCGCTCCAGGGCGCTGGCGTTCATGTCTGCTTGGTAGAACTGGAAGTTGTTTTTACCGCGTTCTTTGGCGTGATACATCGCGGTGTCGGCGTTCTTCATCAGTTGGCTGAGCTCATTGCCGTCTTGCGGGCTCAGGGCGATGCCGATGCTGGCAGTGACGAAAAACTCACGATTTTCGAGGACGAACGGCTGCACCAGACTGGCGAGGATTTGTTCCGCCACGCTGACCGCCTGGTTCAGCGCCATGACGCGTGTTGCACGGGGCTGCAAGAGCAAGGTGAATTCGTCGCCGCCCATGCGCGCCACGGTGTCGTCGTCATCGACGCAGGCCAGCAGGCGTGTGGCCATGTCTTTGAGCATGCGGTCACCCGCGGCGTGGCCCAAGGAGTCGTTGATCGGCTTGAAGCGGTCAAGGTCAAGGAACATCAGCACTACCCACGACTTGTTCCGCTCACCTTGTTGCAACGCGGTGTGCAGGCGGTCCTGAAATAACGTGCGGTTAGGCAGGTGAGTCAGGGCGTCGTAGTAGGCCAGGCGGTGGATCCGCTGTTCGCTGGCCTTGCGTTCGCTGATGTCGCTGAAGAAGCACACGTAGCTGGCCAGATCGCCTTCGTCATCGAACACGGCAGTAATACCGACCCACGCCGGGTAGTGCTCGCCATTGCGCCGCTTGAGCCAGACTTCGCCTTCCCACGAGTTGTGCTGGTTGAGTTGTTTGATCACGTACTGCAAGTGCGCCTGCTGTTGCTCATCCACGGTCAGCAGGCTTGGTAACTGGTCGAGCACCTGAGACACGGCGTATCCGCTGACCCGACTAAAGGCTTCGTTGGCTTGTACGATGTAGCCGGCCGGGTCGGTGATCAAAATCGCTGAGGTGGAGTGTTCAAATACCGTCGCGGCCATGCGCAGGTCTTTCTCCGCGCTGCGTTGCTGGCTGATGTCGCGGGCAACGCCCAGAATACCTTCGAATTTATCGTGCTCATCCCACACCAGTACCAGACGCAGTTCGATCGGGATTTTGCGCCCGTCAGCGCGCAAACAGTCGAGCAGGAACAAGTGGGTTTTCACTTGGGCACGCAAGGCTGCCAGCTGTTCCGGATGCTCCAGTGCGGCACTGACTTGATCCATCAGGCTGTAGATGCCTGTCAGTTGGAGCGGGTTGGCAATGGTCGAGCGCCAACCGTTGTTGAACACCCAGGTCGGGTCGTAACCCAGAACGGTTTGCACCGAAGGGCTGACGTAATTGAGCTGCAAGTTGCTGGAGGTAGAGAAAATCACGTCGCTGATGCTTTCGGCCAGCATCCGGTAGCGGTGTTCGCTGTCGCGCAGCGATTCGCTGGCTTCGATTTGATCGGTGATGTCCTTGGCCACCCCGACAATGCGCGTGACTTGATCGCCCATGCCGCGCACCAGGGCTTGCTCGCGAATATCAAAACGCCGCCACACGCCACTCTGGTGCCGGAAACGCAGTTGGCATTCCAGGCCTTGCGCATAGCCGCTGCTGAGCTGGTGCTGGCGCAGGTGGTGATAGTGCTCGGCGTCTTCGGGGTGAAGCAGTAACTCCCAGAAATAGGGGCCCATTTGCTTCAGTTCGGCGCTGTTGTAGCCCAGGGTTTGGCCCAGATGGTGGTTGCTGAAAATCATCCGCTGGCTGCTAACATCTTGCACATAGAGGTGATCGGGCACGGTGCGCACCACATCTGACCAAAAGCGTTCGCGTTCTTGCTGCGACAGCTCGATCAGCTTGCGGCTGGTGATATCGCTGATGCTCAAAATAACCGCGTGATAGTCCTGCAGATCATCGGGCAGACGCAGCACCAGCCATAAATGCTGGTCATGACCCTGGGGATCGGTGAGCTTTATTTCCAGTTCGAGCTGTTGCTGCTGATTAAGGACGGCTTCGACCAGTTGGTAGCCAATGGCCGGGTTGTTGCTCGGGCAGCCGTTGATCAGCTTTTGCCAGGCTTCTTCACCGCTGCTGACGTCCAACAGTTGTAAGGCCACCTGATTGACTTCGGTCACACGCAGTTGCTCAAACAATGCGCGACGCTGCTCGGGGTTGTTGTCCAGCCAGTGTTTGAGCGTGTCGCTGTCTTGCAGTTTTTCGCGCTCAAGAAACCCGGGCAGGCTTGAGAGATCAAGTACACACAGCGCGACCCCGGTGCCTTCGAAAATGTCGTAATAGCGTCGACGCCCTTCGTCCAATTGACGCTGGCGTTGGCGCATGTTGAGCAGCGCCAGGATCGGCAACAGCGAGAACAACAAAACCAGCAGGCTTTTGCCAATTAACCCAGGCAACAGGTGCGCCATCGCTTTGTGACGATTAAACAGGCCGCGCAATTGCCAGTCGCTATGGCTCAAAGGCGCCAGCAGTACCGTATCGTCTTGGTCCGCAGGGCTGAGTGGGGTAACTGAAGTCGAGGGGCCATCCATGCGACTGAGCACTCTTGCGCTTTGGCTGTTTTCGATCAGCCATTGCGCACGGTTACTGCCCGACACCTGGCGCGTCAGTTTTTGCAGCGCCTCGGGGCTTAAGCGCAGCAGCCAAAACCCTTTGACGGTGCCAATAGGCGGACGCAGCAGCAGGTAGAGGGTGCTGGAGTCACTGCTATTGCCGTAGTAATAGACATCGGCACTGCCTTGCGTCGGAATGTTTTTGACCCAGTTCTTAACAAATGCGGCATCAGGGCTGATGCCGGTACTGTCCAGCAACACATCACCTGACAGATTCAACAAGGCCAAGCTTTGCAGTGCAGGCAAGGTTGGGCGCAGTTGCTCGACCAGAGCCTGTTGTTGCTGCACGTTTTCGGGTATTTCGTAGATGGGGAGCAGGTTGAGCGCCGTTTCGGCTCGCAGGGCCAAACTCAGGCTGATGTGATCAGACAGGTCGGCGCTGTAATTAATGCTGGCTTGGTGCTCTTGCTTGAGCGTTTCCTGGAACTGTTCAATCAATAACCAGAACAGCATCGCCAGCAACAATAGAACAAGTGTTGCCAGGGCGCCTTTTAACGTGCCGCGCACAGGTGTACCCAGGATTTGGCCCGGCACATGAGTGAGAGTTTGCGGGTTTAGGTTGAGCAAGCTGTGATCCTGCGTTTTGGCTGCTATGGCGCGACGCCTCAAGTGAGCTGGACACCCATAGGGCGGCTAGCATGCCTTGGGCTGTGGCAAAGTGCCAGCCCTGTGGCTTGCGCTGGTTTGCCCTGTACCGCGCATTCAGGTAGCTTTGCCGGTTACGCGAGGGCATTTTAGCTCCTACACTCAGGCTTTTTCTGCGAGCAGGCATTGATTGAAATCAATACCTGTCTTTGTGCTATTGCCTGATCCGGGCATCGCTCGCGCCTTAATCATCAGTCACTGACGCTAGGTTATCCATGGCTCAATACGTTTTCACCATGCATCGGCTGAGTAAGGTTGTTCCGCCGAAGCGGGAAATCCTGAAAAACATCTCCCTGTCGTTCTTCCCGGGCGCCAAAATTGGCGTACTGGGCCTTAACGGTTCGGGTAAATCTACTTTGCTGAAAATCATGGCGGGCGTCGACACCGAGTTCGACGGCGAAGCCCGTCCAATGCCGGACTTGAACATCGGCTACTTGCCGCAAGAGCCGCAACTGGACCCAAGCAAAACTGTTCGTGAGGTGGTCGAAGAGGCGGTGAGCGTGATCAAGGATGCGCAAGCGCGTCTGGATCAGGTTTACGCTGAATACGCGGACCCCGATGCCGACTTCGACAAGCTGGCCGCTGAACAGGCCAAGCTCGAAGCCATCCTGCAGGCTGGCGACGGTCACAACCTTGAGCGTCAACTGGAAGTGGCGGCCGACGCCCTGCGCCTGCCAGCCTGGGATGCCAAGGTTGAACACCTGTCGGGGGGTGAGAAGCGTCGTGTGGCCCTGTGCCGCCTGCTGCTGTCGGCCCCGGACATGCTGCTGCTCGACGAACCGACCAACCACTTGGACGCCGACTCGGTGGCCTGGCTTGAGCACTTCCTGCATGACTTCCCGGGTACCGTGGTTGCGATTACGCACGACCGTTACTTCCTGGACAACGTTGCAGGCTGGATTCTGGAGCTCGACCGCGGCGCTGGTATTCCTTACGAGGGCAACTACTCGGGTTGGCTGGAAGCCAAGTCCGATCGTCTGGCCCAAGAATCCAAGCAGCAGTCGGCCCATGAAAAGGCCATGAAAGACGAGTTGGAATGGGTCCGTAAAGGTGCCAAGGCGCGTCAGTCCAAGTCCAAGGCGCGTCTGCAACGCTTCGAAGAACTGCAATCGCAGGAATTCCAGAAGCGCAGCGAAACCAACGAAATCTACATCCCGGCCGGTCCGCGCCTGGGTGACAAGGTGATCGAGTTCAAGAACGTATCCAAGGGTTACGGCGATCGCGTGCTGATCGACAACCTGTCGTTCGCCATGCCTAAAGGCGCGATCGTTGGCGTGATCGGCGGTAACGGTGCCGGTAAGTCGACCCTGTTCCGCATGCTGATGGGCAAGGAGCAGCCGGATTCGGGCAGCATCGAAATCGGTGAAACCGTGCAACTGGCGTGTGTTGACCAGAGCCGTGACGACCTGGATGGCAGCAAGACGGTGTTCCAGGCCATTTCCGATGGTTCCGATGTGATCCGCATTGGTAACTACGAAATTCCGTCGCGTACCTATGTGGGCCGTTTCAACTTTAAAGGTGGCGACCAGCAGAAGTTCGTCAAGGACCTGTCCGGTGGTGAGCGTGGTCGCTTGCACCTGGCCCTGACCTTGAAAGAGGGCGCCAACGTGCTGCTGCTCGACGAACCGTCCAACGACCTTGACGTTGAGACCCTGCGTTCGCTTGAAGAGGCGCTGCTGGACTTCCCGGGCGCTGCCATTGTGATCTCTCACGATCGGTGGTTCCTTGACCGTGTTGCGACTCACATCCTGGCGTACGAAGACGATTCGCAAGCGGTCTTCTTTGAAGGCAACTACACCGAGTACGAAGCGGATCGCAAAAAGCGCCTCGGCGAAGCGGCCACCCAGCCGCACCGTGTGCGTCACAAAAAACTGGCCCAGTAAGCACGGTTTGCAAGACAAGACGGAGCCCCTCGGGGCTCCGTTTTTTTTGCGTAATCCTTGTAGCCGCGAACGAGGCACACAGGCTGCAATGGGGGGCGAAGCGGCCCTGTTTTTCAAGGTCCTTCGGCCTTTCTCACAGCATGGGTGCCTTGTCAGCGGCTACGGAATCGGTGTTTTTGTTGGTGCAAAACTGGGTACAAGAATCACTTTTTTGGTGCGCAAATAGCCTTTAAACAGGCTCTATTTATATAAAAGCACCATTTAAATTCATAACTGCGACATTTTGCGCTGTCGCGGTGCGACATGAATTGATAAAGTTCCGGCCAATCTCCGTTTAACGACAACAAATTTGCCGAGACTTTCCTATGATCGAATCTGTCGACCACTTCCTTGCCCGCCTGAAAAAACGTGACCCGGACCAGCCAGAATTCCACCAGGCAGTGGAAGAAGTCCTGCGCAGTCTGTGGCCATTTCTTGAAGCCAATCCGCATTACCTGACTTCAGGCATTCTTGAGCGCATTTGTGAACCGGAACGTGCGATTGTGTTCCGCGTGTCGTGGGTCGACGACGAAGGTAAGGTCCGGGTTA
The DNA here is from genome assembly GCF_044762555.1 of Pseudomonas sp. NPDC096917. NCBI lineage: Bacteria > Pseudomonadati > Pseudomonadota > Gammaproteobacteria > Pseudomonadales > Pseudomonadaceae > Pseudomonas > Pseudomonas sp. NPDC096917. Next base: position 118,124 of record NZ_JBIWEO010000009.1, on the reverse strand, counting down.
ACCGTGGTTTCCGCATCCAGATGAACAGCGCCATTGGCCCATACAAAGGCGGTCTGCGCTTCCACCCGTCGGTGAACCTGGGCGTTCTGAAGTTCCTGGCGTTCGAGCAAACCTTTAAAAACTCCCTGACCTCGTTGCCGATGGGCGGCGGTAAAGGCGGCTCCGACTTCAACCCCAAGGGTAAGAGCGACGCCGAAGTCATGCGTTTCTGCCAGGCCTTTATGAGCGAACTGTATCGCCACATCGGTTCCGATGTTGACGTACCAGCAGGCGACATTGGTGTGGGAGCCCGCGAAATCGGCTTCTTGTTTGGCCAGTACAAGCGTCTGAGCAATCAGTTCACCTCTGTACTGACCGGCAAGGGCATGAGCTACGGCGGCAGCCTTATTCGCCCGGAAGCCACCGGTTTTGGTTGTGTGTATTTCGCCCAAGAGATGCTCAAGCGCAGCGGTCAGCGCATTGATGGCAAGCGTGTGGCCATTTCAGGTTCGGGCAACGTGGCGCAATACGCGGCACGTAAAGTCATGGACTTGGGCGGTAAGGTCATTTCCCTGTCTGACTCCGAAGGCACCCTGTACTGCGAAGCCGGCTTGAGCGATGAGCAGTGGGACGCGCTGATGGACCTCAAGAACGTCAAGCGTGGCCGTATCAGTGAACTGGCCAGCCAATTCGGTCTGGAGTTCCTGGCCGGTCAGCACCCGTGGAATCTGGCGTGCGACATCGCTTTGCCGTGTGCCACGCAAAATGAATTGGACGCCGACGCCGCGCGTACGCTGCTGACCAATGGCTGCGTGTGCGTCGCTGAAGGCGCGAACATGCCGACGACCCTTGAGGCCGTTGACCTGTTTATCGAGGCCGGTATTTTGTTTGCCCCGGGCAAGGCATCGAACGCGGGAGGCGTGGCTGTGAGCGGTCTGGAAATGTCGCAAAACGCCATGCGCTTGCTGTGGACAGCGGGTGAGGTGGACAGCAAGTTGCACAACATCATGCAATCCATCCACCACGCATGTGTGCACTATGGCGAAGAAAACGGCCGTATCAACTACGTCAAAGGCGCCAACATTGCAGGCTTCGTCAAAGTGGCTGACGCCATGCTGGCTCAGGGCGTGGTGTAAGCCGGTTCAATCAATAAGATTTCGACCTGCAGATCGCCTGCGGGTCGCAGCCACAACACTTCATCGCCCAGTTGCGCGCCCAACAGCGCGCGACCCAGCGGTGAGCCCCAGTTGATCAAGCCCTGCGCTGCATCGGCCTGATCTTCCCCGACTAATTGAACGCGCCGTTGCTTGCCGTGTTCGTCGACATACGTGACCCAACTGCCGATCTGTACCTTCGTCGTCGACGAGGCTGGGGCGACCACGTGGGCGCTTAGCAGGCGTTGATTGAAGTAACGCAGGTCGCGTTCCATATCAGCCAGATGCTGCGGGTCGGCCGAGTCCTTGCGGGCCGCTTCAGCGCTGTGCTGGCGTTGCAGCTCAGTGACTTTGGCGTGGAGTTGCGCATGGCCTGCTTCAGTCACGTAATTGGGTTGTTCACTGACTTGACGCTCAATCGGCACGTTGCTTTGATTGGCAGCACTGTCTTCGTTTACAAACGCACGGCTCATGGTGGTTGTCCCATTGATGGGTTCAGAAATCGCGTTTTTAAGCGTAGTTCACAGCTGATCTGCGCTTATCACCAATCCCCCGTGTGAGCGGGGACGTCCGCTCATACGGGTTGGACTAGTAGTGATACCACTTAAGTTCCAGCATCACTTCGTTGACCGGTGAGCTAAGGTGGCTGAACTCACGCTGTGCGGTCAGTCGCAGGCCCAGATTGCGGGAGACTTCCCATTGCTGATTCAGGCTCAGGCTACGGCGCACTTCGCCATTGGTGAAGTAGTCACTCTTGGCTTCCAGGCTCAGGTTACCCACCGGGTTACGCCACAGCACACCGGTGTTGTAGCCCGCCGCCGGTGACACAAACGCAGCGAAGTCGTTGTTGTGTTCCACGCGCACGGTGCCCAAGGCAAACCCCAGCAGGTTGTCGCTGAGCTGCCAGGTGCCGCCCGCGCCGCCATTGACGTGGGTGACTAGCCGTTCATCGCCATGTTTGCCCAGCACCCGCTCAAGCCCGCCACCCACTTGCCACGACCAGGGTTGCAGCAGGTCGTTGCGCGGGGTCAGCGAGCGGATGTTGGCCAGGTCCAACTGCTGAACTTGCCAATGATTGCCTTCGTATTGGCGCAGTTTGAGTTGCAGGATTTCAATCTGCGCACCCAGCGGGAAGCCCGGCGCGTTGTCGTTGAGGTCGTGATACGCCATGCGCAGGCCGTATTCGGCAAACGCCTTGTCGTCACGGCTGCCTGCGCCCAGTTGCCAGGTGCGCGATTCGTGGCCGTTTTCTGGAAGTTCGGGTTTCTCGACTTGCAACTCTGGCGCCGGGTTCTGGTTGATGGCGCGCAGCAGCTCATAGCTGCGTTGGGAGCGCTCGGTGTCGCGCTCAAGGCCATTGGCCCGGTAGCGTTCGAGGCGATAGGCCGCGTCGATAATCAGTGCCTGACGTTCTTTTGGCAGCGCCTTGAACGTGGGGTTTTGCAGTTGCGATTGATCAGCACTGACCTGCAACACCCATTGCTGCTCTTCGGGGTCGAGGACTTTGGCCCGGTCCAGCAGCTCACGCTCGCGGGAAGGGCGGTATTCGATGCTTTCTACCAGCCCGGCTTCCTTGACCGCTTTAACGGTGTCGGTCGGAATCGCGGTCAGGGGGAATTGGGTGGTCAGTTGCAATCCGGGGCGAGCCACTTGCAACAGTTCCAGCAGGCGGTACGAGCAGTTTTCATCGAAGAAGAAGTAGTCGAACTGGATTTGTTTCAGTTCCCACACATGTTCAACCATGCGCTGAGTTTCTTCGGGTGTCAGGTTGAGTCGGTATTCCCACAGGTCACGGTTTTCGAGGCTGCGGTACTCCGAGAGTTTTTCCTGGTAGGGCACCAGGGCGAACAGGCCGGGATACCCTCCGGCCAACCCTTTCCAGGCGTACAGAATGCTGTTGTCTGACCCTTCGATGTAGGCACCAAAGTTGATCGCGTAACTGAGCAGTGCAGTCTTGTTGCTCTGCACGTCCGCCTGGTCAATGCGCAGCAAGGTGTGGCCGAACATGGACGACGGGCTGTTGAGGTACGCCGCCGGGAAGATCATCACGGTGCTGTGAGGGGCGACGTCTTTGAACCATTGCGTGAACTCTGTGCACTCAGCCTTGGGCAGGTCGGTCAGGTTCAGTTGGGCCTTGAGCCAGCGGGTGCGGGCCGGGTACACGCACTGCGGGTGTTTGTCGCCCAGGTTCAAGGGCGCATACAACGCCTGGACGGTGGCACGCAGTTCGGCGTCCGGGTGGTGAGCGCCGTCGGGGGCGAGAAAGAACGTTGTGTCGCTGACATAGCTTCGCCAGCCGCCGAGCTTGCGGGCTTCGTAATGGCCCAGGGAGATCCAGAACGGATCGTTGGCTAACTGCTGCAAACGTTGATTGTCGATATTGGGCGCGGCGTACAGCGGGGCGCAGGCACAGAGCGCCAGATAGGCAAGGCGTTTGAGCATGGTGGGCAACTGTTGTCAGACGAATAGAAATGAAACAGGTAAATGCCCGCTCCGAAAGGAGCGGGCGGGTCTTATGTATTACGCAGCAGTTGCATACTTGGACAGGCGTGCGTCGCTTTTGAGAACGGCCAGTGTGTTGTTATGCACATCGTCAGCAGTAACGTCAGCCTTGCTGAAAATTTGCTGGAAGTGCTCGTGGGTGACAGCGGCAAAGTGCTCGCGGTCTTCAGGGGCAACACCCAGAACCACCGCGTAGGTGGTGAGTGCTTCGCCATTGCCTTTGGCCATGTCTTCGGACAGCTCGTTCATCATGCCATTCATGGCAATCCACGATTTGCCGCCATAAGTCAGGGCGTCTTTGGTGGTACAGCCGTTGGTGCCGGATGTCATACCGAACGTTGCGTTACCGGAGGTGCCGTTGGTGGTGGAGGCCAGGAAGTGAGCGGGTGTGCCGCGCTGACCTTCAAACAGCATGTTGCCCCAACCGCAGTTCGGGCCGCCCGGTGCTTGCGCCATGGCATTGAGGGAAACAACTGTAAAGAGAGTACCGAGAAGAATCCGTTTCATAAGCTTTGTTCTCTGTGTGTGCAACCAATGGACAAGGGGTCTGGCCCTGAAGCGCCAGTACGGGTTGGTTATTAATCCAGCCTCGTAACAGTTAGGAGTCTAGGCACGATCCACAGGTTCCGTGACTTTTTGTAAAACAATCCCGGAATGTGGAGATTTTTTGCCCGTAAACATTGGGCCTTGAGAATTCACGTGTTGCACGCCTTGCCAGTGGTGCACAGCCAGCGCCAGAATGCTGCCATCTGCCCTGCCTGATGTAAGGAAGCCCGATGCCTGATTCTGTTGCTGCCAGCTTGCGTATAGCGCCTGACGCGCTAACCCGTCCGTTCTCCGCTGAACAGTTCAGCTTCTCGACCACCAATGATTTAGAACCCTTTCGCGGCATTCTCGGCCAGGAGCGTGCGGTCGAAGCCTTGCAGTTTGGCGTGGCGATGCCACGTCCGGGTTACAACGTATTTGTGATGGGCGAACCGGGTACGGGGCGCTTTTCATTTGTGAAGCGTTACCTCAAGGCCGAGGGCAAACGCCTTAAGTCGCCCAGCGACTGGGTGTACGTCAATAACTACGACGACCCGCGTGAGCCGCGCGCGCTGGAGCTGCCTGCAAGCACTGCGGGCGCCTTTATCGCGGACATCAATGGCCTGATCGATAACCTGTTGGCGACGTTTCCGGCAGTGTTTGAACACCCAACGTATCAGCAGCGCAAAAGTGCGATCGACCGTGGCTTCAATCAGCGCTACGACCGTGCTCTGGATGTGATCGAGCGCCTGGCCCTGGAAAAAGGCGTGGCGCTGTACCGCGACAGCAGCAATGTGGCATTTACCCCGATGAGCGATGGCAAGGCGCTGGATGAGGCCGAGTTTTCGCAGTTGCCCGAAGAAGAGCGTGAGCGGTTTCACGAAGATATTTCGGGCCTGGAGGAGCGCCTCAACGAAGAGCTGGCCAGCCTGCCCCAGTGGAAGCGCGAGTCGAACAATCAACTGCGCCAACTGAACGAAGAGACCATTACCCTGGCGCTGCAACCGCTGTTGTCGCCGTTGTCACAGAAATACGCCGAAAACGGTGCGGTGTGTGGGTATTTGCAGGCCATGCAGGTGTACCTGCTCAAAACCGTGGTCGAGCAACTGGTCGACGACAGCAAAACAGACGCTCAGGCGCGCAAGTTGCTCGAAGAGCAATACCTGCCAAGCCTGGTTGTGGGGCAGCCGATGAGCGGTGGCGCGCCGGTGGTATTTGAGCCGCATCCGACCTACGACAACCTGTTCGGTCGCATCGAATACAGCACTGACCAAGGTGCGCTGTATACCACCTATCGGCAGTTGCGCCCCGGCGCGTTGCACCGTGCCAATGGCGGCTTTTTGATTCTCGAAGCCGAGAAGATGCTCAGCGAGCCCTTCGTCTGGGATGCGCTTAAGCGGGCGTTGCAATCGCGCAAGCTGAAAATGGAATCGCCGCTGGGCGAGCTGGGGCGTATGGCCACCGTGAGCCTGAGCCCGCAGGTGATTGCGCTGCAGGTCAAAGTCATCATCATTGGTGCGCGTCAGCTGTACTACACGCTGCAAGACCTCGATCCGGACTTCCAGGAGATGTTCCGGGTGCTGGTGGACTTTGACGAAGACATCCCGATGGTCGACGAGAGCCTTGAGCAGTTCGCTCAGTTGCTCACTACCCGCACCTCGGAGGAAGGCATGGCGCCGCTGACAGCGGATGCCGTGGCGCGTCTGGCGACCTACAGCGCGCGTCTGGCCGAGCATCAGGGGCGGTTATCGGCACGCATTGGCGACCTGTTCCAGTTGGTCAGCGAGGCGGACTTTATCCGTCATTTGGCCAACGATGAAATGACAGACGCAGGCCACATCGAGCGTGCGCTCAAAGCCAAGGCGACCCGTACCGGGCGCGTATCGGCGCGGATTCTTGACGACATGCTGGCGGGGATCATTCTGATCGACACCGACGGTGCGGCGGTGGGCAAGTGCAACGGGCTGACGGTGCTGGAGGTCGGTGACTCGGCGTTCGGTGTGCCGGCGCGTATCTCGGCCACGGTGTATCCAGGCGGCAGCGGCATTGTCGATATTGAGCGTGAAGTTAACCTCGGGCAGCCGATTCACTCCAAGGGTGTGATGATTCTGACGGGCTATCTGGGCAGTCGTTACGCGCAGGAGTTTCCGCTGGCGATTTCGGCGAGCATTGCGTTGGAGCAGTCGTACGGTTACGTCGATGGCGACAGCGCTTCGCTGGGTGAAGCCTGTACGTTGATTTCGGCCCTTTCGAAAACGCCGCTCAAACAGTGCTTTGCCATCACCGGTTCTATCAATCAGTTCGGTGAAGTGCAGGCGGTGGGCGGGGTAAACGAGAAGATCGAGGGCTTCTTCCGACTGTGCGAAGCACGCGGTCTGACGGGCGAGCAGGGGGCCATTATCCCTCAAGCCAACGTTGCGACCTTGATGCTCGATGAAAAAGTGCTACAGGCGGTGCGTGAGGGCAAGTTCCACGTTTACGCAGTTCGTCAGGCCGATGAAGCCTTGAGCCTGCTGGTGGGCGAGCCTGCAGGCGAGCCGGATGAAGACGGTCAGTTCCCTGAGGGCAGCGTCAACGCGCGCGTGGTCGAGCGGTTGCGGGTGATTGCAGAAATGATCAGCGACGATGACCTCAAGGAAGCTGAAAAAGAGTTGCTGGCGCAAACCCTGGCCGCGCAAACACCGGTCTGATCCACAACACGTTTGTAGCCGTTGCCGCAGGCTGTGATGGGGGGCGGAGCAGCCCTGAAGCTCCTTCGGTCCTCAACACAGCCTGGGGCAGCGGCTACAAGGTTTTGCCCTCCGTTGGTCTTGGCGGCGTCGCGGGGCAGTTTTTTCTTCTATGCTCCTGCTCAGGAACTCTACTGTCGTCACTGGAACGATGCAGCCTGTTTTGTCTGGCTGATACAGGATCTACCGAGGGGCGCCGCCATGTCGCGCAACCTTTGTCTTACTCGTCAGTGTTTGGGCCTGGAAACACGCATTGAATGCAGCATTCGCCCTCTGGCAGGCAATACAGGGATGTGGACGCTGCTGTTTGCCGCAGGGTTATCCGGTGAGCAACCGACCACCATCAAGTCTCAGGGGCCATTCCCCGGCCCGTTCGTGGCTGAAACCATTCTTGAGTCCATTGTTGAAAGCCTGACCCTGCACGGCTATCGGCTTGCCGATGCGCCGCAGATCTGGTGCCTGCATGTGCAGGCCCAGTTGCGTCAGATCAATGGTGAACGCTGCCACTCTTAAGGTAAGCGCTACGAGCGCATGTCGGGGCCGTTTTCGCATAAGTGAGCCGCATGGCGTGGCGTGTTTAGCGCGGCGGCGTCACTTCTGGCACTTTGTCCAGTTTGACGTCAAAGCCGTACTCGACAGGTTCCAGTGACGTGCGGGCATAGCTTTCGAGATGCGTCGGCTGCCCATAAAAGTAGTGCACGTCGAACAGTGCCGGGCCATTCGCTTCGGCGCTGTGGCTGACGGCGAGCACTTCTTTGAGGTAGTTGCCGGTGTCGTCCTTGGCGTAAAAGCGCCACGCCTCGGAAGGGAACAGTTTTTGATCAACGATCAGGGCGTTGCCTTTGAGCTCCAGGCCTTTGGGCAGGTGAGCAACGTCCAGAGTCTGTTTATCAATGTTGGCCAGGTACAACGGCATTGAGCCAATGGCATAGACCGGTGTTTCCGGGAACAGGTTGAGATCATAGGTGATCACCCCGGTTTTCGGATCGGCGTCGAAAGCTTCGACAGGCAGTTCCAGCGGCTCGCCGCGTTTGCCGTTCTCATCCTCGGCAAAGAAGGTCACGGGTGTGTCAGCGCTCTCAGGCAGGGCACCCAGCAGTTCGTCATTGAAAGTGGGTGGGTGGCTGAACTCAAGTGTGGCAGCGCTGGCGTCCTCTACGGACTGGCTGATCACTACGCTCTTTTTCAGTTGCTCAGGGTCAAGGGTGGCGTCTTTCAGGTAATTGGCGGCCTGGTCGTCATACACCACGACTGACAGCGGTAGCGGCTGAATATCTTTGCCGACGACATTTTTGTCGAGCCGGCGCACGGGGAGGTCGAGGGTTTTGCGGGTGACATTGGCGGTCGAGAAGTCGAGCACGCTGATGTCGAGGTTTTCAATCGTGCCGTTGAAATACACCTTGCTGTAGTGGTGCGGGTGTTTTTGCTCAAAGGCTTTTTGTTCGGTGTCCAGTTGCTGTGCGAACGCTTCGCTCCAGGCCGTTTGCTTGAGCATTTCTGCCAGTTGCTGTTGGTAAAACGCCAGTTGCTCGGCATTCTCATTGATCGAGCCTGCGCGTGACAGGAATTGCCCGGTCTTGTCGCGGGCTTGAATGATCAGCGGATTGAGTTCGGTGTCGCGCACTTCTTCGGCCAGCGGGGCGCTGTTGTTGATGTCAACTTCGGCGAAGTTTTTACCCAATGCCAGCAGCTTCACGCTGATCGTGCCGTCGGTGCGGGTCTTGCCCACGTCCTTGCTGGTCAGGGTGAGGTTGACCACGTTCCCCGGCGCGATCACTTCGGCCTCGCCGTGCAGCAGCACCGGTTGCGGTTGCTGAATGTTTTCGGTCTCGACCCCGTCGATATAGGGGTAGGTGACGGTCAGGTCGTCCGGGTTGCTCAAGTTGGCGCTGGAGGGGCTGAGCTGGATGCCGGAGTCCGTTTCTGACCATTCGGCCTGAAAGGGCACCACGTGTTTGTTACTCAGCGTCACTGACTGCCATTCCAAAGCGTGCGGGAAGGGAAAGTCGGCGGCATTGTTCTGGGAGAACGGAAAAATGGGTTCAAGGTCGGTCAGGTAATCGGAACTGGAGTTCTTGCGTACTACAAACAGGCCATTGATATAGGCATCGCTCAGCGCCTGACTGGTGGGGTAGTGCTTAAGCTGCGCGAGTTCGTCAGTGCCGTATTCGGTTTCGATGGCTTTGTCTTGCAGCTTGATGCGGGCGCGTTCCAGCAACAGCAATGAGCCTCCGAGGTCGGCTACTGCGTCTTTAAGCTGTTGATCCTGAATGGTATCGAGGTTCTTTTCGAACGCTGCGGTCCTTTCTTCAAGGCTGGCTTGCTGGTGTTTGTCGTCAGGTGAGCAGCCGCCCGCCATGAGAAAAGCCGTTGTAAGCCCGAGACACGCCAAGGGGAGTCGCAGATCCATTGTTCAGTTTTCCTGTCCGTAAACGATGCTGATAAGGACGACACTAGCAGAAAATGTTTTTACCGGGTGTGTCCGGCGCTTTATCTCTGTCGTTTTGTGGCTGATATACTCGCGCCCATTTTTGACTGCCTGTGAGATTCAATGGAACGTTTTATCGAGAACGCAATGTACGCCTCGCGCTGGATTTTGGCGCCCATTTACTTCGGCCTGTCGTTGGGGTTGTTGGCTTTGGCGTTGAAATTCTTCCAGGAAGTGTTTCACGTAATCCCCAACGTGTTCGCGCTAACTGAATCGGACTTGATCCTGGTCATCCTGTCGCTGATCGATATGGCGCTGGTTGGCGGCTTGCTGGTGATGGTGATGATCTCGGGTTACGAGAACTTCGTTTCGCAACTGGATATCGGTGGGGACAAAGAGAAGCTTAGTTGGCTGGGCACGATGGACTCAACTTCGTTGAAGATGAAAGTCGCTGCCTCGATTGTGGCCATCTCTTCGATCCACCTGCTGCGGGTCTTCATGGACGCGCGCAATATCGAAACCCAATACCTGATGTGGTACGTGATTATTCACATGACCTTCGTGGTGTCGGCGTTTGCGATGGGGTATCTCGACAAGCTGACCAAGCACTGAGGCTTGTCGTGATGTGCAGCACACGAACCCGGGCTGCGAAGGCTTTGGGGGCTGTGGTAGTCTGCTCGCCCTTTTTTGGATCTGAGCGATTGGGAAATAGCGGCCACAAAATGGCTGTTTTTGATCGCCCTACAACGGAGCAGTGTTATGTCCGAAGTAAATCTGTCGACCGACGAAACCCGCGTTAGCTACGGCATTGGCCGTCAACTGGGCGACCAACTGCGCGACAACCCGCCGCCGGGCGTGAGCCTGGATGCAATCCTGGCTGGCCTGACTGACGCTTACGCAGGCAAGGAAAGCCGTGTTGGCCAAGAAGAGCTGTCTGCCAGCTTTAAAGTGATCCGCGAGATCATGCAAGCTGAAGCCGCTGCGAAAGCAGAAGCTGCAGCAGGCGAAGGCAAGGCTTTCCTGGCTGAAAACGCCAAGAAAGACGGCATCACCACTTTGGCTTCCGGTCTGCAATTCGAAGTTGTGACCGCAGGTGAAGGCGCCAAGCCAACCCGTGAAGACACCGTTCGTGTTCACTACCACGGCACCCTGATCGACGGTTCTGTTTTTGACAGCTCCTACGATCGTGGTCAGCCAGCCGAGTTTCCGGTGGGTGGCGTGATCGCTGGCTGGACTGAAGCCCTGCAACTGATGAACGCTGGCAGCAAATGGCGCATCTATGTGCCGAGCGAACTGGCTTACGGCGCCCAAGGCGTTGGCAGCATTGCTCCGCACAGTGTGCTGGTATTCGACGTTGAGCTGCTGGACGTTCTGTAAGAACGCAGCACTTTAGCGAAGATCTACTGTAGGAGCGGGCCAGCTCGCTCCTACAGCGTTCACTTTTGTTTAGTGCCGTCGAGCCGTCATATTTCTATTTTGGCGTGATGCTCGTGAGTGTCAGCCGTGCCAATGGGGCGCAATGCCCGGGCATAGCAAAACAGAAACAGATTGCGCACCAACTCCTTGAGCACCCCAGGCTCGCTTGAGTTGAGGCCATTGAAATCCAGGTCGCCCTGATCCTGCAGCTCGTTGAGCGCTTCTTCTTCCAGTACTGCACAGACTTCTCCGGTTTCCCGGTGCAGGATTCTTAGGTAGGGGTGCAGACGGTCCAGCCAGGCATCAATTAAATAAGTCATGGTCGTCATCTCCGTGATGAATGACAATGAGAATAATTCTTATTTATTTAATAGCAAGTGCCTATTGGCAGATTTCTTATTCTTCCAGGTAAAAACTGCCCTGGGTCAAAGAGGCTGGCTTTTTGATATTGCGAGGGGGGTGTTGCGGGGGACAAGTCGCCCCTTCCTGCGCGAAACGCAGGAAGAAAGGCAGCCGAATCAGACCTTGCGCACGAACTCGGACTTGAGCTTCATTGGGCCGATACCGTCGATTTTGCAGTCGATATCGTGGTCGCCATCGCACAGACGGATGTTTTTAACCTTTGTGCCGACTTTGACTACCAGGGAAGTGCCTTTGATTTTCAGGTCTTTGATCACGGTGATGGTGTCGCCGTCGTTCAGGACCGTGCCTGCGGAGTCTTTGTAGACTTTTGCATCGCTGGCTTCTTCAGCATCGCCGCTGGCGGACCACTCATGGGCGCATTCCGGGCAGATCAGCTGAGCGCCGTCTTCGTAGGTGTACTCGGAGTTGCATTTTGGGCAGGGTGGCAACGTGCTCACTAAAGCTCCTTAAGGGTCAGGCTGGCTAAAAGGCGCGCATTATATAGGGTTTTTGCCGGGAGGGGGGGCAGTCGTTTTGAGACCGTGGGAGCTGCCGCAGGCTGCGATTTTTTGACCTTAAAATCAAACGATCGCAGCCTGCAGCAGCTCCCGCGCGAGTTAATCAGTGCGTACGGGCGACCGCAAACTCGCTCAGTTCAACCAATGCATCGCGGTATTGGCTTGGCGGCAAGGCTTCAAGGCAGGTAATGGCGCGGGCGACGAAATCGCGTGCCAGTTGTGCGGTGTAGTCCAGCGAACCCGAAGCTTCAACGGCTGCGCGGATGCTTTCGAGGTCTTCGATGCCACCTTTTTGAATGGCTGTGCGTACCAGGGCGGCTTGCTCTGGCGTGCCTTCACGCATGGTGTAGATCAGCGGCAAGGTTGGTTTGCCTTCTGCCAGGTCATCACCGACGTTTTTGCCCAGCGATTCTGCGTCGCCACGGTAGTCGAGCAGGTCGTCTACCAACTGGAACGCCACGCCCAAGTGGTCGCCAAAGGTGCGCAGCGCTTCGCTTTGCTCAGGCGTTGCACCGGCCAGCGCCGCGGCGCTGTGAGTCGAAGCCTCGAACAGCATCGCGGTCTTGCCGCGAATGACTTCCATATAGATTTCTTCGGTAGTGCTGGCGTCCCGTACTTTAGACAGTTGCAACACTTCGCCTTCAGCAATGATGCGAGTGGCTTTGGACAGGATCTTCATCACGGGCATGGAGCCCAGCTCAACCATCATTTCGAAAGAGCGCGAGTACAGGAAGTCGCCGACCAATACGCTGGGAGCGTTGCCCCACGTGGCGTTGGCGGTCTTGCGGCCACGGCGCATGCCGGACATGTCGACCACGTCGTCGTGCAGCAGGGTCGCGGTGTGCAGGAACTCAATAGTGGCGGCAAGCAGGCGCAGGTCGTCGCCTTCGCGACCCAAGGCCTTGCCACACAGCAGCACTAATAAAGGACGAAGGCGTTTGCCGCCGGCCGAAGTAATGTAGTCGCCGATTTTCGAGACCAGCGGCACACGTGAAGTCAGCTGTTTCTTGATGATGCCGTCGACGGCGCTAAAATCGTCCGCCACCGCGCGGTAGAAAGCTTGGGGTTGCATCAGCGACAGGTGCTCCAGAAGGGTTGCGCGGCATGCTAGGTCGGGGGGCTGGACCTGTCAAGGCGTGATGGGCGGCCACTTGCAACCCGAACGCACCTTGCGTACAATCGCGCACCCTGAACTTCCTGGGCAGCACCTGCCTTACGCAATTGCACTTGGGCCGTTCCAGCCCCATGCAGCCATGCCAGCCAATACCTTTACCTATAAAGCGCTGGGTGAGCAGGATTATCGGAGAAATACCATGTCGTACGCAGTAATCGTTACTGGTGGCAAGCAATACAAAGTAGCACCAGGTGAATACCTGAAGATCGAGAAACTGGAAGTCGCTACTGGCGAATCCGTAACTTTTGATCGCGTTCTGTTGGTCGCCAATGGCGATGACGTAAATATCGGCGCTCCAGTTGTTGCTGGCGCCACTGTTGTTGCTGAAGTGATTTCCCAAGGTCGTCACGACAAAATCCGCATCATCAAGTTCCGTCGTCGTAAGCACCACATGAAGCGTATGGGCCACCGCCAGTGGTACACCGAGATCAAAATCACCGGTATTCAGGCTTAATTTCAGCCTAATTCCTCAATAGG